>DATMAZ010000193.1:0-2026 GCA_035559675.1 Candidatus Limnocylindria bacterium
GTACCTCGACCTGCGGCGGTACGGGAGCGTGCCGCACAGCGGCTTCGGCATGGGCATCGAGCGGGTCGTCGCGTGGATCTGCGGCCTCGAGCACGTCCGCGAGGCCATTCCCTACCCGCGGATGCTGTACCGGCTGCGGCCTTAGAATTGGCTCTGCCGGCTTTCGTGTGGGTAGAGATCGAACCCTCCGCAGTGTAAGTAGGTGGCGATCTTCAAGTACTCTGGGTTCCGAAAGCCCCGGCGGTTCGCTGTCACGGCTCAGCTGCAGGCTCACCCGCCGGCAGCCCCAGGTCGGCCAGGCCAGGGCCTGGCCCACCACCAGGCGTTCGACATGGGGCACCTGGGACGGCCGGCCTGGCCGCGCCCGCCGGCGTCGGGGGTGCAACCTTTCCCGCCCATAGCGCTCGAAGCGTCGGCGCCAGCGGGAGAACAGCGTGCGGCTGATCCCCGCCTCGCGGCACGCCGCCGTCACGTTCGCGAGTTCCGCCGCGCGGACCACGACGCGCAGCCGCATCGCCAGTATGCTGTTTTCGAGGATCATCGGCGCCTCCTCCCACAGTGCTGGCCTTGCCGTGGTTCGCACTCTGGGAAGGATAGGGCCGGTGGCCCTCCATGGTTTTCTGCGGTGTCAACACTCTTGCGAGTCCGGGTAGACTAGGCGGCGTCTTCGGGATGCCGCAGTTCAGGATTCTCGGTACGGGAGCGGCGCGGCCCCTGCCGCTCTTCCTCGCCACCGCCGTCGAGGCCTGCTTCGACGAGGGCTTCTACGCCGAGGAGCACGACGGCGAGTACGGCTTCCGCTGGATGTCCGGACGCGGGCTGCTGCGCTTCGCGCCGGACGCCGACGAGCGCTATCTGGAGCTCTGGGTGCTCTCGGAGTTCCGGGATCTCTCGCAGCACCTGATCGTCACCGCGGGCGGACGCACCCACGACTGCCCGCTGCCCCAGGGGTGGGCGCCGCTCTCGCTGCCGCTCCCCGGCGGCGTCGACGCCGCGGAGCTGCGCGCGAGCAAGATCTTCCCGCAGGCCTACCATCCGGCCGACCCGCGGACGCTCTCGGTGCGCATCCGCGACGCGCGCCTCCACAAGGATCCGGAGCGGCACGAGCGCATCCGCCGCCAGTCCGAGAACACGAGGCTGAACCTCGAGGAGCTGCTCGCCGGCCGTACCGCCCTCCGCTCGACGCCGCCGAGCCTCGGCATCGACCTGCACGGTGCGTGCAACGTCAAGCCGCCGTGCGTCTACTGCGAGTGGGACTACAGCAAGCGCCTCGAGGGATCGAACGCAGAGGTGCCCTTCACGCCAGAAACGCTGCGGGAATGGGGCGAGTTCTTCGACAACGCGGCGAGCCTCGTCAACTGCTCGATCGGCGAGCCGTTCATGATGCGGAACCTCGACGAGCTGCTCGACGTCTTCGGCCACGCCGGCAAGGCGCTCGAGATCACGACCAACGGGCAAATTCTGACCGACCGCAACATCCAGAAGCTCGTCGGCCGGCCGATCGATCTCTACGTCTCGCTCGACGCCGCGACGCCGGAGACCTATGCCCGGCTCCGCAACGACACCTTCGAGAAGATCCTCCGCAATCTCCGGCGCCTCGTCGAGGCGAAGGGCGGGCGCGGCCGGCTGCCGCGCGTGCACCTCGTCTTCATGCCGATGAGGTGCAACCTCGGGGAACTCGACGCCTTCGTCCGGCTGTGCGCCGAGCTGAACGTCGACCGGATGGTGCTCCGACCCCTCAACTACTCCGACAGCGTCACGCTCGACTGGGAGCGGGCGGGCTACCACTTCCAGTACACGAAGGAGCTGCTCCCCTTCGAGACGCTCGTCCGCGCGAGCGGACGGGCCGCGCGGCTCGCCCGCGAGCTCGGCGTCGAGCTCGCCGACCAGATGGATTTCGGCGGCGCGATGCGCGATCTGTTCCGCGAGGCGTACGAGGAAGGCGAGCGCGAGATCGGCGCGGCGGCCGCGCCGGCGAGCGCCACGGTGCCGGCGTCCCTGGCCGCGGCTGCCGCCGCGGCGACGG
>DATMAZ010000194.1:0-6783 GCA_035559675.1 Candidatus Limnocylindria bacterium
GGCTTCGGCCGCCACCACTCCGGCCCCATCCGATGCCACCAGCACCGGGGGAGCACCGAGCTCGCCGAGGAGCGCGGCCAGCGCGTCGGCTCGGGCGCCGACGCCGCCCCGCCCGGCCGGGTCGACGATCCAGCCCTGCCAGCCGCGGTGGGCCAGAAGCCCGGCGGCACGCTGCCAGACGCCGGGCCCCGACCAGAGGCCCGGCAGGAAAACCAGCGGGACCCCGTAGCGCGGGCTTTCGGGATGAACCGCAACCACCGGCAGCGGCGCGCGCACGGGAGCTATCCCAACGAAAAAGGCCCCAGGCTCACGCCGGGGCCTTTCTCCGAACCCCCGAGGGGGCTCGATCTCGCCTGAGATGAAATCGTGTTTTGTTACGAAATCTCGGTTACTACGTGCCTATCGAACGAACCAGACAGGAACTACTTCTTCTTCTTGCTAGCCTTCTTCTTGCCAGCCTTCGCCTTCTTCTTTGCCGCCATAGCCAACCTCCTCGTTTAGTCTGTGGAAGTTCGGGACGTCTCCGCGCCCCCCTTCCGCGGAAGCTCTCCCAGGCGAGAATCCTCCATCCCCACCCCAGCTCCCATCAACGGCGCAGACTCTACAGCGGACGCAACGGCATTGTCAAGGGCGGACCGATGTTTTGGAAAAAAAATTCTAAACGGGACCCGAACGAAATCGAATGGATCAGACGCCTAGAATACCGTTCCTGCCCGTACCGGGCACGAAGTAGCAGGTCGTTTTACCACCGCGTTGCCTCCCCGCGGCGTTTCCGCTAGCAGTCGCCGTGGTGGTGTCTCCGGGCCGCGGCCAAATCCTGGGTTTGCTTACCGCGGCGCTGATGGTGTGGCTCGGCGCCTCCACGCTCTTCGGCGACAGCGGCGTGCTCGTGTGGCTGCAGCGCCGCGGCGAACGCGATCGGGTGGGCGCCGAGACGCTGCGGCTGGCGCGCGAAACGCACGACCTCGAGGCCGCCATCGCGCGCGTGCGCAGTGGCGAAGGGCTCGAAGCGCTGGCGCGCGAGCAGCTGGGGCTCGTGCGTCCCGACGAGGTGGTCTACCGCTTCCGGCGGCCGGCTGCGGGCGCGGCGCGCTGATCGCGCTCAGTCGCCCTGCTGCTCGCCGGCGTACTCTTCGTACTCGTCGAGGTCCATCAGGTCTTCGAGCTCGCTCTCGTCCGCCAGCTCGATCTCGACCAGCCAGCCCTCGTGCAGCGGATCCTCGTTGACGATGCGCGGGTGCTCTTCGAGCTCGGTGTTGATGGCGGTGACCGTCCCGCTCACCGGCGCCACCAGCTCGGAGACCGTGCGCACCGACTCGACCTCGCCAAAGGGCTCACCGCGCTCGAGCTCGTCGCCCACGTCGGGGACCTCGAGCGCGATCACCTCGCCGAGCTCCGTCTGTCCATAGTCGGAAATGCCGAGCTGGGCGCGCTTGCCTTCGACCCGAATCCAGAGGTGATCTTCCGTGAATTTGAGCGTGTCGGCCATGCGAAAAGGCGCTCTGCGCCGTGCCGTGCGGCCCTTATAGGGCTCGACTTTCACCTGTCAAGGGTGTCCCGCGCCCCGCCCGGCGAGCGCGGCCTCGTCCGCCGAGGCCGCGCTCGCCCACTCGCCACCACCCCCGCCGTCGGGGCGACGCGGACTCAGGAACAGCCGCTGGTCGCCCCGCAGTTGAAGCACTTGTAGCAGGACCCGTTGCGCACCATGAGCGAGCCGCAGTCGGGACAGCTCGGCGCGTCGGCCTGGGGGTCGAAGGTGATCGCCTCGGTGCGCTTGCCCGTGCCCCGGATCAGCTCGAGGGGCGGCCGGGCCGGCTCGCTGCGGGTCCCCGTCTGCGGCTCGGCGGCCTCGCCGGCCTCCCGGCCGAGGAAGCGCGTCCCCAGGAAGCGGAAGACGTAGTCGATCAACGACTTGGCCATCGGGATGTCGGGGTTCTTGGTGAAGCCCGACGGCTCGAAGCGCACGTGGCTGAACTTGGAGACCAGCACTTCGAGCGGCACCCCGTACTGGAGCGCCATCGAGGTGAGCACGCCAATGGTGTCCATGAGGCCCGAGACGGTGCTGCCTTCCTTGGCCATCTTGATGAAGATCTCGCCGGGCGTCCCGTCCTCGTGGAAGCCCACGTGCAGGTAGCCCTCGTGGCCGGCAACGTCGAATTTGTGGCAGAGCGCCGGGCGATCGGCCGGGAGCCGGCGCCGCACCGGCTGCGCCGCCGGCGCCGTCTCACCCGCCGGCGCCGCCTTCGAGGTGTTGAGCGGCTGGGTCTTCTTGCAGCCGTCCCGGTAGATGGCGACCGCCTTCAAGCCGAGCTTCCAGGCCTCGATGTACGCCTGCTCGATGTCCTCGACGGTCGCGTTCTCCGGGACGTTGATGGTCTTCGAGATCGCGCCGGAGATGAACGGCTGCACGGCCGCCATCATGCGCACGTGGCCGAGCGGATGGATCGAGCGCACCCCGCGCGCCGGCCGAAACGCGCAGTCGAAGACCGGGAGGTGCTCGGCCTTGAGGTCGGGCGCGCCCTCGATGGTCTCCTGCTCCTCGATGTACTCGATGATGTTCTGGATCTCGCGCGAGTCGTAGCCGAGGCGGCGCAGCGCGCGCGGCACCGTGCCGTTCACGATCTTCAGCATGCCGCCGCCCACGAGCTTCTTGTACTTGACGAGCGCGATGTCCGGCTCGACGCCCGTGGTGTCGCAGTCCATCATGAAGGCGATCGTCCCGGTCGGCGCCAGCACGGTCACCTGCGAGTTGCGCACGCCGTGGCGCTCGCCCTGTTCGAGGGCGCGGTCCCAGACCTCGCGGGCGGCGCTCAGGAGATCGAGCGGCACGAGCTCGGTCTTGAGCTTGTAGGCGTGCGCCCGGTGCTTGCCGATCACCCGCAGCTGCGGGTCGCGGTTGATCGCGTATCCCGCGTAGGGCCCGAGCACCCCGGCGATGCGCGTCGATTGCAGGTAGGCCTCGCCGCACATGAGCGAGGTCACCGCCGCGGCGTACTCGCGGCCGGCGTCGGAGTCGTAGGCCAGGCCGAGCGCCATCAGCAGCGCGCCCAGGTTGGCGTAGCCGAGCCCGAGCTGGCGGTAGTCGCGCGCGGTCTCGGCGATCTTTTCGGTCGGGTAGCTCGACTTGTCGACGACGATGTCCTGCGCGGTGATGGCGATGTCGACGGCGTGCCGGAAGGCGGCCGTGTCGAAGGTGCCGTTCTCGTCGACGAAGCGCATGAGGTTCAGGCTGCCGAGATTGCACGCGCTGTCGTCGAGATGCATGTACTCGGAGCACGGGTTCGACGCGTTGATGCGGTCGGTGTTCGGGCAGGTGTGCCAGTCGTTGATGGTGGTGTCGAACTGCATACCCGGGTCGCCGCACTGGTGCGTGGCCTCGGCGATGGCCCGCAGGATCTCGCGGGCCGGCCGGGTCTCGCAGGGCTGCCCGCTGGTGACGTAGCGCGTCGACCAGGTACGCCCCTCGATCGCGGCGCGCATGAACTCGTCGGTGACGCGCACCGAGTTGTTCGCGTTCTGGAAGAACACCGAGCCGTAGGCCGGTCCGTCGAGCGAGCTGTCGTAGCCGGCGGCGATCAGCGCCCAGGCCTTGCGCTCCTCGTCCACCTTGCAGCGGATGAACTCCATGATGTCCGGATGGTCCACGTTCAGCACGACCATCTTGGCGGCGCGCCGGGTCTTGCCGCCGGACTTGATCACGCCGGCCGACGCGTCGGCGGCCCGCATGAAGGACACCGGGCCCGAGGCGGTCCCGCCCCCGGCAAGCGGCTCGCGCGACGAGCGCAGCTTGGAGAGGTTCACGCCCGAGCCGGACCCGCCCTTGAAGATCACGCCTTCCTTCCGATACCAGTCGAGGATCGAATCCATCGTGTCCTGGACGGAGAGGATGAAGCAGGCGGAGCACTGCGGCTTCGGCTCGACGCCCACGTTGAACCACACCGGGCTGTTGAAGGAGAACTTCTGCTGCAACAGCATGTGGGTGAGCTCGTCGTGGAAGGCCCGCTTGTCGGCCGGGGTGGCGAAGTACCCCTGCTCGACGCCCCACTGCGTGATCGTGCTCACCACGCGCCCGATCAGCTGGCGCACGCTGCGTTCGCGCTGCGGCGTCCCGACCGGTCCGCGGAAGTACTTCGAGACCACGACGTTGGTCGCGAGCTGCGACCAGTGCCGCGGCACCTCGACGTCGCGCTGCTCGAAGACCACCTCGCCGCGCTCGCCCTGGATCACGGCCGAGCGCGTCTCCCACTCGACCTCCTCGTACGGATCGACGCCCTCCGGGACGAACCGGCGCGCGATGGTGAGGCCGCGCTGGGCCGAACTCGGATACCCGCCCGCATCCCGCGCGACCACGCTCTCCTCCGACCGCTCCATCACCATGGCAACCCCCCTTCCTGGGTTTCCGCCCAACGCCTATATGTTGGATGGGCGAGCCACATACTGCACCATATCTTGTGCTGTCAACCCGTCGCGCGCAACCCAGCCCCCGCACCGCGTCGGAGCGTGTCGTGGCGCGTGAGCCGAGCCGCCTGGGCGACGTGCTGCGCGCGGCGCTCGCGCGCTTGCCGGCCGGCGCGGAGCTCGCGAACTACCCCATCTGGGCCGAATGGGAGTCGCTGGTCGGCGCCGCCATCGCGCGCCACGCGCGCCCCCGCCGGCTGCGTCGCGGCGTGCTGGTGATCGACGTCGACGGACCCGACTGGATGCACGAGCTGCACTTCATGAAGCGCGAGCTGCAGGCGCGGTTGAACGCGCGGCTCGGCCGGCCCGTCGTCCGCGACCTCTATTTCGTGCTCGCGACCGGTCCGTGACGTGCGCCACCGGGGCCCCGGTGCTATGGTGCGCGGGTTCGATGACGGATCGGTGGACGCAGCTGGCGAACGTGCTCTCCACACGCCCGCGCCGTCCGCTGGCCGCGGGCGAAGCGACGGCGGCGGCGGTGCTGGTGCCGCTGCAGGTGGTGGACGGCGCCATCCACGTCGTCTACACGCGGCGCGCGCAGGCGATGCCGACCCACGCCGGGCAAGTGGCGTTTCCCGGCGGCGTGTGCGACCCGACGCGCGACGCCGACGCCGCCGCCACCGCGCTCCGCGAAGCGTACGAGGAGATCGGCCTCGCGCCGCACGACGTGCGGGTGCTCGGCGCGCTCGACGACATCTCGACGGTGAGCTCGCGGTTCCTGATCACGCCGTTCGTCGGCGTGGCGCCGCACCCCTACACGTGGGTGCCGAACCCGCGGGAAGTGGACACGGTGTTCAGCGTGGCGCTCGAGCGCCTGCGGGCGCCGGATGCGGAGCGCCGCGAGCTGTGGAACTTCGACGGCACCGCCGTCCCGATCGACTTCTTTCCGATCGACGGGCAGATGATCTGGGGCGCGACGCACCGGATCACCCGCAATCTGCTGGACGTGTTGCGAGAGGTGGGATGATGCGGACGTTGCTGCTGGTTCCGGTGCTGTTGGTGGTCCTGGTGTGCACGGTGGCCGAGCCGCTCGCACCGACGGCCGCCGTCGAGGCCCCCGAGGTGCTCGGCCCCGAGACGCCGATCGAGGTCGCCGCGCACGATCGCGGCTGGGGCTTGGCCGAGGTCGAGCTCCGGCTCGTGCCGGCGGGCGGGGGTCCGGCGCGCGTGCTGCTGCACGAGCGCTACCCGCGGGCGCTCGGCATCGGCAGCGGCGTGCGCGACGCGCGGTTCACCGTGCGTCCCGACGCGGGCGGCCCGCCGCCGCCCGAGGGACCGGCCGTGCTGGAAGTGCGGGCCCGCGACTGGTCGTGGCTGAACGTCTTCCGGTCCGGCCCCACGCTGGTCCGGCAGGCCGCGGTCGACATCACGCCGCCGCGGCTCGAGGTGCTGACGAGCCAGCACCGCGTCGCGGTCGGCGGCAGCGAGCTGGTGATCTACCGCGTCTCGCCGGACACCACCGAGAGCGGCGTCATGGTGGGCGACGTCGTGTTTCCCGGCACCGCCGGCTACCTGAAAGACCCCGCGCTGCGCGTGGCGCTCTTCGCGGTGCCGCACGACCAGCCGGGCGCGCTGCCGACGGCCTTCGCGGTGGACGCGGCCGGCAACCGCCGCACGGCGGCCATCGACGTGCGCGTCGTCCCGACGCGCTTCGCCGACAAGACGCTCGAGCTGAGCGATGCGTTCCTGCAGCGGAAGGTCCCCGAGCTGCTGGCCGCCAACGACATGCCGCCCGCCACCGACCTCGTGGAGGGCTATCTCCGCGTGAACGGCGAGCTGCGCGCGCGCACCGAGGCGCGCGTGCGGGAGATCTGCCGGGCGCGCACCAGCGCACGCCACTGGGGCGACGGCATGGCGCGGCTCCCGAACGCCGCGCCGCTCGCCGGCTACGGCGACCGCCGGACGTATCGGCACGCCGGACGCGACATCGACACGTCGACGCACCTCGGCTTCGACCTGGCGTCGCTGCAGGGCGCCGCCGTGCCCGCCGCGGCGGCCGGCACGGTCGTCTTCGCCGGGCCGCTCGGCATCTACGGCAACACGGTGATCCTCGATCACGGCCTCGGGCTCTACACGCTCTACGGCCACCTCCGGCAGATCGACGTCACGGCCGGCGCCACCGTGACGCGCGGCCAGACGATCGGCCGCACCGGCGAAACGGGCCTCGCGGGCGGCGATCACCTGCACTTCAGCACGATGGTGGGCGGCATCCACGTGAATCCCATCGAGTGGTGGGACGGCCACTGGATTCACGACCATGCGCTCGCCCGCTTGGCGCCCTACGAGGCGGGCGGCACGTCGTGAGCGAGCGCCGGGCGCGAGCGG
>DATMAZ010000195.1:0-7502 GCA_035559675.1 Candidatus Limnocylindria bacterium
GCCCCGCCGTCGAGGC
Source organism: Candidatus Limnocylindria bacterium (assembly GCA_035559675.1). Taxonomy (GTDB): domain Bacteria; phylum Desulfobacterota; class Binatia; order DP-6; family DP-6; genus DATMAZ01. Next base: position 17 of record DATMAZ010000195.1, read on the forward strand.
GAGCGGCGTCGGCGGGGTGTACCTGGCAGGCGACTGGGTGGGCCGCGACGGCTGGCTCGCCGACGCGAGCCTCGCCAGCGGGCGGGCCGCCGGGCGCGCCGCGGCCGCCGTGGTTGCTCGAAGCCGTCCCGCGGCGGCATGAGTAAAGCCGCCATGAGCTCGCTCGCGGCGGCGTTCACGTCCGATCGGTCGCTGCTGTGGGGCCTGTGCTACCGCATGACCGGGTCGGCGGCGGATGCCGACGACATCGTGCAGGAGACGTTCGCGCGCGCGCTCGAGCAGCCGCCGGCGCGCACCGATGAGCCCTGGCGGCCGTGGCTGGTACGGGTCGCGATGAATCTCGCGCGCGACGCGCTTCGCCGCCGCCGCCGGCGGCGGTACGCCGGGCCGTGGTTGCCCGCGCCGGTCGACACGGGCGACGAAGCAGCCATGCCGGCCGTCGAGGCCGTGCTGCCGGGCGGCGACACCACCGCCGGCCGCTACGACCTGCTCGAGAGCGTCTCGTACGCCTTTCTCATCGCGCTCGAGGCGCTCACGCCGCAGCAGCGCGGGGTGCTGCTGCTCCGTGACGTCTTCGACTATGACGTGCGCGAGACGGCCGCGGCGCTCGGGATCTCCGAGGTGTCCGTCAAGGTGACCCACCACCGCGCCCGCGCCCGCATGGCGGCGTACGATCACCGCCGCTGCATCCCCACGCGCGGTCTCCAGGAGCGCACGCGCACGGCACTGGAGCGGCTGCTCGGCGCGTTGGCGGGTGGCGACGTGCGCCACGTCGAACGCCTGCTCGCGGCCGACGTGCGCGCCCTCTCGGACGGCGGCGGCGAGTTCCACGCCGCCCGCGTGCCGCTCGTGGGACCCGAGCGGGTGGCGCGCTTCTACACCAACATTGCGACGCGCGGGGCGTTCGGCGCCCGCTCCGAGTTCCGCATGCTGAACGGTCTCCCCGCGCTCGTCACGACCTTGCCGTGCCCGCCTCCGGGCTACGCGCCGCTGGTCGTGACGCGTGCCGACGTCGACGCGGACGGGCGCATCGCGCGGCTGTACTCGGTGCTGGCCACGCGCAAGCTCACCGCCATCGTCGCGGCGCGCGACGCCTGGACACCGCACGGCGAGCTCGCCTAACTGGCCCGGGTGCGGCGGCATACGGGCGCGGGACGACTGGTCGGCGCGCTGCTCGCGGCGGCGGCGGCCTGCGCGCCGCCGCCGGAGGGCTCGGAGCGCCGGCACTTCCATCACACCTCCGGCATCAGCTTCGATCATCCCGCCGCCTGGCAGGTGCACGACGCCACCGCCGTCTTCGATGGCGGCTCGGTGATCGCCGTGCTGGGCACGGTCCCGGTGCCGCCACGCTGCGGCACCGGGCACGTCGACATCAATTGCTACCACGAGCAGCCGCTGCCGCCCGGCACGATCTCGGTGGTGGTGGGCACGGGATCGTTCGGCGGCGCCACGCTGTTCGACCCCCGCGCGCCGGACGCGCGTGAGGTCGCGCGCGCGCGGGTGGAGGTCGGCGGCTTGCCGGCGATCGAGCACCGCTACGGTGCCGGCGACTCGTACGACGAGGCCGTCGGCTGGGAGATCGCGTTTCCGCGCTCCGTGCTGCAGGCGTACGTGGTCGAGGCGCGGCTTCGGGGCCCCGGCTTGCCCGCGATGCGCCGCGAGCTGGACGCGCTGATCGCGTCCGTCAGCGTAGACGGCACCGGCCCGCCACTCGCCGGGACGCCCGACGCCGCGGTGCACACCGGGCTCGCCGAGCTCGACCGCCGGCTGCGGCGCGGCCACGTTGCGCGGCCCGAGCACACGACCTGGTACTCGTGCTACTCGCCCGCCGCCGGCGTCACCGCGGAGCGCGTGATCTCGCTCGGCCCGACCGGCCCTCTCGAGCGGCTCCGCACCGTCACCTGCCGCTGGACCGCGGCCCCGGAAGGCGCCCGCTTCTGGCGCGTGACGCTGGAACTGGACGGACGAGCGCGCGAGACGTTGTGGCTCACGGGCGACGGCACGGTGGCCGGCAGCCGTCGCGACTAGCGTCGTTCGGCGCGCGCGGCTGCGCCGGCGACTCGGCACGCACGGCGCGTGTCGGTCCAGGGCACGCGCGCTCGCGCCGAGGGCTGATGCCGGGCCTTGCCTCGGCGCGACGAGACGGGCGAGAATCCCACTCGAGAGTCCGCCGAAGGAGGGGCAGGCATCATGGCACAGACCGCACAGCTCCGGCACATCGACACGATCGAGAACGAGGCGCAGCGCGTCTTCAAGCTGCAGCGCGAGGCGTACCTGCGGCATCCGTATCCGAGCTACGAGGAACGCATCGCGGCGCTGAAGGCGCTCGAGCGCGTGCTGGTCGACAACGCCGAGGCCATCGCCGAGGCGGTGAACGCCGACTTCGGGCACCGCTCGATCGAGGAGTCGCTGATGGCCGAGGTGTTCGCCAGCGTCGACGGCATCCGCGACGCGCGCAAGCGCTTGAAGAAGTGGATGCGGCCGCAGCGCCGCCATATCTCGCTCATGTACGCCACCGGATCGAATCGGGTGATCCCCCAGCCGAAGGGCGTGGTGGGCATCGTGGCGCCGTGGAACTACCCGCTCTTCCTCACCGCCGGCCCGCTCACCAGCGTGCTGGCCGCGGGCAATCGCGCCATGGTGAAGATGGCCACGAACTCGCAGCACCTCTGCCGGCTGCTCGCCGAGAAGCTCGGCGCCGTGCTGCCCGAGGACCTGGTCGCGATCCTCCCCGGCGTGCGCGCGCAGGACTTCTCGACGCTGCCCTACGATCACATCATCTTCACGGGCTCGGCCGATGCCGGGCGCACCGTCATGCGCGCGGCGGCGGAGAACCTGACGCCGGTGACGCTCGAGCTCGGCGGCAAGTCGCCCACCATCGTCTGCGAGGACTTCGACGTCGACGAGGCCGCCTCGCGCATCCTCTACTTCAAGTACTTCAATGCCGGGCAGACCTGCCTCGCCCCCGACTACGTGCTGGTCCCGGAGACGACGCTCGAGCAGTTCGTGGCGGCGGCCAAGCGCATCGTCCCGCAGCGCTACCCGGACACCAACCAGCAGAGCTACACCTCGGTGATCGACGACAAGTCGTACCGGCGGCTGCGGGCGACCCTGGAAGACGCCCGCCAGAAGGGCGCGCAGGTGATCCCGCTCGTGCCCGGTATGGGGTTCAACGACCAGCTCCGCAAGATCCCGCCCCATCTGCTCACCGGCGTCACCGACGACATGATCGTCATGCAGGAGGAGATCTTCGGGCCGCTGCTGCCCGTCAAGACGTACCGCAGCCTCGACGAGGTGATCGGCTACGTGAACTCCAAGGATCGGCCGCTCGGCTTCTACGTGTTCACCAACGACAAGGCGACCGAGGAGAAACTCCTCTACTCCACCATCTCGGGCGGGGTCACGATCAACGGCTGCATGCTGCACGCGGCGCAGCACGACATGCCGTTCGGCGGCATCGGGGCCAGCGGCATCGGCCACTACCACGGCTACGAGGGTTTCCTCGAGTTCAGCAAGCTGCGCCCCGTCTTCAAGAGCCCGCGGCTGTGGTCGATGAACCAGTTCTACCCACCCTACACCGCCAAGCACCGCCGCCTGCTGAACTTCCTGATCAAATATAAGCCATAGGCTCCGAGCCAAGACTTCGTCTTGGCTCGGGGGCGAGCGTGAGGCGGTTTGGTCCCGCGTGACCGGGGTGTCGCGGCTGGCAAAGCCAGCGCGACAATCGGGCACGCCCGAAATGGGCGCCGCGCGGCGCGCTCACCCAGGCACCGTTTCTCGGGCGCGCGCCCGGGATCAGAGCGAGAGGGCTCCCCATGCGAAGAGAGCGGCGGCGGCGAGGTCGACGGCGAGGCCGGGAAGGGCGGCCGGGAAGACGTCGCGCTCGAGCGCGGCCGAGAGCAGCTTGGCGGCGGCGCCGCCGGCGAACGCGGCGGCGGCCGCCCAGTGGGCGCCCGGCGCCGCGACGGCGAGGCACGCCGCGGCGAGCCCGACGAAGACGCCGCCGAAGACCGCGCGCAGCTCGCTGCGTCCGAGTGCACCGGTGGCGGTGAGCCCGGTCTGGGCGGCAAACCGCAGCGGGACCGCGAGCGCCGCCGTGCCGAGCACGAGGCAGGCGAGCGGTCCGAGGAGCGCGGGGATCGGCATGCGGTTCCCTGGCGCGCGCCGGCCGGCGCGTCAAGGGGTTGCCCAAGCCGGGGTGGAATCGAATACACTCTCGATGTGGCGTCTTCGATCACCGCTTCCGGCCGGCCGCGCTTGCGCGGCGTTATCCATCATTATGCGTTCCTCGCGTCGCTGCTGACCGGCGGCGTGCTGGTCTACTGCGCGCCTGCCGGGCGTCGCTTCTGGGCCGCGCTGGTGTACGCCGCCAGCCTCTCGGCGCTGCTCGGCGTGAGCGCGCTCTACCATCGCATCACCTGGTCGCCGGCGCGCCGGCGGTGGATCAGCCGGCTCGATCACTCGATGATCCACGTGCTGATCGCCGGCACGTACACGCCGTTCGGGATGCTGGCGTTCTCCGATACCCTCGCGGCACTGCTGCTGCGCGTGGCGTGGGGCGCCGCGGCGGCCGGCATCACGCTCCACGTGCTGTGGCACGACGCGCCGAAGTGGCTGAGCGCGTGCGTGTACGTGGCGATGGGCTGGATCGGGGTCGCCGCGCTGCCGAGCCTGGTGGCGCAGACGGGCTGGACGCCCGTCGTGCTGCTCCTCGTCGGCGGCCTGGTCTATTCCGCCGGCGCCGTCGTCTACGCGGTGCGCCGGCCCGATCCGCTGCCCGCGGTCTTCGGCTACCACGAGGTTTTCCACACGCTGGTAGTGATCGCCGCGTCGGTCCACTACGCGGCGGTGGCGCTCACCGTCCTTTCCTAACCGGCCGGAGCGCGCATTCCCGGCCATGTGACGCGGTTCCGACCCGCGCGAACGCATGGCCCGGCTGAGGCCAGCGGATGCGCCGAACCTCCGTGGCTCGTCCCTGGCAAGGCGTTTGCACTGGGCGGAGGACGAAAGGAGGACATGAGCAAATGACATTGCTCACACGTTGGGATCCGTTCCGGACGCTGCGCAGCCGCGAGGAGTTGACGGACTTCGACGACCTGCTGCGCGATCTCTTCGGCCGCACCGAGGGCGTGCTCGAGCCCGCGATCGAGGTGAGCGAGGCCGACGGCGAAGTCGTGGTGAAGGCGGCGCTTCCGGGGGTCGAGAAGGATCAGCTGCACGTGAGCGTCGAGAACGATCGGCTCACGGTACGCGGCGAGGTGAAGAAGGAGGAAGAAAAGAAGGACAAGAACTACTTCCGGCGGGAGATTCGCTACGGCACCATCCAGCGCGCCATCGCGCTGCCGGTGGAGGTCGACGCGGAGAAGGCGAAGGCCGAGCTGAAGAACGGGATGCTCACCGTGCGCATCCCGAAGAGCACCAAGGCTCGCACCCGCGAGATTCCGGTGCAGGTGGCTGCTTGAAGTGGACGCACGGCTGCAAGCGTCGCTCGAGACGGCGCTGCGCGATCGGCGCGCAGCGCTGCTCGAGCGAGCGGCGGAGACGGAAGCCGAGCTCACGGCCGTCGAAGCCGAGCCCGCGGTCGAGCTGGTCGAGCGCGGCGAGCAGGTGGCCATGGCCCGCCTGCTCGCACGGCTCGACGACCAGACGCGTCGCGAGATCTACGAGATCGACGCGGCGCTCGATCGCATGTACGCCGGCGAGTATGGGCGCTGCACGGCCTGCCGGCAGCCCATCCCCGTTGCGCGGTTGCGCGCGCTGCCCGCGACCGCGCTCTGTCTCACATGCGCCGAGCAGGCGGAGCCGCTGCACGTGGCGGGCGGCCGGGCGAAGCCGGTCGCCCAGCCCGTGGATCTGTCCATGCTGTCGAACCGGGAGATCGAAGACCTGGTGCGCCGCACGCTGCGCGAGGATCCGCGCATCGACGACGAGGCGCTGCGCATCCACTATCGGCGCGGCGTGCTGCGCGTGGACGGCAGCGTGCCCACGGCGGACGCGCACGCGCTGCTGCGCGGCGTGCTGGAGGACACCTTCGGCTTCCGTGAGATCATCGATCACGTCACTGTCGAGGAGGTGCGCCCATGACTCGGTGGCGTCTCGTCGTGCCGGTCCTGGTCGCGATCCTGCTCGCGCTGCTGGTCTGGCAGCGCGCGCACCGTCCCGTGGCGGCGTTCTCCGACGGGATCGAGATCGGTCCGGACACCTGGGAGCAGGTCCGCGAGCTGCTGCCGGTCGGCATTCTCGAGCGCTATCGCGACGGCGACTACCGCAATCCGCTCGTCGACCTCGATGCGCCCGGCGTGCTGCCGCTGGAGATGCCTCCCGACTTTCGCGCCGCATCCGAGGCCAATCGCGGGCGGTTCACGCTGGACGACGCGGGCTCGATTGTGGAGGTCGGCACGGGCGAGCGCCCCGGGTTCGTGGAGGGGGCGCCGTTCCCGGACATCGACGCGGCGGACCCCGCCGCCGGCACGAAGATCATCTGGAACTACTTCTACGCGCAGTGGTACCGGGGGAACTCGCGCTTCCTCACCAAGCTCGTGATGCTCGATCGCGGCGGCATCGAGCGGGAGCTCGTGAGCGACGTCCGCATGCGGGTGCTCGACGGCGCGCCCGAAGCGCGCGGCCTGCCCAATCCGCACGGGCTCAGGCTGCAGTCGCTGGCACTGGTGGTCGCCCCGGCGGACCTGGCGGGCACGGTCTCGCTCGCCTGGCGCTACCGCGACGCCTCGCCGGATTCGGTGTGGACGTACGTCCCCGGCCTGCGCCGCAGCCGGGCCGTGAGCCCGCTCAATCGCTCCGACGGTTTCCTCGGCTCCGACATCAGCCTCGACGACGGCCCCTTCTTCGACGCCAAGCCCGAGACGTTCACGTTCCGGGTGCTCGATCGACGGGACGGGCTCGTGCTGGTCGATCCGTTCAGCCTGCGCGGCGAGGCGGAGCTGATCGCGGTGGCGGGCGGCGGTTGGCGGTCGGTCTGGAAGAACGTGCCCCAGATCGGCGCCGACGATCCGGCATGGAGCGGCGTGCCGTGGGCGCCGGCGAGCGCGGCGCTCGCGCGCCGCTCCCTCTGGGTGATCGACGCCCGGCCGCGCGATCCCAACTATCTCTACGGCCGGCTGGAGCTCTACCTCGACGCCGAGACCTGGGCCGGCGCCTGGGTGCTGAAGTTCGATCGCGCCGGCGCGCTCATCGGGACCTACCAGGTCGCGCAGGGCACGTTCTACGAGCCCGTCGCCGGCGTGTGGATCCCGGCGGGCGGCATCGCGGCGCAGATCGCCGAGAACCGGCTGTACGATCGCGCCACCGTGGCGCGCTTTCTCCCGCGCAGCCCGAACAACCCGGCGGACTATCGCGTCCCGCTGGCGGCGGACGACTTCAGTCCCGACGTCCTCGTGCGTCTTGGACGATGAGCGCGCGCCGCGCCTTGGCGGCGGCGTTGCTCGTGAGCGTGACCCTCGCCGCCGCGGCGAGCCTGCGCTGGCAC
>DATMAZ010000196.1:0-38824 GCA_035559675.1 Candidatus Limnocylindria bacterium
CCGTCGCCGCCGTGGCCGGCGCGGCGGCGGCGGGGCGCCCGTGGAAGCGGCGGCCGCGCCGTCCTGATCAGGCCATCCCGAGCCGTTCGCGCGCGGCGGGCGAGATCATCTGTGGGGTCCATGGCGGATCCCACACGATGTCGACGTTCGCTTCGACGACGCCCGGGAGCTCGAGCAGCTTCAACCGTGCGTCGGCGGCGATCGCCGTGCCCATGCCGCAGCCGGGCGCGGTGAGCGTCATCTTGACGTTCACCGTGTGCCCCTCGTCGCCCGGCTCGATGGCCATGTCGTAGACCAGGCCGAGATCGACGATGTTCACCGGGATCTCGGGATCGTAGCAGGTCTTGAGCGTGTTCCAGACCTGCTCCTCGAGGCTGCCTTCGGACGTGCCCTCGGGCCCGGCTGTGGGCTCCTTGCCGATGGCGTCGGCGTTGCGTCCCGAGATGCGGAAGAGCCCTCCCAGCGCCGGCACCTGCAACGTGTAGGAGCCGCCGAGCGCCTGCGTCACGTAGGCTTCGGTGCCCTGCTCGATGGTGACCGTCTGGCCCGAGGGGATCTGGATCGCGTCGCAGTCGCGCGTGAATTCGACTCGCTCCATGTGCATTGGGGGGATTGTCGCCCCGCCGCGGAGGCGGCGCAAGGTCAGCCGTGCAGCTCGGCTCTTGCGCCCCCTGCACCCCCCGACTAGTACCCCGCGAGTGGATTTCGAGCTGACCGACGAGCAGAAGTTGCTGCGCGACAACGCGCGGCGGTTTCTGGAGCGCGAGGTGGCGCCGCTGGTGGCGGATCACGAGCGGCGCGGAGTGCTGCCGGAGGGGTTGTACCCGCGGCTGGTCGAGCCCGGGTTCGTCGGTGCGACGGTGCCCGAGGCGGCGGGCGGGCACGGGCTCGATCTCACCTCCTACCTCGTCCTCGTCGAGGAGCTGGCGTACTGCTGGGGCTCGCTGCGCAGCTCGGTCACCACCCACAACATGGTCGCGAGCATCCTCGCCGAGTTCGGCACCGAGGAGCAGCGGCGGCGCTACCTCACGGGGCTCGTGCGCGGCACCACCATCGGCTTCTTCGGACTGACGGAGCCGAACGTCGGCTCGGACGCGGCGGGCGTCGAGTGCCTGGCCGAGCGCGCGGGCGACGGCTGGCGGCTCACGGGATCGAAGATCATGATCACGAACGGCACGATCGCCGGCACCGGCATCGTGATCGCGCGGGCGAAGGACAAGGGCCCCACCGCGTTCGTGGTGAGCCGCGACGAATCGCGCTACGAGGCCCGCGCGCTGGAGAAGATGGGCAACCTCGCCACACCGCTGGCCGAGCTCGTCTTCGACGGCACGCTGGTGCCCGCCGCCAACGTGATCGGTGAGGAGGGCAAGGGGCTGCGCGTGGCGCTCCGCGGTCTCGCCGGTGGACGCTGCTCGGTGGCGTTCGCGGCGGTCGGGCTCGCCCGGGCTGCGCTCGACGCCGCGGTCCGCTATGCCCGAGAGCGCCGGCAGTTCGGCAAGCCGATCGGCAGCTTCCAGCTGGTGCAGGAGATGATCGCGGAGATGGCGAATCTCACCGACGCCGCTCGCCTGATGAGCTATCGGGCCGCGGCGGCGCTCGAGGCGGGCGGCAAGGGCATCCTCGAGTCGTCGCAGGCGAAGCTGTTCGCGACGGAGGCGGGGCTGCGCGTGGCGCACCTCGCGATCCAGGTCCACGGCGGCTACGGGTACACGCGGGAGTTCCCCGTCGAGCGCTTCTACCGCGATCTGCGCCACCTGACGCTCGCCGAAGGCACATCCCAAATCCAGCAGCTGGTGGTCGGGCGGGAGCTGCTCGGCATCGACGCCATTCGAGGAGGATGATCGTGAGCCAGCGCTTGGCCGGAAAGGTCGCGGTCGTGACGGGCGCGGGGCAGGGGCTCGGCGAAGCCATCGCGTTGCGGCTGGCGCGCGAGGGCGCCGCCGTCATGCTGAACGACCTCAATCCCGAGACGCTCGCCCGTACGGTCGAGCAGGTGCGCGCCGCCGGCGGCCGCGCGGCGAGCCTCGCCGGCAACATCACCGACGAGACGCTCGTGCAGGAGGTGATGGCGCATGCGGTGGCCGAGCTCGGCGGGCTCGACATCCTGGTGAACAACGCCGGCATCACGCGCGACAAGCTGCTGAAGGACCTGACGCTTGCCGACTGGGACGCCGTGCTGAACCTGAATCTGCGGGCGACCTTCCTCTGCTGCAAGTTCGCGACGCCGCACATGGTGGCGAAGCAGTGGGGCAGGGTGATCAACATGAGCTCGCGCGCGCACCTCGGGAACAAGGGGCAGACCAACTACTCGGCGTCCAAGGCCGGCGTGATCGGGTTCTCGCGCTCGCTGGCGCTCGAGCTCGGCAAGTTCGGGATCACGGTGAACTGCATCGCACCGGGGGTGATCGCCACGCCGGGGGTCACCTCGCTACCCCACTACCAGTCGCTGGTCGAGCGGGTGGCGCCGACGCTGCCGATCCCGCGGCTCGGCCGCCCCGAGGACGTGGCGGGCGTGGCGGCGTTTCTCGCCAGCGACGACGCCGAGTACATCACCGGCGAGATTATCCACGTCTCCGGCGGCCGCTACGGGTAGGAGAGGAGGACGACATGGCCAACGTGCGAGCCAGCAAACGCGGGGCCGTGCTGCCCGCCGCGCTTCTCGGCACGGCGATCCTGGCGATCCTCGCCGGCCCGCTCGTGCTCCACTTCGCCCAGAAGCGTCACGACCGGCTGCCGTTCGACGTCGCCGCCGCGTTTCCTGCCGACACGGAGGTCGTGCCGGGCGAGGTGTTCGCTGGCACGCTGGCAGCGCTGGTGCGCCGTGAGCTCGACAGCCCGACGGGCTGGCGGCCGAACGACTTCGTGCTCTGGGGCCCGGCGATCATGGCGGACAACAACGCCAATCGGCAGCTCGGCATCATCATGGCGGCGCGCGAGAGCGCGCGCGTGCTCCGCGATCACCTGACCAAGGTCTCGTCGACGGAGTTCGACCCGAACCTCACGACCGCGTCGACGGCGCTCCAGAACGATCCCACCAAGTTCTGGTTCCCGTCGGCGGAGAACCGCTTCCGCGCCGGCGTCGAGGCGCTCGATCGCTACGTCGCCGGCCTGCGCTCGAATCCGCCGACGTCGAAGCCGATTCAGGACCGCAACATCGAGCTGATTCGCCTGATCCAGCTGTGGAGCGATCTCCTCGGCGACGCGCACGGCGCGCTCTACAAGGACGTCGAGCCCGACGGCAGCAGCGTGCGCCCGTGGCGGACCGACGACTACTTCTATCACGCGCAAGGCATGGCCCACGTGATCTACCACCTGACGCTCGCCGTGCAGCGCGAGTACGCCGAGGCGCTCGCCGGCCGCGCCGCGATCGACCGGCTGCTCACCGAAGTGGCGGCCGCGCTCGGCCGCGCCGCCGTGCTGAAGCCCATCATGGTGCTGAACGGACGTACCGACGGCGTCTTCGCCAACCACCGCCGCAATCTCGACGGCTACATCGTCGAGGCGCGCCAGAAGCTCTACTCGGTGCGCGAAGAGCTCGAGAAGTAGCGCCTCAGCGGAAGAGCCGCCGGAAGAAGCCCCGGATGCCGCCACCGCCGTCCTCGCGGGGCTCGCGGCGCTCGCGCGGGTCGTGGCGCACGAGCGTGGGCCCGCCGTGCACCGTGCACGTCTCCGCCGGCAGCGTGTCGCGCAGGAACGGCAGCCGGCGGCGGAGCGGGCAGTACGCCGTGGCCAGCTGGCCGGTCTGCGGGTCGATCTCGCGCCACAGGATGTCGGGCGGCGCGTAGAAGGGCCGCTCGACGTAGCGGCGCTGCACGCTGCGCATGAACTCCGTCCAGATCGGGAGCGCGCCGGTGGCGCCCGTGAGCCCCGTCTCGCCCCCTTCGTCGCGGCCCACCCAGACGCCGGCCACGATGTCGGGGGAGTAGCCGACGAACCAGGCGTCGCGGGTGTCGTCCGTCGTGCCGGTTTTGCCGGCGAGCGGGCCGCGCAGCCCCGCGCGGCGCGCGGCATAGCCGGTCCCTTCGTCCATCACGCCCTGGAGCAACCGCGTGACGAGGTACGCCACGCCGGGTGCCACCACCTGTCGGCTCTCGGACGGGGCCGTGTAGAGCAGCTCGCCGTCGGCCGAGGTAACGGCGACCACCAGCGTGGGCGGGCGGCGCACGCCGCCGGCGGCGAGCACGCCGTACGCCGCGGTGAGCTCGAGCAGCGAGGTCTCGCCGGCACCGAGCGCAAGCGACGGGACGGTGGGCAGCGGGCCGGTGAGGCCGAGGTCCTCCGCGGTCCGCGCGATCCGCGGGATGCCGACGTCGAGCGCCAGCCGGACGGTCGCAGCGTTGAGCGACCGGGCGAGCGCATCCGGCAGGGTGACGGGCCCGTGGTACGTGCCGTCGTAGTTGGCGGGCGTCCAGAGCCGGCCGCCGGCGCGCAGCGAGATGGCGTCGTCGTCGAGGAACGACGCGAGCGTGCGGGTGGCGCCGCCGCTGCGCGAGGGGTCGAGCGCAGTGAGGTAGACGAACGGCTTGAAGGTGGAGCCGGGCTGGCGGCGGGCATGCGCGGTGCGGTCGAGCTGGCTCGTGCGGTAGTCACGGCCTCCCATGAGCGCCCGGATGCGTCCGGAGAGCGGATCGATCGCCACCAGCGCGGCCTGCAGGCGCGCGGCGCTCTCGCCGCGCTGCCTGGCGAGCGCCGCGAGGCCGTCGCGCACGGCGCGCTCGGCGTCGTGCTGCGTGTCGCTGTCGACGCCGGTGTACACCAGCAGCCCCGGCGAGCGTGCCACGTCGGGGGGGAGCAGCCGCTGCAGCTCGCGCTGCACCTGATCGGCGACGTAGAGGGCGCCGACGGGCCGCACGTTGGCCGGCGCCGGGGCGATGGGCGCCGCCTTGGCCGCGGCCGCCCGCTGCGCATCGAGGAAGCCGCTCTCCTGCATGAGCGCCAGCACCTGGTTGCGCCGCGCGCGGGCGGCGTCGGGGTGCCGCCGCGGCGCCAGGCGATTCGGCGAGCGGATCATGCCCGCGAGCGTGGCGCATTCCGCGACGTCGAGATCGCGCAGCGGCTTGCCGAAGTGGACGAGGGCGCCCTGCGCGAGACCGTGGATGGGCACGCCGCCGTCGGTACCGAGGTAGACCGACGCCAGATACCGGCCGAGGATCTCCCGCTTCGACGCGCGCGCCTCGAGGAGCAGCGCGATCACCGCCTCCTGGGCCTTGCGCGTGAGCGTGCGGCGCGGCGAGAGGAACGTGTTCTTCACGAGCTGCTGGGTGATCGTGCTGCCGCCCTGCGTCCCGCCACCCGGGGTGAGATTGGCGATCAACGCACGCAGGATCGCGATCGGGTCGACTCCCGGGTGCGCGAAGAAGTGGCGGTCCTCGGCGGCGAGCACGGCGTCCCGGCAGTGATCGGGCACGGCCTCGGCGGTCGCCTCGAGCGCGCTGCCGCCGTCGCCGCCGACGGCCAGCGGCTCGGGACGGAACTCGAGCGCACGCGGCGGCTCCCCGCCGTCGAGCGGAACCAGCGCGCTCACCCGTGAGTCCGCGAGCGTGATCTGCACCCGCCGTGCCTGCCGCGGCCACGGCACCCGCACGTCGTACTGCCAGAGCGCGATGGCTCCGGGGTCGCGCCGGAACGTACCGGGGATCAGCTCGGCGCCCGGGCGCTCGGCGTAGCCGAGGCGCTCGAGCACGGCGACGAGCCGTTCGGGCGCCACTGGCGTGCCGGCGGTAAGCGTCTTCGGCGCCGCGAAGATGCGGGTCGTGCCGATGGCCGGCCCTTCGAGGTACAGCCGGACGCGACGGTCGAGCCGCACCACGAACACGGTGGCCAGGCCGGCGAGCAAGCCTGTGGCCAGTAGCGCCGCAAGAAGCAGCCGCCGCCGTCCGGGACGGCGCGGCGGCCGGCGGCTGCCGGCTCCGCGCCGGGTGCGCGTGGCGCCGTCGCTACCCGACCTTCTTCGTCCCCGAGCGCTCGGCCTCGCTGATGCGGGCATCGTTGGACCGAGAGGGTAGCACGGCCTCGGCCCGCGTGCTCGCAGTCTCGGGCGCGCCCGGGGGAACGACGATCACGAAACGCTTCTGGCGGCCGAACTCCATCGATTCCTTGACGGTGGGGGTGAGGATGTCGAGGCGGAAGCCCTTGATCGCCGAGCCGCAGTCCTCGGCGTTGTACCAGCCGAGGCCTTCGATCCAGACGCGCGAGCCGTACGGGATGAGCGCCGGGTCGACGGCGACGATGCGCGCATCGGGATCGGCCTTCTTCATCGTGGCGGTGAAGCCGTCGTTGAACTTGCCGTAGTCGGGGCTGCGCGGGACGTAGCGCGTCACCACGAACTGCCGGCCCCACGACGTGGTGCCCACCGAGGGCGCTTCCTTGGTGGCGTCGAGGATGCGGCGGTGGCTGTCGGCCATGGTGCCGAGCGCGCTCGTGGCCTGGGCGAACTGCTCGCGCAGCACGGCATTGTCGGCGAGGAGCTGATGGCCCCGCACCGACAGGCGCCAGAGCACCGGCCCCGTGACGGCGATCATGGCTGCAGTCAGCAGCACACACGCCCGCAGGAGCCGGCGGGCCCGCTTCAACGACGCCACCTCGAGGCGTAAGGACTCGATGAGGCGCGGATCGACGACCACGGCGGTTCCCCAGTCGGTCATGGCGGGGCCCTAGTACAAGCGTCATGCCGCCAGGCCGCCGTGCATGCCGGGCGCCGTGCGGGGCGGCATCGAGCCTGCCGCTGCATGCCGCACGCTCTGGCCGTCGGCGCTGGCAAAACCGGCCCGCACCTGCGCGGTCGGGACGCGTGGCCCGAGGTGCGCGACGCGCCACGCAGTGCGCGGGCAGGATCCCTACGCCTTTGCGCCCGAGCCATGGCACGCGTGCCAGATCGGCACACGTGCACGGCGCCGCTAATGCCGCTAACGCCGCACGGAGGATGCCGCAGCGGGAAGGTCGAGCAGCGTGATGCGCGGGGCGTGGCCGGCGGCGGCGTCCTGCTCGGCCTGCCAGCGCGCGAGCGCCTCGGTGGTGGCGTCGCGCTCGGCCCAGACGCTGTCGTCGCCGTGGTGGCGGAGCGCATGCAGGATGTCGGCCGGGGAGAGCCGCTTCGGGTCCATGCTGGCCACCAGGCGGCCGTCGGTGCTCTCGAGCAGCAGCCCGGCGTCGCGCAGCTGCTGCACCACGTCGACCGCGAGCCGGCTCGGCGCATGCGTGTCCGCGCAGAGGTCGTCGATCGTGGCGGGCGGTTCGCCCGCGTCGTAGCGCCGGGCGACGGCGGCCATCAAGCGGAGTGCCAGCAGCTCGCGCAGCGACTGGCTCGCGGGCCGCACGTCGGCCACCAACGGGGCCGTGGGCGTATACTGCACGGCGGCTGCCACCTCGGCGCCGAAGAGCACGATCAGCCAGGTGAGCCAGATCCAGAGCAGCAGGATGGGGACGACGCCGAGCGAGCCGTAGATCTTCGAGTACTCGAGCGCCAGCACCGAGTAGTAGGCGTAGCCGTGGACCGCGATCCACCAGAGCGAGCCGCCCACCGCGGCGCCGGCCACCGCGGCGTGCGGGGCCACCCGCGCCGCGGGGATGAAGTAATAGAGGAGGGCGAAGCCGAGCCACACGAGCACTAGCGGCACCACGAGCCCGAGCAGCACGCCGAGCGTCGTCCCGTCGAGGATGGCCCAGAGCTGGGGGGAGAAACGCTTGAGCGTCGCCGGCATGCCGACGCCGATCAGCAGCGCGGTGGGCGTGACCGTGACGAGCGTCCAGTAGGCCGCCACGCGGTGCAAGAACGAGCGGGGCCGGGGGCTCTCGAAGATCTGGTTGAAGGAGTACTCGATGGCGCTCAGCAGGAAGACCACCACGAGCAGGAGCACGACGATGCCGACGCTGCCGAGCGTGCCGCTCTGCACGTTGTCGACGAACTCCTGGATCTTGGCCTCCACCAGCGCCTGCGATCCGATGGCGACGTACGCCATGATCTTCGGCATGAGCACGCGCCGGGCCTGCTCGAGACCGCCGAAGGCCTTGAACATGGCGAACGCCACGGCGAGCGTGGGCACCAGGCTGACGATCGAGATGTAGGTGAGCGCGGCCGCGTGAACGAGCACCTGATGACGAAAGAGGCCCGCCAGCGAGACGACGGCGATCCGGATGGGCAGCAGCACGGCCCGCTCCGAAAACGGCGCGTCCGCCAGGTCGCGCTCGGCGACCTCGCGGCGCACCCGGGTCCAGAGGCCGGTGAGCAGGGTGCCCAGCGCCGCCTGCGACATGGCCCGTTCTTTCTAGCGGAGATCGCGCCGGGGTTCATCCGGGCAGGTGCCTAGGCCGGGCACTGGACGTCCCGCGACCGTTCGTGCTCACGCATGGGTGCCCATGCCCCTCGGGCTGGAGCCTCCATGGTGCTGACCGGCACGGGCGCTGCGTTCTCGGCCGGCATCGACGTGAAGGGGGTGCCTGGCTACGAACAAGCCGGCCGGTCGCGGCGATAAACGGCCATGCGCTCGGCGGCGGGCTGTGGTGCGATCGGAACTCGACCCGCACACCGCCGGCTGCGCGCCGCGGCCATCGAGCATCTCGACGCCATCGTGCGCGAGGACACCGACCCGCTGCTCCGCGAGTGGTTCTGAGCGCGCCTACGGCGTGGCGAGCGCGTTGCGGAGTACGCGCCCGGCGGCGCGTCCCGTCGGCTGCCCGTCGCGCAGGGCGACCTGTCCGTTGACGATCGTGGCGCGATACCCGACGGCGCGCTGCGCGAGATTCGTGGCGCCGCCCGGAAGATCGTGCCGCACCTCGGGGAGACACAGGTCCAGGCGATCGAGGTCGAGAATGTTGATGTCGGCGAAGCAGCCCGGCGCGAGCCGCCCGCGATCGGGAATGCCCCAGTGCGCGGCCGGCACCGCGGACAGCGCGCGCACCGCGGCCTCGAGCGGGAGCGCGCGCCGTTCGCGCACCCAGTACGCGAGCACGAACGTCGGGACGCCCATGTCGCAGGTCTGGCTCGTGTGCGCGCCCGAATCGCCGAGCGACGGCAGGGCCGCCGGGTGCTGCAGCATGGCGAGCGCGGCGTCCAGGTCCCAGTTGTAGATGGCGACCAGGAAGAGGCACCGGAGATCCGATTCGACGTAGGTGTCGAGCAGGAGCCGGCCGGGATGCACGCCGCGAGCGGCCGCCAGGCGCGCCACGCTGCGCTCGGGCGAAGTGTCGTAGGCGCCCACGCCGTCGCGGTCGAGCAGAAAGACGCGCTCCATCGACGCCAACCCGACCAGGATGTCGCCGGCGGGATCGAGGCTCTCGGCGATCCGGCTCCGCAGCGCCGGGTCGGCCAGCCTGGCGCGCACTTCGTCGTCCGCCTTGCCGGCGAGATCGCCGGCGCCCGGGAACAGGATCAGCGGGGAGAGCAGCCCCTGGCCCCCGAGGATGAGCCCGATGGCGCGCGGCGCCACCTGCAGCACGACCTCCAGGCCGTCCCCGCGGGCGGCATCCACCGCCGCCAGCGAGCGCCGCCACTCGTCGGGATAGTGCCGTGCCTGCGTCAGCCCGAGGCTCACCGGCCGGCCGCTGCCGCGGAGCAGCTCGCTCACCAGCCGGAGGTCCCGCCCGAAGCCCTCGGCCGCCTCGCCCGCCGCGCCGAACGGGATCACCTGCAGGATGCCGGCGCCCTGCTCTGCGAGCGGGGCGGCCAACGCCGCGAGCTCGCGGGCGTCGGCGAACGTGCCCGGGACGGGCTCGCCGGCCGGGGTGCGATGCATGGTGGTGCGGCCGGTCGACACGCCGAGCGCGCCCGCGGCGATCGCCTCGGAGACCACGCGTCGCATGACGGCGAGCTCGTCGTCGCTCGGCGGCGCGTCGGTTGCACCCCGCTCGCCCATCGCGAACACGCGCAGCGGCGCGTGGGTGAGGTGCGCCCCCACGTTGACGCCGAGCGGCAGCCGGCCGAGCGTGTCGAGGTACTGGGGAAAGGTTTCCCAGCGCCAGTCCATGCCCGCGGCCAGCGAGGCGCGCGGGATGTCCTCGACGCCCTCCATGAGGAACATCAGGTAATCGCGATCGGCCGCGCGGCACGGCGCGAAGCCGACGCCGCAGTTGCCGACGACGACCGAGGTCACGCCGTGCCAGGACGACGGCGCGCCGCTCGGGTCCCACGTGAGCTGGGCGTCGAGGTGCGTGTGGACGTCGACGAAGCCGGGCGTCACCACGAGCCCGCGCGCGTCGATCTCCTCGCGCCCGCGCGCGCCCGTGCGCCCCACGGCGACGATGCGCTCGCCGCGGATCGCCACGTCGCCCTCGACCGGCGGGCCGCCGCTGCCGTCGACGATCGTGCCGCCGCGGATGACGAGATCGACCTCCATGCTCACCAGCGCCGCTGCGGGCCCGTGTCGAGATGGAGGAAGCCGGACTTGGGATAGTAGCCGACGCCGCCCGCGTGCAGCGTGTGCGCCGCGTAGCGCACGCTCGCGAGCTGGCGGCCCGGGACGAAGAAATCCACCGCCTTGCCGCTCACGTGATAGCTGTTCGCCGCCACGGCGCGGTCGCGCCGGCGGAGCTGCTCGTTGGTTTCGTGGGTGCGATAGCCGGAGACCACGTGCAGCTCGCTCCGCGTCCCGAGGATGCGGCGGATCCGCCACAGCGCGTCGAGCAGCGTCACGTCGATCTGATGCACGCGGTCGGCGTGCACGTCGCGCAGGAGATGCGCGATCGCCCGGAGCGCCTCGGGCTCGTAGCGCCCGTCGATGCAGTAGTCGACGGCGAGGCGCTCGCCCGTCTGCACCGCGTAGAGCGACAGCGACCGGCAGGGGCGTGCGCGCGCCACGCCCGCGGGGAGCAGCGTCGCGCCGACCAGCGCACCCATGCGCAACAGCGCGCGGCGGGTGGGCAGACGGGCGGCGTGCTGCTCTCGCGTGTGCGGCATGAATCCTCCCTGCTCCGGCGGCGACGGCGCGGGGCCGTCTATGGCGCCGGGGGAGATACAACGGAGGCGCCCTGGCCGCCAAGGGGCGCCGGCGCGGCGGCGCTCACCGCCGCCGGCACGGGCGCGCTCGCGGCCCCGGGGACGGCCGCACGCCGCTCGGCGGCGAGATCGGCGACCTGCCGCGCGTCGACGCCGTAGATGTCCTCGCGGAAGTGGACCGTCTGCTGCGCGTCCACCCACGCGGTCTGGTAGACGAAGCGCACCGGCACGGGACGCCGCAAGGGGACGCGCACCGTCTCGCGCGTCGCCAGCACGCGGTCGATCCGCTCCGGCGGCCAGCTCGGCTGATCGCGGAGCAGCTCGCGCGCCAGGCCCTCGGCGTTGCCGACGCGGATGCACCCGGAACTCAGATCGCGCCGGTCGCGCGCCATCAGCGCGCGGTGGTTGGTGTCATGCAGGTAGATGTCGTGATCGTTGTCCATGTGGAACTTGATCCGCCCGAGCGGATTGTCGGGTCCGGGCGCCTGTCGCAGCTTCAACTGCTTCATGGCGATGCCGACGTCGTCCCACTCGATCCAGTCGGGATCGACGGGCTGCGCGCCGCTGCGCCAGCCGTCGTAAACCTGGATGCCGACCTTGGTGAAGTACGCCGGGTCGCGGCGGACCCTGGGTAGCAGGTCTTCGTAGGCGAGCTTGGTGGGGACGGTCCAGCTCGGGTTGAAGATCACCCAGCTGATCGCGCTCTCGATGAGCGGCGTGCGCCGGTCGCGCCGGCCGACGACGACCGGCATGTCGAGCACGGTGTGGTCCCCCTCGATCAGCTGCAGCCGGAACTCCGGCAGGTTCACCCGGATGTAGCGGTCGGCCGGCGGGGTCTCGTCTTCCACGCGGAAGCGGTTGAGCTCGAGCTGCACCGCCCGCTCGCCGGCGGAGACGTTCATCGCCGCGCGGGTGCGCACGCCGACCACGCCGTCGCTGGCGAGCCCGTGGCGCCGCTGGAAGGCGCGCACGCTGGCGGCGAGCCCGTCGTCGTAGAGTTCCGGGTCGGCCGCGGCGCCGGCCCAGCCCCCGGCCAGCACGTCGCCCGTGGCCGCAAGCCGGGCGCGGATCATCGGAACCGCCGGGCTGCGCTCGCCGGGATGGAGCGACGGACCGGGCGGCACCGGCTCCCAGCCGCCCCGTGCGGCCAGTTCGCGATAGTGGGCGGCCGCGGTGGCCAGGCGAGCGGCTTCGAGCTCGGCGGCCTCGTTCGCCTCCACGGGGGCGACGAACCCGACGACGAGCAACAGCCACCCGACCCTACCTGCCATGCGAGATGCACAAGGTAGCACAGTAGCAGACCCGGACGCACGCGGTTGCACCGCGCATGCGATGAGCGTTAGACCGGGCATCGGCCATGGCCCGGCGCTTTGCGTCCACGGCGGCGTTCCACGAGCTGCTCGATCTCATCCGCCAGGGCGACCAAGCCTTCCTCGAGGGGCCCCGGGCGGTGGACGACCTCTCGGTGCTCGAGGGCTACCGCTATCTCACCGAGGTCCTGTCGGTGGCGCTCGACTGCTTTCTCTGGGCCGACGCCGACCGTCCGACCCTCGTGCCGATCGTGGGCCCGACCCGGAAGTTCGGCGGCGACAACGCCGACGCGTTCTACCACTACGCCGCACTCCGCCCCGATCGGACCTATCGCCTCTCGGGGCGTCGCGGCGATGCCTGCTACCTCTCGGTGACCGTCTACGGCGGGCCGGACGACGGCCGCTGGTCGAACCGCATCGTCGGCTCGCTGAACGATCGGGCGATGCGCATCGCCCCGGACGGCTCGTTCGAGGTGGTGCTGAGCCGGCGGGAGCACGCCGGCAACTGGCTCAGGCTCGAGGACGACGCCGTGTGTCTGGTGACGCGCGACTATCTGATCGACCCGGTCGCGGGCACCAAGGCGACGTGGGCGATCTCCGCCACCGAGCCGGCACCGCCGCCGCGGCTCACCGACGCGGAGCTCGCGCGGCGCTTCCAGGCGACCGCCAACTTCATTCGCGAGCTGTTGGCCATCACGCCGCTGCCGTTCGATCCCGCCAAGGCCAACACCGTCGACGACCCGTATCCGGTCCCGAAGCAAACCTACGGCTGGGCGGCCGGCGACGCGGCGTACGCCATGGGCAGCTTCGCGCTCGGACACGACGACGCGCTCGTGCTCGAGGGCCGTTCCCCGGCCTGCGCGTTCTGGAACGTGTGCCTGTGGAATCCGTACATGCAGACGTACGATTACCGCTACGAGCGCGTGACGCTGAACGGCGGGCAGGTGCAGTACGGGCCGGACGGCTCGTGGCGCCTGGTCGTGGCCGCGCGCGATCCGGGCGTGCCCAACTGGATCTCGACCGCCGGCCACCCGCGTGGCGTCATCTGGTTTCGGTGGTTCCTGCCGGAATCGCTGCCGGCGCGGCCGGCGACGCGGGTGACGACGCTCGACGCCGTGCGGGGCTAGGACGGCCATGCTGCCCGAGCGCTTCTACTCGTGCGACGACCATCTCGATCTCTGGGTGCTGCCCCCCGACCTCTGGCAGGCGCGCATGCCGCGGGCGCTCGCGGCGCGCGCCCCGCGGGTGATCGAGCAGGACGGCTACGAGTGGTGGAGCTGCGACGGGGCCATTCTCGGGCCGAGCGGCCCGAAGCTCGTCGGCGAGTACAACGCCGTCGTGCGCGCGGGCATCGAGGACGACGGCTTCCGCGCGAGCAACCCCGCGCTGCGGCTGGCCGACATGGACCTCGACGGCATCGCCGCGTCGGTGATCTACGGGCCGTCGCTGTTCGGGTTGCCCATCGCCGATCCGGCGCTGAAGGCGGCGTGCCTCGCCGCGTACAACGACTGGGCGCAGGAGTTCAACGCGGTCGACCGCGATCGCCTGTGCGTGCTGCCCGTGCTGCCGACGCACGCGCCCGAGGCGGCCGTCGCCGAGCTCGAGCGCGTGGCGCGCGCCGGCCACCGCGGGGCCATCATCAGCCCGTTCGAGTTCCGGGTCGGCGATCGGAGCTGGGACCGTCTGTGGGCCGCGGCGGAGCAGACCGGGCTGCCGCTGAGCTTCCACATCGGGCACGGCACGGCGGCGCTCAAGCCGGCCTACATGAGCTGGGAGATGGCTGCGTTCTCGGCCGTGGGGCCGATGCAGCTCGACGAGCCGCTCGCCGCCATGGTGTTCTCGGGCGCGCTCGAGCGCCATCCGGGCATGCGGCTCGTGCTCGCGGAGTCCGGCATCGGGTGGCTGCCGTACTTCGTCGCCCGCATGGACGGCGCGGCGGAGAAGCACGTCGGCAGGGCGGCCGACTACCAGCTGCGCGCGAAGCCGAGCGAGATTTTCCGCCGCCAGGTCTACGCCACCTTCGAGGAAGAGCCGCTCGGCCCCCATCTCATCCCGCTCCTTGGGCCGGACTCGTTCATGTGGGCGTCGGACTATCCGCACCCGGACAGCACCTTCCCGCACTCGCGCCGCGCGGTGGCCGAGGCGTTCGCGGGGTTGGACGACGCCGTCGTGCGCGTCGTCACGGTCGAGAACTGCGCGCGCCTGTACGGCTTCCCGCTCCCGCGCTAGACGCGGCTCAGAACGGCAGCTCGACGCGTATCGAGACGCGGTCAGAGGAGTCGCCGATCGGCAGACTCTCGGTGTCGTAGGTGAACGCCACGCCGGGACGCCGCCCGGCGGGCGGCAGGAACTCGAGCGCCACCATGCGGTCGTTGTCCACCGGCTCGGCGAAGCGCGGGGCGTCGCGCTCGTAATCGACGCGATACAGATCGGGGACATGGATCCGCTTCGGGATGAAGGCGGGTGGCGGGGGCGGCGCGCCCGGAGCGGGCCCGCGCCGGCTCGGCAGCACGCCCGGCGCGTCACCGGCGCTGCGCTCGGCGCTCGCTTGCCGCTCGATCAACGCCAGCGTGTCGCTGAGCGGCAGCAGCAGCGCCGCGGGGTCGCCGGCGTGGCTGTCGTCGGCCAGCGAGAGGACCGTGATCGCGACCGCGGCCGGGATGGTGCGGCGCATGCTCGGAGAAGACTCCTCGGCGCACGCGCCGACAATCCCGTCGAAGCGTGAGCGCATCGGCTGTGCGCTCGTCGGCGGCGCATGGCGAGGCGCATGCCGGGTGCGCCCCGCCTCGCGTTCAGCAGAGTGCGGCGAGTGTCGCCGATCCGCACCGGCGCGCGGCTCAACCACCATTCCCTTTGAACTGCGTGGCGTCGTTGCGCACCACGCCGGCGGCGTCGTACGCGTGCTCCCAGCAGGCGCCGTGCGATCCCTGCACCTGCACGGTGACGGGAAGGACAAGCGGCAGGGCGGGAAGAGCGAGGTTGGTGCCGCGACCCTTGGCGACGATCTTCGCCGTGCCCGTGCCGGGCTTCAGCATGAGCTTCAGCAGTCCGCTGGGCGTGGCCTCCGAGTCGCTGTACTTGAATCCGTTGGCGGCGCGGTTGCGCCAGCACGGGTTGGTGCCGCACGTCCCGCTGGCCGGCGCGTCGGCGCTCGCAAGCAGCGCACCGTCTGCGTAGACGCAGAGCGCGTAGGCGTCGGTGACATCGGGGGCGCCGAAGTCGTTGGCCGCCGCCGTCCCCTTGAGCCATTTCCACGTGAGCCGGCGCTTGCTCGGGTTGTCGTTCGGCTTCACCACGAGCAGCGACTTGGTGGGTGTCGCACAGCCCGCGCGCGGCGCCGGGTCGCACCCGCTCGTGGGCGGCGGCGGACCCGCTTCGTCGCCGTCGAGGATGCCGTCCCAGTCGCGGTCCACGCCCATGCGGACGCCGGATCCCGGCGGGGCGCAGGTGTAGGTGAGCTCCTGTCCGGGCACGGTCGCGAGCGCGCGGAGCTGCGCGTCGGAGAGCGGGGGCTCGCCCGTCCGGTCGGGCAGGAAGGCCCCGGTCGCGCTGCTCATGCGCCACCCGCGCTGCTCGCCGTTCACCGTGCCCTTCACGATGAGATCGCACTCGCGCGCGCCCGGATGGTTCACCAGGGCGAACGCCGTCTGGGCGCGCTGGATCATGAGGTCGACGCGGCCACCCACGGCCGCCGCATTGGTGGAGGTGAGCGTCACCTGCTGGCCCACGATGGGGGCGAGCGTCGAGGGAAACGCCAGGATGAACGCCTCGAGGGCGCGCTCCTGCGTGGCGTTGATGCTGAACAGATTCGCGTTGAGGAAGCGGTTGATGGTGGGGATCGAGCCGTCGTGTAGGAAGCCGAAGCCGCGCACCTGCCGGCCGAGCGGGGTGGTGGGTTCCGTCGACGAGATGCCGGGGACGGCCGGCAAGCCGAACATGCCGATCTTCTGGTAGGCGTTGCGCAGGTGGGCGACCTTGAAGTGCTGCGTCTCCCCCTCGAAGGTCGCGGAGCCGTCGCTGCCGAAGAAGCCCTGCGCGGGGTTCAGCGTGTGGCAGCCGTTGCAGTTGAAGAGCGTGTCGGTGATCGCGCCGAAGAAGAGATTGCTGCCCGCCTGCTGCTGCGCGTTGAGCGAGTTGCTGAGATCGCGGATCGGATTCGGCGGATAGACCACGTCGAGGATGAAGTCGGTGAACTGCTGCATGCGATCGACAGGGATCGGGCCGTCGTTGCCGAGCAGGCCCTCGAAGGCGACGATGAAGTTGTTGAAGGAGAGCTCCTCGTCGAGCGCGCCGGTGCCGAAGAAGCCGACCGCCCGGTCGCCGCGCCAGTGCATGGCGCCGTGGTGGGCGAGGCCGCGGAGGCTCTGGGTCGTCATTGGCCCCTTCATCGGGAAGAAGTCCGGGTCGCTGCCGACGAGGTTCGGCGGAATCTTCTGCGGCAGCGGGCTCGCCACCTCGCTCTCGTCGGGATTGCCGAGGTCCCAGGCGAGGCTGTCGAAGTCGCCGAACACGTGGCACGAGCTGCACGACGCCTCGCCGTTGCTGGACGTCGTGGACGCATCGTAGAGCACCGGGCGGCCGGCCACGATGTCCGCCGGCTCGGGGTTGAACAGCGTCGTGTGCGCGATCTCGCTCTGCGTGGTGGTGTCGATCGTCGAGATGCCGTTGTCGAAGCGCGTGAACACGTAGAGGCGGTTGCCGCGCAGCACGAGCCCGCTCGGGCCGCCGCCGGTGACCGTGATGTGGTCGTCGGCGTCGGGCGTGAACGTATTGGCCTCGAGCTCGGCGGTGCTGAAGCGGCCCACCTTGCCGGAGCCGAAGGCGGCGACGTAGAGGGTCGCGCCGTCGGGCGTGACCACCATGTCGAGCGGGGTCGCCAGCGACCGCTGCCGGACGCTCAGCGGCGCGGGGTGCACGTCGTAGTCGATGTGCTTGTTCAGATGGCGCGGGTTGACGGCCGCGCCGTCGAGCACCGTGATGCGCGCCTGATGCAGCCGGCCCCGCACGGTGGTGGAGCACGAGCCGGGGCCCTCGAAGCGCCGCTCGTTCTTGGCCTCCGTGTTGCTCACGTAGATCCGTCCGGAGACCGGGTTCACGGCCATGTTGAAGAGGATCGTGCCGACCCCCGTCCACGGCGTCCCGGTGAGGCCCGGCGTGGGCGCGTCGGCGTCGATCGCGAACACGTCTTCGTCGGGCAGCTCGAACTTCACCATGTTCGACCAGTTGCGGCCGAGCTCGTCGACCCATTGCGTGCCGTTGAACTTGACGATCAGCCCGGTCTCCGGCTGCAGCTCGCCGGCGCAGTTGAACGGGCTCGGGGCGGGCAGGCCGCCCGGTGCGAGGTTGCCGCCGATCGAGCAGGGCCCGGCGGCGGCGCCGCCGTTGCAGACCAACCCCTCGCTCACCGTCGTCGTGCGGTTGCCCGAATGGAAGACGGCCGCGTAGACCCGGCTGCCGTCGGCGCTGCGCGCGAGCGCACGCGGTGTGTCGCCGAACAGCTCGACCACCGTGACCGGCGTCCCGCCGAGCGCGTTGCCCAGGTTGAGCGCGTCGAAGACCCACACGTCGGCGCGCTCGATGCCCTCGCTGATGAAGTCGGCCGCGGGCACGCCGCTGTTCTGGCCGCGATGCGCGGTCGTGATGAAGGCACGCGTCCCGACGAAGTTGCCGGCGCCGTCCGAGCCGGCGAACACGATGTCGCGCGGCTCGTCGCCGACCAGCAGCGTGTTCACCACGCGGGGTGCGGGGCCGCCGAGATCGACGATGCTCACGCTGTCGGAGAGATGGTTCACCACCCACACCTCGGTGTTCGTGCGGGCCGCCACCGCCACGGGCTCCATGCCGACCGGCACCGAGCCCGCGTGGGTGAGCGCGCCGGCGCCGTCCACGTCGAAGATCTCGAGCCGGTTGTCGGGCGTATTGACGGCGAACAGCTTCGAGCCGTCGGGCGAGAGCGCCAGCGGCCGGGTCTGCCCGGTCTCGAACTCGACGAAGGGGCCGAGTGCTCGGCTCGGTACGGCCATAGCCGCAACGAGACAGACGACGATGGTGAAGGGGAGGGCGACGCGCACGGGGGGGCCTCCTTGGCGGGCGAGGGTAGACGCAGTGTACCATGACGCGACACCGCCCGGTCAAGGCAATTTGCGTCTAAGTGGTTGAAACGGTTGACCGAACGGTCCGTTCTGCCGTAGCACGGCCCGGCCGTGGATCCGGCCCACTTCCTCGCCGCCTCGCTGGTGATCGCGGCCGGCTCGTTCGTGCAGGGCGGCGTGGGATTCGGATCGCTGTTGATCGCTGCGCCGCTGCTCGTGCTGGTCGACCCGCGGCTGGTGCCGGGTCCCGTGCTCTTGCCGGGGCTCGCGCTGGCCGTGCTGATGGCGTTGCGAGACCGAGCCGGCATGCACCTCGGGGGCGTCGGGTGGGCGCTTGCCGGTCGCGTGCCGGGCTCCGTGGTGGGCGCGCTGGTACTGGCGGCGCTCCCGGGCGGCGCCTTCGAGCTCTTGGTCGGCGCCACCGTGATCGTGGGCGCGCTCGCGACCGCGAGCGGGCTTCGCCTCCACCCGACTCGTCTGGTGCTCTTCGTCGCCGGGTTCGTGGCGGGCATCACCGGCACGACCACCTCGATCGGCGGCCCGCCCATCGCGCTCGTTTACCAGCATCACACCGGGAGCACGCTGCGCGGTACGCTCTCGGGGTTCTTCGTCGCGGGCAGCCTGCTCTCGATGCTGACGCTGGCGCTCGTCGGCCACTTCGGCGCGCGCGAGCTCCTGCTCGGGCTCGCGTTGCTGCCGGGCACCGTGGCCGGCTTCGCGGTCTCGCCGCCCTTCGTGCGCTGGCTCGACCGCGGCTACACGCGGGCCGCGGTGCTGGTACTCTCGATGGCCGCCGGCGCCGCCTTGATCGTGCGCCGGCTCGCGTGAGCCGCGCCTAGCCTCCGTCGGGATCGTCGTCCGGTGCGTCCGCGGGGTCGCGGGCGAGGAGACCGAGCGCGCGCTCGCGCATCCGGCCCACCCCGCCGCCAGTAAGCGGATCGGCTTCCTCGGTATCCATTCGGACGTGAAGGATCCTTCACACGTGCCAGCGCCGCGTGGCCGGCCGCCGAACGCAGCGTAAGCGTTCGAGCGCCGCATGGTGCGTGAACGATCCCTTACGCCGCCCGCGCCCATGCCGCAGCGCGCGATCCCGGCGTTCCGAGCCGTTCGCCCCATCCTCGGGGTGCTCATGGAGGGCGACCGCCACGGCTACGAGCTGCGCGGACCCTCGCCGAGCGCGTGGGTGGCGAGCCGTACAACACCGGGCAGATCCACCAGGCGCTCGAGCAGCTCGAGCGATCGGGTTGGGCGGTGTCTCGTGCGGCGGTGGAAGCCGCACGCTCGCGACGCCGATTCCGCATCACGCCGGCCGGGCGCGCGGAGTTCGTGCGGTGGCTCGCGCGTCCCGCCGCGGCCCCGCGGCCGGCGCGCGACGACATGCTGCTCAAGCTGGTCTTCCTCGCCGAGCGCGATCGCACGGCCGCGCTGCGTCTGCTCGAGGCGCGGAGACGCGAGCTGCTGGCGCTGCTCGGGGAGTCCGCCGCTGCGCGCAGCGGGGCGCGGCAGGCGCCGCCCGAAGCCCGCTACGCCGCGCTCACGCTGGAAGCGCTCCGGCTTCGCCTCGAGGCCGATCTGCGCTGGGTCGACCATTGCACCGCGGTGCTGCGCCCGTCCTTTTCGACGCCCGGTGCGGAAGCCGCCGAGGAGCCGCCGCCGCTCGGCGCGCTCGAGGCCGATCAATACGCATCCGGACGTAGCAGCGCGTCGGACCCGCCGTCGGCGATCAGCACGCTGCCGCAAAAGAAGCTGCTCTCGGGGCCGAGCAGGAAGGCCGCCACGGCGGCGATCTGCTCGGGGCTTCCAAAGCCGCCGAGCGGAATCGGAAAGCCCCGGATCGCGGGTCCGTAGACGGGGTCGTCGAGGCCCTGCTGCAAGAGCGGCGTCGCTACCGCGCCCGGCGCCACGGCGTTTAGCCGGATGCCGGCGCCTGCCCACGCCGCCTGCGGCGCGGAGCGCCGCACGAAGCAGGCGATGGCGCGCTTGGCGCTCGCGTAGGCGTGCTGGCCCGAGAGCGAGCGGGCGCGCTCCCGCGCGCGCGCTTCGTCGCCCGCGAGGCAGGCCGCGACAATGTCCGCGTCCCAAGGCGAGATGGTGGACGAGTTGGACGAGATGGCGACGGCCGCGCCGCGCGCCCGCGCCAAGAGGTCGCGGAGCCCGTCCAGCAGCGCCTGCGACCCGAAGTAGTCGAGCGATACGATCAGCGGCCAGTCGGGCACCTGCGGCCCGATGCCGGCGCAAGTGACCAGGCCGTCGAGGCGCCCGGGCGCCGCCGCGCGCGTCGCGGCGATGGCCGCGGCGCGGCCGTCGCGGGTGCCGAGGTCGGCGACGATCTCCGCGTCGCGGAGATCGATGCCGAGCACGGTGTCGCCGGCGCGCTCGAGACGCTGCCGCAACGCCGCCCCGATCCCCGATGCCGAGCCCGAGATGGCGATCACTCCCATGGACGACGCCCTATCACGGCGGTGGCTGGACGTGCAGCCGGAGCCCCCGTTAGAAGCCGCGGTATGCGTCGCGGCCTGCTGCTCTTCCTTTCGATCGCCCTCGCCGTCCCGGGTGCCGGCCTCGCGTCGCCGGACTGCGACGGCGCCTGGATCCGCAAGGCCAAGGTCAACGCGAAGCGAGGAAAGCTGGACCTGGTGGTGAACGTCGTGAGGCCGGAGACGACCCACGACACATTCGTCGGCGCGGCCGGACTCCAGCTTCGGGTCGTCGACGTGGCGAGCGGCACCACCGTGCACGAGCTCGACGTGCCGCGCGCAGCCTTCGTCACGCGCGGCAAGCGCACGCGCGCCAGCGGCGGCGACGTGCCGGGGTCGGTCACGATCGCCCGCGCTGCCGGACAGGCCGATGCGGTGAGCCTGCGGCTCCGGCTCGCCGGGGCCGTGCTGACCGCCGCACCGTTCGATCTGCGCGTCGAGCTCGCGAGCGGAACGGCGTGCGCCCGCTCGTGCCTGTCGGCCTGCGCGAGCGGCAAGAAGAAGCGGCTGCGCTGTGCGCCGTCGATGGCCTACCGGCCGTTCGCCGACCTCGGATTCGGGGACTTCACGGGTCCGGCGAAGAAGCGCCCGGCCACGAGCTCCCCCTTCTGCGGCCTTTCGGTCGATCCCACGCCGGGGTGCGACCCGCTGATCGAGGAGCGCTGCGTGCTGCCGTTCCCGTCGTCCCGCTTCCTGGTCCCCGACGCGACCACGCCGACGGGGCTCCGCGTGCACTACGGGCCGACGGCGCTGCCCGCCAACGTGGACGGCAAGCACGTCGATCCGACCGACTGGAACCGGCTCGACGGCTTCAGTCCCGCGCCCTTGATCATCGCGCTCTTTCCGGACACCGGCGCGCCGGTCGATCTGGCCGCCTCCGGCGTGGCGCCGCAGACGGACTTCGCCCGCTCGCTGGACGACGACCATCCCATCGTCATCATGAAGGCCGCCACCGGCGAGCGCGTGCCGCATTTCGCCGAGCTCGACGCCAACACGGAGGAGGTGGACGAGCGCGCGCTGCTCATCCGGCCGGGCACGCGTCTCGAGGACGGCACGCGCTACATCGTCGCCATCCGCAATCTGGTGGACACGGCCGGTACGCCGGTCCGGCCGCGGCTCGTCTTCCGCGCGCTGCGCGACGCCGACGGCGCCGAGCAGGTGAAAGCCGCCTGCGGCTCGCCGTGCGGGGCGCTGATCGACGAGCGGAAGGCCGCCTTCGACGACGTGTTCGCCACGCTCGCCGCGCACGGCGTGGATCCGGCCGAGCTGGTGCTCGCCTGGGACTTCACCACGGCGAGCACCGAGGCGCTCACCGGGTGGCTCGTCTCCATCCGCGATCAAGCGTTCGCGCTCCCCACGCCGGCGTTCACCGTGACCACGATCGACGATGGCGAGGGGGAGGGCTTCAGCGACGACATCTACCGGCGCGTCGAGGGCACCTTCCAGGCTCCGCTGTTCATGACGGCCGACGCGCCGGCGTCGCGGCTGAACCTGGTGGACGGCATGCCGGTGCAGAACGGCTGGGCGACCGTGCCGTTCGTGGTGGACATCCCGCGGCTCGCGTTCACCGGCGAAGCCGAGGCGACGCCGCTGCGTGCCAGCCTCTGGGGGCACGGGCTCCTCGGCGACCGCTACCAACTGGGCGCGCTGGCGCGCTCGGCCAACACGTATGGCTTCATCGCGGCGGCCGTGGACATGCAAGGCATGGCGTCCGAAGACGTGGGCCCGGCGATCGTGCCGCTCATCGCCGACTTCTCGCTCTTCCATTACCTGCCGGAGCGCCTGCACCAGGGGCTGCTGCACCATCTCCTGCTCGGCCGCCTGCTCGGCGATCCCGAGGCCGGCTTCAACTCGGATCCCGCCTTCCAGCTCGACGACTCGACGCCCATCATCGACACCAGCGAGGTGTACTACTCGGGCGGCAGTCAGGGCGGCATCTACGGGCTCACCATCATGGCCGTGGCGGAGAACTTCTCCCGCGGCTTTCTTGCGGTGCCGGGCGCCAACTATAGCACGCTGCTGCACCGGGCGGCGCCCTTCCGGCCGTTCTTCACGCTGCTG
Source organism: Candidatus Limnocylindria bacterium (assembly GCA_035559675.1). Classification (GTDB taxonomy): domain Bacteria; phylum Desulfobacterota; class Binatia; order DP-6; family DP-6; genus DATMAZ01. Next base: position 22,871 of record DATMAZ010000196.1, read on the forward strand.
AACGCCTCGTACCCGGACCGGCTCGACCAGCAGATCCTGGTGGCGCTCGTGCAGCAGCAATGGGACCGGGTCGACCCGATCGCCTACCTGCCGCACGTGGTCCCGGGCACGCTCTCGACGCCGCCGCATCCCCACCGCGTGCTGCTCCACATGGCCCGCTGCGATTCGCAGGTCTCCAACCTCGCCACCGAGATCGCCGTCCGCTCGCTCGGCATTCCGCAGGTCGCGCCGGCGATCCGCTCCTTCTTCGGCATTCCGGAGGCGAGCGCGCCGATCGACGGCTCGGCGCTGCTCGAGATCGACTGGCAGCGCTGCGGTGCGCGCTGTAACGTGCCGGGTGCCGACGATCCCGGCGCCCCCTGCACCACGGACGCGGACTGCCCGGGCGCGGGCGACCATCCCGGGCGCACGCGCTGCGACAGCGGCACCCCGCCGCTCGCCAATCTGATCCCGCCGTTCGACAACGGCGCGCATGGCGCCGAGAGCGACGCCGAGCCGACCGACCCGGTCCCACGACAGGTGGCCGAGTTCCTCAAGACCGGCGTGGTGAACCAGCACTGCGACGGGACGTGCGATCCCGACTGAGCCGGCGCGGCGGGTGCCCGCCCGCGCCGGCGCGCGCCGCCGGTTCAGAACGACAGCAGGTCGAGGGTGTCGACCGTCACGAGACTGGCAGCGCTGCAGGTGTCGGCCGGACCGGGCGGCAGGGTGAACGCGATCGTTCCCTGCGGCGCCAGCGCCGGGGGCAGCACGCCGGCTTGCACCTCGGTGGAGGCCTGGAGCGCGACCAAGGCCACCGCCGCCTCCGGATCGCTCGCCGCGGGGCCGACGGCGAGCGATCCAATGAAGAGGCTGCCCCCGTTGCTCGGCAGCGTGTGGCTGGCGCACGGGGTCATGCCGGCGAACGCGAGCGGGCCGCCCGCCACCCGTGCGGCGGACACCTTGTAGAGGTGCACCACGGTGCGGGTGCCGCTCGGATTCGCCACCGCGAACACCAGCGCACCGTCTGGATGCACGCCGAGCGCGCTCGGCGCCACGAGCCCGGTGACGTAGGCACGATGTCCGGCGCGCGGGTCGTAGCGCCAGATGCCGCCCAGGTCGAAGCCGACGAAGAGCGAATCGCCGGCACCCGCCACGGCGAGCGCGGTGGCGGCATCTTCGAGGTCGTTGCAGTCGTCGATGCCCTGGATCGAGTCGAGCCGCGCGCGCAGCACGTCGCTGCGGCCGGTGTCCTTGCGGATCGCCGTCAGCGCCTCCCGCTCGGTGCGGAGGCAGCGGTCGTTCTCGACGTCGAAGTACTCGGCGACGTAGGCCCGTCCGCCCTCGGCCCGCGAGCGCTCGTCGCACGCGATCTGCGTGGTGTCGCCGGTAACGCGCGTGAGCATCGCCTTGCCGAGCGGCGCACCCCCCGCGTCGAGCGACACGCGCAGCACGGCCGCCGAGCGCTCGGTGAGCGCGTTCGGATCGGGATCGGTGACCGTGCCGTCGCCGCCGAGCACGATCACGTTGCCCTCGGGGTCGGCGCACAGATCCTGGGGATCGAACAGGATCGTCTCGCTCGTATCGCAGGTTTCGCCGGCCACGGCGCAGTCGGCGTCGACAAGGCAGGCGTCGCCCGTTCCGCCGCCCGGCGCGGTGCACGCGGAGACCGTGTTGTGCGCGAACAGCCGCGTGCCGTCGGGCTGGATCGCATGCACGCCGGCACCGGGCGGGTCGTCGCGCGGCGCCACGTAGTAGGCGGGGCGAGCGGCCAGCGTCGGCCCGCTGCCCGGCGCCGCGCCGCCAAAGCCGTGGGCGAGCAGGCTCACGGCGGCGCGGTTCGTGGCCGACGCTAGCAGCGTCAGCACCGCCTCCGCATGGCCGGCGTCCGTGGGGGCGAAGCGAATCGTCAGCGTGCCGCTGCCGCTCGGACCGAGATCCAGCGACGGCGGATCGACCGTGAACGCGTCGGACGAGCTTTGCATGCGGACGATCAGCTGGCTCGTCGACGTGGCGTCGGCGTTCTCCACCGTGACCGTACGCAGCGCCGTCTCGCCCGGCGGGACGCTGCCGAATTCCAGGGGCCCGTCGGCGGTGATCGCCAGTACGCCCTTGGTGCGGCCGGGGCCGACGGGCGGCTCGGCGGCCAGCACGATCGTGCGCACGGCGCTCGCTGCCCCGTCGCTCACCGTGACCGTGACGTGGGCCTCGTCGGCGGCGCTCGCCCAGGTGTGCTCGACGATCGCGCCCGCCGCCGTCGCCCCGTCGCCGAAGTCCCAGGTGAAGGTCAGCGGATCGAGCTCCGGATCGCTCGAAGCGGAGGCGTCGAAGCGGATCGGCAGGCCGGCCACCACGAGCTCGCTGTCCGCCTCGGCGCGTGCGACGGGCGCCTGGTTCTCCCGAGGCTCGGCGGTAAACCGCACGCGAGCGCGTCCCTTCGCGCGGCGCGGCGGCTTGCCCGCGGTCGCGGCCGCGCGGACGCGCAGTCGCAGCTTGTTGTTAGCACCCACGCGGAGCACGTCCTGCTCGAGCGCGGCGCGAACTCCGCTCACGCCCGCAATCTCATCCGGCGCGAGCGGCGTGAAGCGATCGGTCACGTCGACGCCGTTCAAGCGCGCGCGGAAGGTCGTCGCGTCCGGCACCGTACCGCCAGCCGTGGGGACGAACTCCACCACCACGTTCACGTGCGGGTGCGCCGCCGCCGTGGAGCGCGGCGCGGGCGTGAGGATGCGCAGCAGGCGCTCGGGTGCTCGACGAGCCCCGGCGTCCGGGGCGAGGAGGACGAGCATGAGCAAAGCGGCCAGGACGTGGTGCAACACCGCGCACGAAATGCTACGGCCCGCACGATCGCGTCACAAGTGAAAAGTCGCGTGTGCGGCCGTGTGTGCGCCGTCTCGAGGCGTCGCATCGTGCACCGCCGCGCCGTCGCCTACGACCAAAGGACGGGTGGCATGCCGCAACGAAGCCATTGACAGCGCGCGCACGACCGGCGGAGACTCCGGTCGTCCGCCGGCAAGATCGCCATCAGGAGGTCCAACATGATGGACGAGGGCATCGAGGAGGAGCTGGCCATCGTCGCCGAGCGCACGGCGAGCAAGCGCGGCCCGGTGGTCGATCAGGACACGCTCGAGCAACCGATCTCCCGGCTGAGCCCGCGCACGCCGATCACGATCGGTCTCGACGCCACGCTCGAAGACGCCGTGCGCACCATGCGCGACGCGCGCGTCGGCTGCGTGCTGGTGGTCGACGGCGGCGGCGACCTGGTCGGCATCTTCACGGAGCGCGACCTGCTGCTTCGCCTGGAGAGCGCGGATCTGTCGCGCAAGATCCGCCCGTACATCACGCGCGATCCGGAGACGCTCCGGCCGTCCGACCCGATCGCGTTCGCGCTCAACCTGATGAGCGTGGGCGGCTTCCGCCACGTGCCGCTGGTCGACGATCATGGGAAGCCCGTCGGCATCGTGTCGGTGAAGGACGTGGTCAACTATCTGGCCGACGTGTTCTCGCAGAACGTCTTCACCGTGCCGCCGAATCCGCGGCAGGCCGGCTGCTGGCAGGAGCGCGACGGGGCATAGTCTTGCCGAGCCGAGCTTCGTCTTGGCTCGGGGGCGAGCGTGAGGCGCTCGCGTCCCGCGCGAGGGGTGTCGCGCTGGCAAAGTCAGCGCGACAGACTCGCACGCGAGGATTCGCAATCCGTCGGACCCGGCGATCAGGTCCGGCAGGAACGCGTGCGTGATGGCGACCAGGCCGGGCGTGTTCACGCGGTAGGTGAGGTGGCGCTCGAGCGGCACGTCGAGGAAGGCGCCGCCGAAGACCAACCCGGCGTTGTTCACCAGCACGTCGATCGGACCGCCCTCGCGGTGCACCGCCTCGCGCAGGCCCGTGATGCGCGAGCCCGTCGGTCACGTCGAGCACGTGCGTCCAGACGCGGGCGCCGCGGCCGGCGAGCTCGGCGGCCGTCGTCGCGAGCGCCGGCGCGTTCAGATCGACCAGCACGAGCGCGGCGCGCTCGGCCGCGGCGCGTGCGGCGACTGCCTTGCCGATACCCGACGCCGCCCCGGTGACGAGGACCCGTTTGTCCGCCAGCGTCCGCATTCGCCCACCATGGAGAGCGATCCGGCAGGCGGCGCCAATCGAGGGCCGCACAGCGCACCGCGGCTTGGCGTCACGGTCCGGGCCGACTATGGTTCGGCCCGCATGCTCGCCAAACGACGGTGCACGGTGCTGGGCCGGCAGATGGCCTACGTCGAGACCGGGACGGGAGCGCCCATCGTGTTCCTGCACGGCAACCCGACGTCCTCGTACCTCTGGCGCAACGTGATGCCGCACCTGGCGGACCAGGGGCGGTGCATCGCGCCGGATCTCATCGGCATGGGCGATTCGGACAAGCTCGAGCCGAGCGGCCCGGAGCGCTACCGCTTCCTCGAGCATCGCGAGTTCCTCGACGGGCTGCTGGACGCGCTCGGCGTGCGGGAAGACGTCACGTTGGTAATCCACGATTGGGGATCGGCGCTCGGCTTCGACTGGGCGCGGCGGCACCCCGATGCCGTGCGCGGCATCGCGTACATGGAAGCGATCGTGGCGCCGCTCACGTGGGACGACTGGCCGGAGGCCGGGCGCGAGATCTTCCGCATGTTTCGCTCGCCCGCGGGCGAGCAGATGATCCTCGAGCGGAACCTGTTCGTCGAGACGGTGCTGCCGGGGTCGATTCTCCGCCGGCTGACGGACGCGGAGATGGCGGAGTACCGCCGTCCGTTCGCCACGCCGGGGGAAGGGCGCCGCTCGATGCTCAGCTGGCCGCGCCAGATTCCGATCGAGGGCGAGCCGGCGGAGGTCGACGAGATCGTCTCCGCGTACGCCGCGTGGCTCGCCTCGGCGCCGGTGCCGAAGCTGTTCATCAACGCCGATCCGGGCGCCATCCTGGTCGGGCGCCAGCGCGAGGCGTGCCGGCGCTGGCCCAATCAGCAAGAAGTGACGGTGCGCGGCGTGCACTTCGTCCAGGAAGACTCGCCGGACGAGATCGGGCGTGCGATCGCGGCCTGGCGGCGCGGGTAGGAGGAGCGATCATGGACCACGCCACGAAGAGCTGGTGGAACGCCCAGCTCGCGCGCCGGCCCTGGTGGATGAACCTGCTGTTCTTCTTCTGCCTCTACATGGCCGTGATCCACACGCCGGCGGACCTGTTGTTCACGCCCGTGGCACGCGACGAGGAGGTCTGGTTCGGGATCATGTTCACGGGCTGGTCGGCCAAGCTGCTCACCATCCCGCACTGGATCGTCTACGGGCTCGGCGCCTACGGGTTCTGGCGCATGCGGCCCTGGATGTGGCCGTGGGCCGCCGCCTACGCCGCGCAGGTCGCCTTCTCGATGCTGGTCTGGGGGCTGACGTACAGCGAGGGCTTCCTCGGGGCGCTCGGAGCGCTGCTCTCGCCGTTCCCGTTCCTGGGGCTCGCGGCCGTGCTCGTCCTCGAGCGCGAGCGGTTCGAGGCCGATCCCATGCCCCCGATCCAGCAGCGCTACGGCTCGTGGGCGCTGGTGACGGGCGCCTCTTCCGGCATCGGAGCCGAGTTCGCGCGGGCGCTCGCCCGCCATGGCGTGTCGGTCGTGCTGGCGGCGCGCCGCCGGGATCGCCTGGCCGCGCTCGCCGGTGAGATCGCCGAGGTGCACGGCGTGGCGACGCGCGTGGTGGAGGTGGATCTCGGCACACCCGGCGGTGCCGAGCAGCTCGCAGACGCCGTCGCCGATCTGGACATCGGGTTGCTGGTGAACAACGCGGGCTACGGCTACGCGGGCCGCTTCGATCGCCAGGAGACCGACCGGCTGCGCGCCATGGTGACGCTCAACTGCGTCACGCCGGCGGTGCTCACCAGCCGGTTGATCGGCGGCATGCGCATGCGCGGGCGGGGCGCCGTCATCATCGTGGGCTCGATCGCGGGCCGCCAGCCGCTGCCGCTAAACGGTGTCTACGCTGCCACCAAGGCGTTCGACCTCCACTTCGGCGAAGCGCTGTGGGCCGAGATGCAAGGCACCGGCATCGACGTGCTGGTGGTGGAGCCGGGGCCGACGGCCACCGAGTTCCAGGAGGCGGCGGGCGAGACCCCGCACGCCGGCGAGCCCCCGGGCAACGTGGTGCGCATCGCGCTCGAGTCGCTCGGACGCCAACCCTCGGTGATCTCGGGTTGGGCGAACTACCTTCGCGGCAACGCGGCGCGTTTCCTGCCGCGCTCGCTCGCCGCGCTTGTGGCCGGTCGTGTGATGGCGCAATGGACGCCGCCCGAGCGGCAATGAGCCGGCGGCGGCGCGACGCGCCGGCGGTCACTCGAGCGTCTTGCGTGCCAGCGCGCGCATCGACGCCAGCGCCTCGGCCGGCACCGTGAACGTCGTGCGGCCGAGCTGGCCGCCGAGCGTCGCTGTCTCGGCGAGCGCGTCGAGCATGCGCGCGTCGAGCAGCACCCGCAGCGTCTCGTGGTCGCGCCGTTGCGGCCGGTGCCCGACGCCGGCGGTGATGCGCGTGGCGTCGTAGTCGGCGATCGGCAGCGTCTCGGTCCGGCCGTCGAGCCGCAGCTCGAGGCGATCGGTGTGGCGGTAGATCCCGCCCGAGTACGCGCCGCGGATCCAGAGCGTGGCGCCGGGGTCGCCCGGCACCCGCTCGAGCCACAGGTAGTGTGCCGCCCGCCCGGCGCCGCTCGTCTCCACGCGTGCGGGCTCCGTGCTCCAGACGGTGCCGCCGTCGTCGCCCTCCCGCTCGACCACGCGTGTCGGGATGGCCGGCTCCGCCCGCGTTGCCGCGCCGCGCAAGCGCGCGTTCTCCCGCTCGAGCTCGGCGATCCGCGCCCGCAGCCGCTCGTTCTCCGCCCGCAGCACCTCCGCGTCGTCCCCCGCGGCGCGCGTGGCGCCCGCGAGAGCCAGCAGGGACAGCAGAGCGACGATCGGGCGGCCGGTTGCGCGCATAGCGATTCCCTCTACGCCGAAGCGTCGAACTCTGCTAACCCGACCTGCATGCCCTATCGGGTCATCCAATGGAGCACCGGAAACGTCGGCGCGCTCGCGCTGCGCTGCATTCTCGGCCATCCCGGGCTCGAGCTGGTCGGCGTGCTGGTCCACGGCAGCGCCAAGGCGGGCAAGGACGCGGGCGAGCTCTGCGGACGGGGGCGTGTCGGCATCGCGGCCACCACCGATGTCGAGGCGATCCTGGCACTCGACGCCGACTGCGTCTGCTACACCGCCACCGCCGATCTCCGGCCGTTCGAGGCGATCGACGACATCTGCCGCATCCTCGCCAGCGGCAAGAACGTGGTGTCGAGCTCGGTGGTGCCGCTGGTGCATCCGACCTCGTTTCTGCCCGAGTGGCGGGACAAGCTGGCGGCGGCGTGCGCGGTGGGACGGTCTTCCTTTTTTACCTCGGGCATCGATCCGGGCTTCGCCAACGACTTCCTGCCGCTCGCGCTGTCCGGGCTCACCGAGCGCTGGGACGAGATCCGCATCCAGGAGATCATCAACTACGCCACGTACGACCAGCCCCAGGTGCTGTTCGAAACGATGGGGTTCGGGAAGCCCATGGACCACGTGCCGCTGCTGCTGCAGCCGGGCGTGCTGTCGTTCGCGTGGGGCGGGACGGTGCGGCTGCTCGCCGACGGGCTCGGCGTGGCACTCGACGGGATTCACGAGGTCTACGAGCGGCGGCCGGCCGAGCGGCCGATCGTGGTGTGCGGCCGCACGGTGGCGCCCGGCACGATGGCCGCGCTCCGCTTCGAGGTGCAGGGAGTCGTGCGCGGGCGGCCGGCGCTGGTGGTGGAGCACGTCACCCGGCTCGACGACGCGCTGGCCCCGGACTGGCCGACCGGGAAAGGCAGCTATCGCGTGCTGATCAGCGGCTCTCCGGGCATGCGGTGCGAGTTCGAGTTCTGGGACGAGCGCGGCGACCATGCCGTGGGCGGCGTGGTGCTGACGGCGGCGCGGATCGTGAACGCGATCCCCGCGGTCTGCCAGGCGCCGCCGGGGCTGCTGTCGGCGCTCGATCTCGGGCTCATCACCGGCAAGGGCCTCGGGTCGGGCGGAGGTGTCCGATGAAGGTTGTGACGACGATCATGGCGGCCGCGGGCCTCTTGCTCGCGGCCACGCCGTCGCAGGCGCAGATCGACCCCGCACGCTGCCATGCGGCAGCCGGCAAGCGCGGCGCGGCCTGCTTCGCCGCCTACACGAAGGCCGTGGACAAGTGCCGCAAGAAGCAGGACCCGGCCTGCGAGGCGGGGCTCCGGGCCGAGGGCGGGCTGCTCGCCGAGCTGCTGGCCGACAACGACGCGCCGATCGCGGCGGCCTGCGACGACGCGGCCGCCCAGGCGCTCGACTACCTCGGCGTCGCCGACGTGCAGAAGCGCATCGACGAAGGCTGCATGGACTGGGCCGAGGACGCGCTGGCCCTCGAGTGGTCCGCCGACCTGGGCTCGCTCGGCGGCGCCTTTCTCCGTTGCCAGCGCAACGTGGCGACCACACTCGACAAACTGCGCCGCAAGACGGTGGCGCTGTTCGGCCGGGGGTGCTTCGGGAAGATCGCCAAGGGAAGGGCCTGCAACCGGGAGCGGCGGGACGCCCGGTTCGCCCGCGCGCAGGCGGCCGCCGCGAAGCGCATCGAGAAGGCGTGCAAGCAGCGCTTCGGAGCGCTCGGGCTCGGCAGCCTCGACGCGCTGGTGGCCGACACCGCCGAGCGGGCGCGCCACTTCGCCATCCTGGTCTATCCGCCGAACGATCTCGGCCCCACGGGCACCTTCGGCCCCTATCGCATCGGGGTGACGACGCTCGCGCTCAGCGACGCGACGCGCAACAACGTCGCGGGCGACGGCCCGCGCCCGGTGGTGACCGAGGTGTACTATCCCACCACCGATGCGGCGGTGGCGGGCGTGCCGCGGGAGGTGGTGCGCGTGCTCGGTGTGCCGATCACCGAGGTGCCGGCCTATCGCGACGTGCCGCGTGCCGAGGGGCAGTTCCCGCTCGTGGTCTTCTCGCACGGCAACAACGGCATCCGCATCCAGTCGCTCTTCTTCTACGGCCACCTGGCGAGCCACGGCTACATCGTCGCCACGCCCGACCACCACGGCAACACCTTCGTGGATACGCTCGCCGGCACGATCGACCCGCTCTCCTTCGACAACCGGCCGCGCGACATGAGCTTCGTGATCGATCGTTTGCTGGCCGACGGCGGCCCGTTCGCCGCCGCCATCGATCCCGAGAAGATCGGCGCGTCGGGACACTCCTTCGGCGGCTACACCACGTTCGCGCTCGCGACGCAGGCCGCGGTCGGGCCGCCCCCCGACCCGCGGGTGCGGGCCATCTTCCCGCAGGCCCCGTCCGCGCTCGGCTTCACCGACGAGGCCTTCGGCGCGCTCACCATCCCCACGCTCATCGTCGGGGGGTCGATCGACGGGACCACCCCGTTCGCCTCCGAGCAGCAGCGGCCCTTCGACTTGCTGCCGTCCGGGGCGACGGTGGTCGGGCTCGCCCGGATCGAGGGGGGTGGCCACTTCACGTTCTCGAACTTCTGCGACGTGGATCGGGCGCTGCTGGGCTTTCTCGGCGGCTTCGAGGAGGCCTGCCTGCCGAAGCACCTCCCGTGGCGGCATGCCCACGAGATCGTCAACTACCTGGCGCTCGCCTTCTTCGACGGGGTGCTGCGGGGAGACGCGGCCGCCCTGGCGCGCCTGGAGGAGGCCGCCGGGGGGACCATCGACGACCTGCATTTGACACTCAAGTAGGGGGCCCAGGGCTCTTCTCTTCGCAGGGGGAACCCTGCTAAGGAAACCTCATGACGAACTCCTCCCAGGCAATCGCATGGACGCGTGTGCTCGCGGCAGCCCTGCTCGCGGGTGCGCTCGCCGCCCCGGCGGCGCGAGCCGACGTCTCGCCGGGCGAGAAGTACGACGCCAGCAACGTCGACAAGATCAAGCATCTCATCTCTCCGGGCCTCGAGTGGTGCATCAAGTGGGGCTTCCCCATCACCATCACCGAGACCAAGAAGGTCGAGTGGCCGAAGGCGTACCGCGAGGCCACCGAGAAGTACGCGCCTCAGGTGAAGCTCTCGAAGGACGGCCTCACGGTCGAGAACTACGTGGCGGGCCAGCCCTTCCCGAACCTCGATCCCAAGGACCCGCAGTTCGCGATCAAGATCATGTGGAACTACGAGTACGGGTTCGCCAACGGCATCGACGACACCGACCTCCGCAACTTCGACGCCGACACGGGCGCCATCACGCAGGGCGGGCCGATGAACGTCGAGCGGCACTTCCTGCTCGACCATTTCCGCCGCTTGTTCTGGACGGGCCGCCTGTACGTCGAGCCGAAGCCCACCAAGCCGAACCCCAACGGATACCGCGTGCAGCAGGGGCTCTATCCCATCCTCGAGCCGTTCGACTTGAAGGGCGTGGGCGCGCTCGGCCAGCGCTACATCGATTCCTCCAAGCAGGACGACTCCTGGCTCTACCTGCCGTCGCTCCGCCGCGTGCGCCGGCTCTCCACCGCGCAGCGCTCCGACGCCTTGTTCGGCCAGGACACCGACGTCGACAGCTACTACGGCTACGCCGGCCACATCGCGTGGATGGACTGGAAGTACCTGGGCGAGCAGGACCTGCTCGCGGTGCAGCACGCGCAGCACTTCCCGGTGAAGTGGCACGAGAAGGTCGACTGGGCGTTCGACGAGGTGTGGGAGAAGCGCCGGGTCTACGTGATCGAAGGCATCTCCAAGCTGCCGCAGTACGCGTACTCGAAGCGGGTGCTCTACATCGACAAGGAAAACTGGGGCATTCCGTACTCGGACATCTACGACCGCTCGGGCGAGCTGTGGAAGATCTGGATCAACGACATCTCCTACCGCCGCAGCGTGCCCGGCAACGGCGCCATCACCTACCCCGACGAGCGGCCTTTCGCTCCGGCCATCGTGATGGTCGACATGCAGCTCGAGCACGCCACCAAGGCGTCGCTGCCGAGCCCGCGCTTCCCGGGTGAGCAGGGCTGGTACTACCACCAGGGCGAGAAGGCGGGCGTGACCGACGACTGGTTCACGGTCGCTGCGCTCGTGGCCGCGGGCCACTGAGCGCCGCCCAGACGACCGTCGCATCACGCGGCGCCGGGTGATCCCCGGCGCCGCGTTTGCTTCGGGGCATCATGTCGCGCTGGCTCGCCGCCGTCGCTCTTGCGGGTGCGCTCGCCGGCCCGCCGGCGCCGCACCGCTGCGCGTCTGCGCCACCACGCCGGACCTCGCGAGCCTGGTGCGCGTCGTGGGAGGCGACGAGGTCGAGGTCACGGTGTTCGCCACGGCCACCGAGGACCCGCATTCCGCCCGCGCTCGGCCGAGCGTCGTGACCGCCCTCGCTGGCGCCCAGCTCCTTGTGGTGACGGGACTCGGCTTCGAGAGCCGCTGGCTGCTGGAGCGCATCGCCGAGCTCTTCGCGGCCGGCGAGCTGGACGCCTTCCTTGAGCAGCAGCGCGAGGGGCCGCCTACTCGGTGGTTGGTGCGCGCGCTCGTGGCGGCGCATGCGAAGGCGGCGGACGGCTCCTCCGGGACAACCCGGGCCGGTGGGTAGTCCCGCCGCCCTGGAACTGACCCACCCGCCGCTCTGAAACTGACCCACCCCCGAGCGGCGGTTGCTAGCCTCGTCAGGGCTGGGCTTCCGCAGGAGGATGCTGCGGATGGAGCAGGTGTATGGGATCCGGCACCTGGTGCTGGCGCAGGGGTGGACCATGTGGCGCGTGGCGCGCGAGTTCAAAGTGTCGCGCAATACGGTGCGTCGGTATCTCGCCGGGGCGGAGCCCGGCGTGCGCAAGCCGGCGGCGCGGGCGCGGCCCGGCTCGATGGCGTCCGCGAGCGCATCGATGCGATCCTCGCGGAGGCGCCCGCGTGGACGCAGCGCAAGCAGCGGCTCACGGCGACGCAGGTGCACCGGCTGCTGGTCGGCGAAGGCCACACCGTCGGCGCGACGCTGGTGAAAGCCTGCGGCGCCGAGTGGACGCGCCAGCGTCGCGAAGTCTTCGTCCCGCTCGAGTACCCGCCGGGCGACGGCGGCGAGGTGGACTTCTTTGAGGTGTACGCCGACGTCGCCGGCGTCCGGCAGAAGGCGTTCCCCTTCGTCGTGCGCCTCATGTACGCCGGCCGCGACTTCGCCTGGCTGTACCCGCGCCAGGACCAGGTCTGTTTCCTCGACGGCCACGGCCGCCCCGCCGCGCACTTCGGGGCGCTGCCTCGGCGGCTGATCTACGACAATTTGAAGGCGTTTGAAGGCGGCGGCGGCGCGGATCCTGGTGGGCTCGGAGCGCGAGCTCACGGCCCGCATGCGGGCCCTGGTCACGCACTACGGCCTCGAGGCGTGCTGCGCGCGGCCGAGGACGGGGCACAATAAGGGTGGCGGCAAAGCCTCGACGCGTCCGCTTCGGCGAGCGCGCCATCTGCTACCGCCATTACCTGCCCGAGCTGGCGCGGAAGCCGCAGGCCGTCCGGCAGCTCGCGCATCGGCTGCTGCCCGAGCTGGGCGCCCCCTTCACCGATCTCTGGCGGCGGCTTGTCGATGCGCACGCGCCGCTCGAAGCCGCCCGGCGCTTCGCGGCGGTGCTGGGCGCGATCGTGCGGCGCGGGGAAGCCGTGCTCGCCGCCGAGCTGACGTCGCGGGCCGATTCCATCGACGCCGGGCGCGTGCTCGAGCGCGCCCGCGGCGAGTGGATCGAGCGGGCAGAAAACGTCCTGCTCGCCGGGCCGAGCGGGACGGGCAAGACCCATCTCGCGATCGCGCTCGGCATCGAGGCCGCCCGCCAGCGCCGCCCCGTCGCCTTCTGGCGTGCGGCCAACCTCGTGCGCACCCTCCTCGACGCGCGCGCCACCCGCGAGCTGACGCGCCTGCAGCGGCGCCTCGCCCGGCTCCAGCTTTTGATCGTCGACGAGCTCGGCTTTGTCCCGTTCGATCGCCCCGGGGGCGAGCTGCTCTTTCAATCTCCTTGCCGCCCGCTACGAGAAGAGCTCCGTGATCGTCACGACGAATCTCGCCTTCAGCGAGTGGCCCCAGGTCTTTGCCGGCGACGAGAAGCTCGCCACGGCGCTGATCGACCGGCTCGCCGACCGCGGCACCATCAGCACCACCAAGGGGAAGAGCGTCCGGCTGCAGCGACGTCGGGGCCGCGAACCCGGCGTCGCTCCGGTCGTCTCTGAACCGCCCTCGGGCGACATGGCAGAGGGCTGATCACGAGCCTGGGGTGGGTCAGTTTCAGACCGGCGCCTGGATCAGTTTCGAAGCGGCGAGACCAGTGGGGGGCCGGAGAGCTCCGGAGGCCGCAGATAGGGGGTGGTAGGCAGCGGCCCCCCGTGCTAGATGGCAAGTGTCCGTGGTTTGCGCGCGATCCGTTTGCGGCCCAGTGTTTGGAGGTTCGGTGCCCGGTCCGGCTTCTCGCTCAAGCACGCGACGTCACTTACGAGTCGCTCCTCGGTGAGCGAGAAAGGCAGGAGGGACCCTCATGGGTACCAGGATTTTCGTGGGCAATTTGCCCTACAGTACAACGAGCGCCGACTTGGAGCAGATGTTTTCCGAGTTCGGGGGCTGCGAGTCGGCGAGCATCGTCACCGACCGGGAGACGGGTCGCTCGCGCGGCTTCGGCTTCGTCGAGATGGCTGACGCCGAGGCCGCCCGTCAGGCGATGGAGGCGTTGAACGGTCGCCAGGTAGGGGGCCGGGCGCTCACCGTGAACGAGGCGCACGAGCGGCCTCGTGGCGGGGGCGGTGGGGGCAGCAGCTACCGTGGCGGGGGCGGCGGTCGCGGCGGGGGTGGCGGCGGCCGGCGCGACCGGTACTAGGCGCTGATCTCAGGGGCACCGCGCTTCGGCCGCTGGTGGCCTCGATAGACGAAAGGGGGGAACGGCCATGGCCGCTCCCCCCTTCGCGTTTGCTCGTGTGCGCGCGCCACCCTATCAGGGCGTCGGTCCCTCGGCCGCTGCCTTGTACTGGTCGACGGCGTTCACCAGCGGTCCCATCGAGAGGTGGGTGGTCTGCCAACAGGTGCCCGGCGTCTCGTTCTGCAACTGCACCTTCACCGGCGTCGCCATCGGCAGGAAGCTCGCGGGGAACGGCAGGTTCTCGCCCTTGCCCTTGACGATCACCTTCGTCCTGCCGCTCGCCCCCGCCTTCAACAGCGCCTTCAGCACCCCGTCTGGCGTGCGGTCGCGGTCGATGTACTTGTAGCCCGTGCTGAGCGTGCGCCAGCACGGCAGCGTGCCGCACGTGCCACCCGCCGGAATGCTCGCGCGGAAGACCTCCACCCCGTCGTCGAACACGCACAAGGTGTAGCCGTCCGCGAGCGTGGGATCCCCGAAGTCGGCCACCGTCGTGGCCTCGCCCTTCACGAACTTCCAGACGAACAGGTCGCCCTTGTCCGGGCTCTTGTCCTTGATGAGCACGCGTGCCTTGCCGGGCAGGCTCGGCTCGATGCAGTCGCTGCGCGGTCCGGGACCGCAGACTCCCGTGTTCGGATCGCACGCCTCGCACGGGAGACAGGTGAGGTTCACGTTGGTGCCGGAGGTGCAGCTTCCCGCCGTGCAGGTGTCGGGATCGGTGCAGAGGTTGCCGTCGTCACATGGCGTGCCGTCGGGCTCGAAGCCGTCGGCCGGACAGGCCGCCGCGCCCCCCGTGCAGCTCTCCGCCACATCGCACTGCCCCGCGGCCGGCCGGCACACCGTGGTGTTGGGCTCGAATTCGTCAGCCGGGCAGACCACCCCGGCGCCGTCACAGTTCTCGGCGACGTCGCACACGCCGGCACTCGGCCGGCACACCGTGCTCGCGGGCTCGACCGCATCGGCCGGACACGCCACGCCCACGCCGTCGCACTGCTCGGCGACGTCGCACACGTCCGCGCTCGGGCGGCAGGTGACCGCCGTGGACGCCACGGCGTCGGCCGGACAATCGTCGCCGACGCCGTCGCAGGACTCGGCCACGTCACAGACTCCCGCCGAGGCGCGGCAGACCGAGGTGAGCTTGGAGTCGGCCGGACACGCCGCGTCGCCGCCCGTGCACGTCTCGACGGCGTCGCACACGCCTGCCGCCCCGCGGCAGACCGTGGTCGACGGCTCGAAGGCGTCGGCCGGACAGTCATTGCTGCTGCCGCTGCAGACCTCGGCGATGTCGCACACGCCCGCCGCGGCGCGGCAGGTGGTCGTGGTGCCGAGCTTGGCGTCGGCGGGACAGGTCACGTTCGTACCGTCGCAGTTCTCGGTAACGTCGCAGACGCCGACCGCCGGCCGGCAGACCACGAAGGCCCCCGAGACGCTGTCGGCCGGACACGCAGCGCTCGACCCGGTGCAGTGCTCCGCCACGTCGCACACCCCGGCGACGCCGCGGCAGACCGTGGTGGCCGGCTCGAAGAGGTCGGCCCCGCAGTGGTCGCTTACCCCGTCACAGACCTCGGCCACGTCGCAGACGCCGGCGCTCGCGCGACACGTGGTTGCGGTGCCGAACTTGGCGTCGGTGGGGCAGGCGTTGCTCACGCCGTCGCAGACCTCGGCGGCGTCGCAAACGCCGGCCGCGGGGCGGCAGGTGGTCGCGGTGCCGAGCTTGGCGTCGGCCGGACACGCGCCGCTACTGCCGGTGCAGGTTTCCTGCACGTCGCAGACGCCGCCGATGGGGCGGCACACTTGTCCGCTGGGTCGGAACGTACAGTTGGAGGTGCAGCACGAGGACGAGGTGCCGTTGGCAACGCCCTGGTCGCATTGCTCGCCGGTGCCGTCGATCGTACCGTTGCCGCAAAACGACGTGAACGTCACGGTGACGAAGTGGCCGTCGCTCGCCTGCGTGCGCGACGGTGAGCCCGGATAAACACAGGCGCTGCAGCCGGTCGTGGAGCCGTTCTGCTGTCCCAGGCGCACGGCGGCCTCGCACGAGTTGGAACGCACGCTGCCGTTCCAGGTGAAGGTGAGCGCGTGGCTCTGGGCCACTCCGTTGCTTACCCGTGGGCCG
>DATMAZ010000197.1:0-19847 GCA_035559675.1 Candidatus Limnocylindria bacterium
CGCCGGCGCCGCGGCGGGCATGCACGCCGTCAGCGAGGTCTCGAGCGCCGCCGGGCTCACGTAGTCCGCCGCGCCGGCCTTCATGAACGCCACCGCGGCGGCCGGCTGCCCCGCGTCCGTCACCACCACCACGCGCCGGCCGGGATGGCGCTCGGCGATGGCCTCGACGAGCGGCGCGCCGCGCGTGGGATCGGCGAGCGACGGTCCGAACAGGACCACCTCGCTCGGCGCGCTCGAGAGCACGGCCAGCGGATCGCGCCCCGCCGGGAGACAGCGCACCTCGTGCGCCGCGAGCACGCGTGCCACCGTGGCGTCGCGCAGGAGCCGTCCGGGCTCGTCGTCGAGGATGAGGATGCGCATGCTACCGCCCTCCGCTGCCGCTACACCCCGCGCGCGCGCCTCGTGCAAGAAGTGCGGGTGCAATATCGAATGGCTAACGCCGCGGGCCGCGCTTCTGCTATTGAGGACGCATGGCGGAAATCCCCACCACCAGGCTCGGTCGCAGCGGCGTGCGCGTCTCGCGCCTCTGCCTCGGCACCATGAACTTCGGGCCGCACACCAGCGAGCGCGACAGCTGGGCCATCATGGACCGCGCGCTCGACGCGGGCCTCAACTTCTTCGACACGGCGAACGTCTACGGGTGGAAGCGCGGCGAGGGCATCACCGAGCAGATCATCGGCCGCTGGCTGGCGCAGGGCGGCGGGCGCCGCGAGCGTGTGGTGCTCGCGACCAAGGTGTACGGGCGCATGGGCGAGGGCCCGAACGACGTGCGGCTCTCGGCCCTCCACATCCGCCGCGCCTGCGACGAGAGTCTGCGGCGGCTGCAGACCGACCACATCGACCTCTATCAGATGCACCACGTCGACCGTGAGACGCCCTGGGACGAGATCTGGCAGGCGATGGAGCTGCTCGTGCAGCAGGGGAAGGTGCTCTACGTCGGCAGCAGCAACTTCGCCGGCTGGCATCTGGTGCAGGCGTGCGAGACGGCGCGGGCCCGCCACTTCCTCGGGCTCGTCTCCGAGCAGAGCCTCTACAATCTCACCGCGCGCACGGTGGAGCTGGAGGTGCTGCCGGCGGCGCGCGCCTACGGCCTCGGCGTGCTGCCCTGGAGCCCCCTCGCCGGCGGTCTGCTGGGCGGCGCGCTCGCCAAGGCCCGCGAGGGCCGCCGGGCGAGCGACTCGCAGCAGCAGGCGATCGAGCGGCGGCGCCCGCAGCTCGAGCGCTGGGAAGCGCTCTGCCGGGAGATCGGCGTGCCGCCGGGCGAGCTGGCGCTCGCCTGGCTGCTCGCCCAGCCCGGCGTGACGGCGCCGATCGTGGGCCCGCGCACGATCGAGCAGCTCGACAGCGCCATCGCCGCGGTCGGCCGCACGTTCGACGACGAGATCCGCACACGGCTCGACGAGATCTGGCCGGGACCGGGCGGCGCGGCGCCCGAGGCGTACGCCTGGTGAGCGTGGCCGGCCGAGCCGTGGAGCCATGATCGCTCGCGGCGTCCGCCGCCGACACCTGCCTCACCGACGCGGCCCGATCGTGGCGGAGCTGGTCGCGGGCGCAGCGCGGCTGCTCCGCGAGCGGGCGCGCGACGCCGACCTCAGCCCGGCGTGATCTCGATCAGGACGACGCCGCCGTCGACCGTATCGCCCGCCGCGATCGCGATCCGCGCCACCTCGCCATCGACGTCGGCGACGAGCGTCGTCTCCATCTTCATGGCCTCGATCACCACCACCGGCTGGCCGTGCTCGACGCGGGCGCCCGCCTCGACCAGCACGGCGACCACCTTGCCGGGCATGGGGGCCACGATCGTACCCGTGCCCGCGCCGGCTGCGCTCACCTCGCGTGCGGCGTCGCCGGCGGCAAACACGTAGGTACGGCCGCCGAGCGCCACCAGGATGCGGTCGGGCTGGCGCGCGACCACGGCGCGGTGCGTGCGCCCGTTGCTCGCAAAAGCGATTTCCTGGACGACCGCGCCGGCGGTCGCGTAGGGCGGGGCGCCGCCCGACAGCCGCTCGGCCTCGACGGGACGGTCGCCGACCGTGCCGCGGATGCGCTCGCCGTCGATGGTGAGCGCCACCGTCAGCGCCTCGTCGCCGTGGCGCAGCTCGAGCGTCGTGCTCACGTGCCGAGCCTCCAGCGTCCGAGCCGTTCCCAAGGCGTTGGCAGGACCGGCTCGAGCGAGCCGCTCGCGGCGGCGGGCACGCCCGTCGTCGTGCCGGCGAGCGCGGCCGCCAGCGCCGCCTCGTGAAGGTCCGGGAGCGGTTGCCGCCAGCCGGCCAAGTGCTCGTCGACGAAGCCCGTGTGCGTCTCGCCGGCGCGGAACGCCGGGTGCTCCAGGACGTCGGCGAGGAACGCGAGGTTGGTGTACGGGCCGAGCGCGACGGTGTCGCCGAGCGCGGCGCGGAGCCGCGCGATCGCGGTGGCGCGGTCGGGGCCCCAGGCCGCGATCTTGGCGAGCATCGGATCGTAGTCGACGGGGATCGTCATACCGGCGGCGACGCCGGCGTCGACACGAATGCCGGGTCCGGCCGGCGCCTGCCAGGCGAGCAGCGGTCCCGCACTCGGCAGGAACCCCGCCTGCGGGTCCTCGGCGTAGAGGCGGACCTCGATGGCGTGCCCGGCGAGCCGCACGTCGGCCTGCGAGAAGCCGAGCGGCTCGCCGCGCGCGATGCGCAGCTGCTCGGCCACCAGGTCGATGCCCGTCACCAGCTCGGTGACGGGATGCTCGACCTGGAGCCGGGTGTTCATCTCGAGGAAGTAGAAGCGCCCGCTTGCGTCGAGCAGGAACTCGACCGTGCCGGCGTTCACGTAGCCCACGGCGCGGGCCGCGGCGAGCGCGGCCGTGCTCATCGCCTCGCGCAGCGCCGGCGTCATCACCGGACACGGGCTCTCCTCGACGATCTTCTGGTGGCGGCGTTGCACCGAGCACTCGCGCTCGCCCAGGTGCACGGCGGCGCCGTGCCGGTCGGCGAGCACCTGGATCTCCACGTGCCGCGGCCGTTCGAGCAGCCGCTCGAGGTAGACGCGATCGTCGGCGAATGCGCCGGCGGCCTCGCGCGCCGCGGCCTCGAGCGCCGCGGAGAGCTCGCCGGGGTGCCGCACGATGCGCATGCCCTTGCCGCCACCGCCGGCGGCGGCCTTCACCAGCAGCGGATAGCCCACGCGCTCGGCGTCGGCCGCGACGCGCGCGCTGTCGCCGGCCGCCGTCTCGGTGCCCGGGACGACCGGCACGCCCGCCGCCATCGCGGCCGCGCGGGCGGCGAGCTTGTCGCCCATGGTGGCGATCGCGTCGGCCGGCGGGCCGATCCAGACGAGGCCCGCGGTTTCGACGGCGCGCGCGAAGGCGGCGTTCTCGGCGAGGAACCCATACCCCGGGTGCACCGCGTCGGCGCCGCTCGCCCGGGCCGCCTCGAGCAGCGCCGCCGGGTCGAGGTACGACTCGCGGGCGGGTGCGGGCCCGATGCGCACCATCCGGTCGGCAGCTAGCGTATGGGGCGCGCCGAGGTCGGCATCGGAGGCCACCGCCACGCACTCGAGGCCCGCTGCGCGACAGGCCCGGGCGATGCGCACGGCGATCTCGCCGCGGTTCGCGATCAGCACCCGCCGCATGGGAGCGTTCTTATGCGGGCTGGGGGGGCGAAGCTCAAGCCGCGTCGCGCCGCACACGGGTTGCACGGCCGGCGCCTTTCCGCTCGACTGTGCGGGCGGCGATGGCGGGAGGGTTCGAGGCGGCGGTCGACCGTGCCTGTGCGCGGTGGGTGCGGGGCGTCGCCCGCCGGCCGCGGCTCACGTTGGCGCTGGTCGGTCTCGTGACCGCGACCCTGGGCCTCTTTGCCGTCTTTCACCTCGGCGTGAACGCCGATCCCCGCGGGCTCGTGAATCGCGATCTACCGTTCCAGGTGCGCCAGCGCGAGTTCACCGAAACCTTCCAGACGCTGTCCGACGGCATTCTCGTGGTGATCGACGGCGACAGCCCGACCGCCGCGGCACGGGCCGCCGACACGCTCGCCGCGCGGCTGGCACGCCGGACCGACGTGTTCGCCCAGGTGGACGTGCCGGGCGGCGGCCCGTTCTTCGCGCGCAACGCGCTCCTGTACCTCACGGCCGACCAGCTCGACGACTTCACCGATCGGCTGTCCAAGGTGCAGCCCTTGCTCGCGGAGCTGGCGCGCGACCAGAGCCTCGTCGGGATCGCCGATCTGCTGCGCGAGGCGCTCGAGGCGCAGCGCACGGGCGAGGCGACCGGGCTCGAGCTCGCCACCGCGCTCGATCGGGTGAGCGTGGTGATCGAGGCCGCTGCCCGGGGCGAGCGCGCTCCCGACCCGTGGGGCAGCGCCGTGCTCGGCGGCGCGCTGCCGCCCGAAGCCCGGCAGCGGGTCGTCGCGCTGCGTCCCGTCTACGACAGCTGGGTGCTGCGGGGCGACGCGCCGGAGCTCCGGCTCATCCGGGCGGCCGCGAAGAGCGCCGACCTCGTGCCCGAGCGCGGGCTGCGGGTGCGTATCACCGGCGAGCCGGTGATGAACTTCGAGGAGATCCGCGCGGTCGCGACGCAGAGCTGGCAGGTGGCGATCATCTCCGTCGTGCTGTTCGCGGGGACGGTGAGCTTCGCGCTGCGGTCGGGACGCATGGTGGCCGCGCTCATCGGCAGCCTGCTCGTGAGCCTGGTGTGGTCCAACGGCATCGCGGCGTTGCTGGTGCGGGATCTCAACACGATCTCGGCGGCGTTCAACGTGCTGATCGTCGGCCTCGGCGGCGAGTTCGGGATCCACTTCGCGATGCGTTACGTCGAGCTGGCGGGCAGCGGCCGCCGCCGTCTCGCGGCGCTGGTCGAGACGGCCGAGTCGATCGGCGGCTCGCTGGTCTCGAGCGCCGGCACCACGTCGATCGGCTTCTTCATCTTCGTGCTGACGGACTTCACGGGCGTCGCACAGCTCGGCGTGATCTCGGGCGTCGGCATGTTCGCCTCGCTGCTGAGCACGCTCACCGTGCTGCCCGCGCTCATCGCGGTCGGCGCGGAGCCCATCGTGTCGCTGCCGCCGGCGCCGGCGTGGCTCGGCGAGCTCGACCGCTTCCCCATCCGCCACGCCAGGACCATCCGCATCGCCGCCGCGGTGGCCGGCGTGGCGGCCTGTCTCCTCGTTCCCCGCATCCGCTTCAACTACAACCTGGCGAGCCTGCACGACCCGACGACGGAGTCGGTCTCGACGTTCGACGAGCTCCTGGCGCGCGCCGACACCGCGCCGTGGGCGATCGACGTGGTCGCGCCGGACCTGGAGCAGGCGACGGTGCTGGCGGCGCGGCTGGCGGAGCTGCCGACGGTGGCCGAGACGCGCACGCTGCGCGACTACGTGCCGGCGGCCCAGGTGCACAAGCTGGAGATCCTGGAGACGGCCGCGTACTTCGTGCCGCCGACGCTCACGCCCGGGCCGCCGCGCACGGACGCGGAGCGGCGCGCGGCGCTCCGCGCGCTGGCCGAGGAGGCGGGGCGGGCGGCCGAGGACGGGCCGCTCGCCGCCAGCGCCGCGCGGCTGCAGCGTGCCATCGGCTCGCTCCTGGACCGCAGCCGGTTGCCGGCCGGTACGCTGGCGGAGCTCGAGCGCACCATCGTCGGCTCGCTGCCGGAGCAGATCCGGGACCTCCAGCGGCTCGTGGCGCCCGAAACGGTGACGCTGGAGTCGCTGCCCGCAACGCTGAAGGCGCGCATGCTGGCGCCCGACGGGCGGGCTCGCATCCAGGTGCTTCCCGCCGAGGACGTGAGCGACAGCGAGGCGCTCGAGCGTTTCGTCGCGAGCGTGCAGGCGGTGGTGCCCGACGCGGTCGGCCTCGCCGTCTACGTCGTCGAGTGGGGGCGCGTCACCTGGCGGGCGATGCTGTGGGCGCTGGTGGGCGGGGTGGCCTGCATGCTGGTGTTCCTGGTGGTGCTCTGGCGCAGCGCCTGGGACGCCATGCTCGCCTTCTTTCCGCTTTTCCTCGCCGCCGCGCTCACGTGCGCCTCGCTGGTGGTGCTCGGACAGTCTTTCAACTTCGCCAACGTTATCGTGCTGCCGATGCTGATCGGCATGAGCGTCGACAGCGGCGTCCATCTCGTGCACCGCCATCGCGTGGACGATCGGACGCCGGTGCTCGGGACGAGCACCGGCCGCGCCGTATTCTACTCCGCGCTCACCACCTTCCTCGCCTTCGGCAGCCTCGGCTTCGCCCCCCATCGGGGCATGGCGGCCATCGGCCAGCTCCTCGCGATCGGCGTCGCGCTCGTGCTCGTCTGCTACGTCGTCGTGCTGCCGGCGGTGCTCGAGTGGGACGACCGGCGTCGTCGGCCCGGCAGCGCGACGGAATCCAAGGTGGCCTGATCGTAGCCCGGCGGTCACTCACCCCGTGTCGGACGTGTACCGCCCCGACAAAAGGACCGCGCTACATGCGGAACACCCCGAACCGCGTCGGATCAACCGGCGCATTGAACGCCGCCGCGAGCGCAAGGCCGAGCGCGTCGCGGGTTTCGAGCGGATCGAGGATGCCATCGTCCCACAGCCGCGCCGTCGCGTAGTAGGGGTTGCCCTCGGTCTCGTACTTGGCCCGGATCGGTGCGGCCAGCGCCTCGGCCTCGCGCTCATCCAGCGTCTGGCCGCGCGCCTCGAGCTGCTGGCGCTTCACGGTGAGCAGCGTCTGCGCCGCTTGCTCGCCGCCCATGACGGAGATGCGGCTGTTCGGCCACGAGAACAGGAGCCGCGGCGAGTAGGCGCGGCCGCACATGCCGTAGTTGCCGGCCCCGTGGGAGGCGCCGATCAGCACGGTGAGCTTCGGCACCGCTGCGTTGGCGACGGCATTCACCATCTTGGCGCCGTCCTTGGCGATGCCGCCCTGCTCGTACTGCTTGCCGACGATGAAGCCGGTGATGTTCTGCAGGAAGATGAGCGGCACGCCGCGCGCGCAGGCGAGCTCGATGAAATGCGTCGCCTTCAGCGCCGACTCGGAGAACAGCACGCCGTTGTTGGCGAGGATGCCGACCGGATAGCCGTGCAGGTAGGCGAAGCCGGTGACCAGCGTCGTCCCGTAGCGTGCCTTGAACTCGTGGAATCGGCTGCCGTCGACCAGCCGGGCGATAACTTCCCGCGCGTCGGTGGCGCGGCGGGGGTCGCGCGACACGATGCCGTAGAGCTCCTCGGGCGGGTAGGCGGGGTCCTCCGGCGCCCGCCGCTCGATGGCGGCGGCGGGGGGAGCGGGGAGGGCGGCCAGGATTTCGCGGGTCATGCGGAGCGCGTCCCGGTCGTCCACGGCGAGATGGTCCGCCACCCCCGAGATGCGCGTGTGGACGTCGCCGCCGCCGAGCTCCTCGGCGGTCACCTCTTCGCCGGTGGCCGCCTTCACGAGCGGCGGGCCGGCGAGAAAGATCGTGCCTTGCTCGCGCACGATGACGGCCTCGTCGCACATGGCCGGCACGTACGCGCCGCCCGCCGTGCAGGAGCCGAGGACCACCGCCACCTGCGGGATGCCGGCGGCCGACATGCGGGCCTGGTTGTAGAAAATGCGGCCGAAGTGATCGCGGTCGGGAAAGACCTCGTCCTGACGGGGGAGGAACGCGCCCCCGGAGTCGACCAGGTAGACGCAGGGGAGGCGGTTCTCGAACGCGATCTCCTGCGCCCGCAGGTGCTTCTTCACGGTGAGCGGGTAGTAGGTGCCGCCCTTCACGGTGGCGTCGTTGGCGACCACGCAACAGAGGCGGCCGGCCACGCGGCCGATGCCGGTGACGATGCCGGCGGCGGGCGCCTCGTCGTCGTAGCAGCCGGTCGCCGCGAGGGGGGAGAGCTCGAGCCACGGCGTGTCCGGGTCCAGCAGCGCCTCGATGCGGTCGCGCACGAGGAGCTTGCCGCGCTCGGTGTGGCGGCGGCGCGCGTCGTCGGGGCCGCCTTGTGCGACCACGGCGCGGCGCGCGCGCAGCTCGCGGACGAGCGCCTGCATGTGCGTGGCGTTGGCCTGGAACTCCGGGTCGCTCGTTCGAACGCGCGTCTCGAGCCGCACGGCGCGCGCTTCACCAGAAGATCGAGGGCCGCGTCGCGAGACCGGTGGCGAGCATGCCGGCGATCTCTTCCTTCACCCGATCGACCTGCTCGGCGATCGCTTCGTCCTCGTCGTTGGGGTTTCCCTCGAAGTGCATGGGCTCGCCGAAGTAGATCCGGTACTTGACGGGCAGCGGCACGAGGCCAAGCGGACCGAGCCAGGGCCAGGTGAGCGTCACCGGGAAGGCCGGCATGCCGAAGAGCCGCCCCAAGGCTTCCAGGTTCGCGATGCCCGGTGCCTGCTCCTCGGAGCCTACCACGGCAATCGGCACGATCGGCGTGCGCGTCGCCAGGGCGAGCCGCATGAACCCGTGCCCGAACTCCTTCAGCTGATAGCGCTCCCAGACGAGCTTGTTCATCCCACGCACGCCCTCGGGGAAGGCGATCACGGCCTCGCCCATCTCGAGCAGGTCGGTGCAGTTCTTCGGCGTGCCCACCACGGACCCCGTGCGGGTCATGAACAGGTTCACCCACGGCACGGTCGGCAGCCAGTACTCGCCCATGCCGCGGATCACGCGCGGCGGCTCGGCCTCGAGGATCATCGCGGTGCCGATCATGAGCGCGTCGAGCGCGATCTGGCCGGCGTGGTTGGCGATCAGGAGGACGCGTCCCTGCGGCACGCGCTCGATGCCATGGGTCTCGACCCGGAACCAGTAGCGGTAGAGCACGGCGGCGAGCAGCAGGACGTCCTCGAGGGTCTGCGGATGCATCCCGAACTCGTCGTAGCCGTACTCATTGAGCCGGGTCGGGATGCGCTGCAGCCGCGCCCTGATCTCGCGCCGCAGCGTACCGAGCGAGCCCGGGAAGGCCCGCGCGCCGAGCCGTGAGAGCGCGCCGAAGGCGTCGAAGAGGCCGACCGTCATCGCCGCCGGATGCTCGCGAACACGCTGCGCAGCGAGTGCCGCGGGGTGAAGCCCGTGGTCGCGACGAAGCGGCGGCCGTCGAGCGTGCAGCTGTACTTCAGAAAATCGATGGCGTCGGCCGGCGTGTGGTAGAGGCCGAGCTGGAAGAGCTGCGCAAACAGCACGCGGGCAACCGGCTCGAGCAGCGGCACCGCCGTGCCGCCGCACTCGCGGATGGCCACCGACAGCGGTACGGCGCCCGGCCCGACGACGTTGAAGACGCCGCGCGTGCCCTTCTCCATCGCCAGCACCACGGCGTCGGCGACGTCCTCCTCGTGGATGAACTGCATCATCGGGTCGAAGCCGACGATCATCGGCACCAGCCGCGCCCGGAGAAAGCGGCTGATGGCCGTGTGCGAGTTCGGGCCGAGCATGCTCACCGGACGCAGCAGCGTGGTGGCGATCTCCGGGTGCTTCCAGAGAAACGTCAACACGAGGTGGTCGACCTCGGCGAGATCGCGGATGGCCGGGTAGGTCCGGCTGACGTTCAGCGACGCCTCCTCGTCGAGGAAGGTGGGATTGTCGGGCAGCGCGCCGTACACGTAGCCGCTCGACAGCACCACGATGCGCTTCACGCCGTACTCGGCCGCGTACTCGAGCAGCCGGCGCGTGCCGAGCACGTTCACCTCGTGCCGGATCTCCGGGTCGCCGCGGAAGTGGCGCACGAAGGCGTAATGGACGATCGTGTCGGGACGCTCGGTGCGGATGATGTCCTCGAACCGGCGCTTGCGGAGATCGATCAGGTGTAGCTGCACGTCGGCCGGGTGGCCCGGCCAGCCGTTGCGGTCGACGCCGAGCACGCCGTAGCGCCCACGCAGCCGGTGCGTGAGCAGCCGGCCGAGGCTGCCCGCGATGCCGGTGATGAGCACGCGCTCGCCCGGCACCATGCCGCCTTGCGGGTGGAGGAACCGGTGGGTCGCGGCGGCTGCGGCCGGCGCCGCGGGCGCCGGCTGTGGGGCGGCGGGGACGTCGCGCGGCACCGCGAACGGAAACAGCCGTTCCGGGTCGTAGGCGGGCAGGTCGGACATGCCGTCCCCTTATGCGGGCCCGCCCGAGGCAGCTCAAGCCCGAAGGGGAAGCCGCAACGTCGCGTGCGCGTCGAGCATCGCCGGGCGGATCGGAATGCCGTGCGGACAGCTGCCCGCGCACGGCGCCGGACAGCCGAGGCACTGGCGCGCGTCGCGCTCGAGCGCGGCATAGAGGCGCATGCCCTCGCGCTCCCAGCCGTAGTCCTTGGCGTACATGCGGTAGCGCAGCACGTCGTGGATCGGCAGCTCGTGCGGGCACGACGGCAGACAGATGCCGCAATGCGGCTGGCAGTAGTCGCCGGCGACCAGCGTGTCGTAGGCGCGCAGCCGCGCTTCGTCGGCCGCCGTGAGCTCGGTGCCCGAGGCGGCCAGGTACTCGTCGACGTGCTGCGGCTTGGCGAACGACACCACCAGGCACGACACGTCCGGATTGGAGAGCACCCAGCGAAAGGCGCTCTGCGCGTAGGAGCCTGCTTCGCGACGGAACGGCGCCAGGTTGGTGTGCTTGGCGCCCTTCAGCGTCTTCATGGCGACGACGGCCACGTCGTTGGCCTTCGCCTTGGCAAGGATGTGGCCGAAGCTCGGCCACATGCCGTAGTGGTAGGCGAGCATCAGCACGTCGAAGCGTCCCGAGTCGATGGCCGCGTTGGCGACCTCCTCCAGGTTCGGCGTGTGCGTGCTCACCCCGAGGAAGCGGACCTTCCCCTGCGCCTTCAAGCGGTCGAAGGCCTCATGGATGTTGGGCGCGAGCAGGCGGTCGAGCCGGTCGCACGAATGAATGTGGATCAGGTCGATGTAGTCGGTGCCGAGCCGCCTCAAGCTGCCCTCGACGGTCTCGATGATCTCCGGCACCGGCGTCTCGTTCAGCAGGTGCCCCTCGGCGCGGCAGAACTTGGTGGCGAGGAACACGTCCTGGCGGCGGCCGCGGATGGCCTCGCCGAGCGCCCGCTCCGACGCCGTGTCGGAATAGTCGGGTGCCGTGTCGAAATAGGTGACCCCGCGCTCGAGCGCGGCGCGCGCGACGGCCGGGTCGCGCAGCTGGCCGCAGCCCATCGAGATGTCGGACACCTGGGCGCCGGTGCGGCCGAGCCGGCGATAGCGGCGGATGCGCGCCTCCTTCCAGGCGGGATCCAGCGTCGGGGCGTCGGTGAGCTCGGGCTCGCGCCCGAAGAAGTCGCGCCCGACCCGAATCCAGCCGCGGTTGCGGCCCACGGCCGCGGCGAACCCGCCCACGGTCCCGGCCACGACCACGCCGACGCCTCGCAGCACCGCGCGCCGCGCCGGATGCGCCGCCTCCCGCACGCCGAGCGGCCGCCAGACGGGGTCCTTGCACGCCGGGCAGCGGGGCTCCGTGCGCCGGCGCATCGCCGCCACCATGGCGACGGCCACGAGCACGAGCGGCACCGTCAGCTTCCAAACGGGCAGCCGGCTGCGGTCGAGGCCCTCGGCGAGATCGTGGAGGAAGCCGCCGCCGAGCACCCAGGCCGCCGCCAGCGCCAGCCCAAGCAGCAGCAGCACGATCCGACCGCGAAGGCGGACGGTGCCGGTCACCAGCGGGGTGCCGCAGTGCGTGCACGTCATACCCACCTTGAGTCACGGAGAGGCGGATCCCGTCAACCCGCGACGCGTCAGCAGGCTCCTGTCCCGGGACGTTGCGAGCTTCCGAGCCTGCGTGTGGACCACGGTGCCGCGGGATGCTAGGTAGCGCGCCTTATGACCTGGCGAGACGAGGCCCGCCCATGCTGAGCTGGTTCCCCGAGAACATTTCGACGTACGGCGCGCAGCTCGATTCGTTGTTCGCCCTCATCTACTACATCACGGGCGTCTGGTTCGTGGCCGCGCAGGCCCTGTTGCTCTATTTCATCATCCGCTTCCGCCGCCGCCCCGGCGTCCGCGCGTCGTACGTGCGGGGCGAGAACGCCGGCGAGCTCGCCTGGGTGATGGTCCCGGTTGTCGTCGTGCTGGCGCTCGACCTGTTCATCGACTACCGCAGCCACCCGGCGTGGGCGCTGGTGAAGGAGGAGTTCCCGGCCGACGCGATCGCCTACGGTGGGACGGCCAAGCAGTTCAACTGGGCGTTCACCCATCCGGGGGTCGACGGCAAGCTCGGCAGCGAAGACGACGTCACGCTCGACAACGAGCTGCACGTCCCGGCGGGCAAGGACGTGCAGGTGTCGATCAACTCGATCGACGTGATCCACAGCTTCTTCATCCCGACGGTGCGCGTGAAGCAGGACGTGCTCCCGGGCCGCACCACCCGGGTCTGGTTCAATGCCACCAAGCCCGGGCGCTACGAGATTCCGTGCGCCGAGCTGTGCGGCTTCGGGCACTACACGATGCGAGGCTTCCTCGTGGTGCACTCGCCCGAGGAGTACGAGAAGTGGACGGCCGAGCAGAAACCCACCCCGGCCGCCTAGCGTCCGAGCGAGAGGATCGATTCCCATGAGCATGCAGGCACACGCCGAGTCCCCGGCCCATCACTTCGACCACCCCGAGCCGACGACGTTTCTCCGGAAGTACGTCTTCTCGGTCGACCACAAGGTCATCGGCAAGCAGTACCTCGGCATCGGCGTTTTCATGGCTGTCGCCGGCGGGCTGATGGCCTACCTCATCCGTTGGCAGCTCGCCTGGCCGGAGACCCCGGTGCCCGGGTTCGGCTGGGTGCCCGAGCCGTACATGTACGAGGGCGCGATCCCGCCCGAGTTCTACAATTCAATGGTCACCATGCACGGCACGATCATGGTGTTCTTCGCCGCCATGCCGATCCTGCTCGGTGCCTTCGGCAACTTCTTGCTGCCGATCATGGTGGGGGCGCCCGATATGGCGTTTCCGCGCCTCAACATGATGTCGGTGTGGACGCTCGGGGTCGCGTCGCTGGTCCTGATCGCGTCGTTCTTCATGCCGGGCGGGGCGGCGGCGCACGGGTGGACGGGCTATGCGCCGCTGTCGGCCAAGGCCGCGTATACTGGCGTCGACTGGGGCGGCACGCTGTGGATCCTGGCGCTCGCGCTCGAGTTCGCCTCGTTCCTCATGGGCGGCGTCAACTTCCTGGTGACCGCCATCAACATGCGGGCGCCGGGGATGTCGCTCATGCGGTTGCCGCTCCTGGTATGGATGCAGCTCACCGCGGCGGTGCTCTTCATGCTGTCGGTCGGCCCGCTGGTGGCGGCGGCCATCATGCTGTTGCTCGACCGGACGCTCGGCACCGGCTTCTTTTTGCCCGAGCGCGGCGGCGATCCGCTGCTCTGGCAGCATCTCTTCTGGTTCTTCGGGCACCCGGAGGTCTACGTCATCCTGCTGCCGGGATTCGGCATCGTGATGGAGATTCTGCCGGTCTTCGCCCGCAAGCCGATCTTCGGCTACCGCTCGATCGTCTGGTCGACGATCGCGGCCGGCGCGCTCAGCTTCATCGTCTGGGCGCACCACATGTTCGTCTCCGGCATCGATGCGCGGCTGGCGACCCCGTTCAGCATCACGACGATCCTCATCTCCGTGCCGTTCGCCATCATCATGTTCGCCATGATTGCCACCCT
Source organism: Candidatus Limnocylindria bacterium (assembly GCA_035559675.1). Taxonomy (GTDB): domain Bacteria; phylum Desulfobacterota; class Binatia; order DP-6; family DP-6; genus DATMAZ01. The sequence goes on from DATMAZ010000197.1 coordinate 13,512, forward strand.
GTGGGGCGGGTCGATCGTGCTCACCACGCCCATGCTGTTCGCGCTCGGCGTCATCGCCACGTTCTTGATCGGCGGCGTGACCGGCATCTTCCTCGGGTCGGCGGCCGTCGACATCTACCTGCACGACACGTACTTCGTGCTGGCCCATTTCCACTACACGCTTTTCCCGTCGGTGATCCTGGCGGGCCTCGGCGGGCTCTACTTCTGGTGGCCCAAGATGACCGGGCGCATGCTCAACGAGACGCTCGGGAAGATTCACTTCTGGCTCACCTTCATCGCTTTCAACTGCGTCTTCCTTCCGCTCTTCCTGGTCGGTGTCGGCGGGCACCACCGCCGCATCTACGATCCCTACCAGTACGATTTCCTGAAGCCGTTCCAGCCGGTCCACGAGTTCGCCACCATGGCGGCGATCGTGCTCATCCTGAGCCAGCTCCTGCTGCTCGTAAACGTGGTGATGAGCCTCATGAGCGGCGAGAAGGCGCCGGCGAACCCCTGGGGCGCCAACACGCTCGAGTGGCAGACCGATTCGCCGCCACCGCACGGCAACTTCAAGACCGTGCCCACGGTGTACCGCGACCCATACGACTACAGCGTGCCCGGTGCGGCGCTCGACTTCCTGCCGCAAACCCATCCCTGATCCTAGGAGGCCTCGTCCCGATGACGACCGAACATTCGATGACCGCCCCGCGCGAGCTCGGCAAGCTGCCGTTCGGCCGCGCCGGCATCTGGTGGTTCCTCGCCTCCGAGATCATGACCTTCGGGGGTCTGCTCGGCGCCTACACGCTGCAGCGCATCTCGCACGGCGGCTGGCACGCCGAGATGCAGCACCTGAACGCCTACATCGCGGCGCTGAACACGCTCTTCCTGGTGACCAGCAGCCTCACCATCGTGCTGGCGCATCAGGCGACCGAGCGGGGCGACCGCGTGCGGGCCCGTAACATGCTCTGGGTCACCGTGGCGCTCGGCATCGTCTTTCTTTGCAACAAGGGCGTCGAGTACTCGATCGAGTTCGACCACGGCTACTTTCCCTGGACGTCGACGTTCTGGTCCTTCTACTTTACGATGACGGGCCTGCACGCGCTGCACGTGGCGGGCGGCGTCGTCTGGAACACCTGTCTCGCGATCGCCGCGAGCCGGGCCATCTGGCCGAAGGTCTCGCACCGCGTGGAGTACGCCGGCCTCTACTGGCACTTCGTCGACGTGGTATGGATTTTTCTCTTCCCGCTGCTGTACCTTTCGTGAGGAGTCCGATGGCACAGAACCACCATCACGGTGCGAACCCGTACGTCATCTGGGTCTGGCTGGTCGTCCTGCTGGCGGCCGGCTTCATCGCTTTCGCTTTCCACCTCTCGACGATGGCGGCGGTCCTCATCCTCTTCTCCTTGGCGATCGTGAAGGCCGGGCTGGTCGTGCGCCACTACATGCACATGTACGACCAGCCGGTGGCCCTCTACGCCATCGCGGGCATCCCGGTGCTGCTTATGATCTTCATGGTGGTGTCGCTGCTGCCGGACATCGCCTTCCACAGCATCCCGCCCGTGCCCGCCGCGGAGGCGCCGCCCCACTGAGATGGCGGTGACCGCTGCCCCACGCAGCCGGCGCGGCCTGCACCTGGTCGCGCCCCCGCCCCGCACCCCGGCGATCCCGAACGAGGTGCTCGGGACGCTGATCTTCGTCGGGGCCGAGGCCATGGTGTTCGCGGGGCTGATCAGCGCCTTCGTCGTGCTCCGTGCCGGCATGCCGGCCTGGCCGCCGATCGACCAGCCGCGCTTCCCGCTCGGCGTCACCACGCTCAATACGGCCGTGCTGCTGGCGAGCGGCTGGACCATGCACCGCGCGCGGCGCGGCGACACGGCGCGCTGGCTCGGGATCACGCTGGCGCTCGGCGTCGCGTTTCTCACCATCCAGGGTATCGAGTGGGCGCGTCTCGTGGCGCACGGGCTGCGCATCGTGGGGGGCGTCTACGGCGGGCTGTTCGCCACACTGATCGGGACGCACGCCGTGCACGTGGCCGGCGGCGTGGTGGCGCTCTGGGTCGCGTATCGCGCGGCGGCACCGGCCCGGGGCACGCTGCGGACGCCCGTGCTGACCGCGGTCGGCGTGTTCTGGACGTTCGTCGTGGGTGTCTGGCCGGTGCTGTTCGTCCTGGTATACCTCACGTGATGACGTGCCGGGCACGACAGGCCGCGGCGACGGCTGCCGCCACCGTGGCGCTCGCGTGGCCGGGCATCGCCGCGGCGTGTCCCGTGTGCTTCGCGGCCGACCCCGAACTCGTGCGGTGGTACCTGCTGAGCACGTACTTCCTCTCGCTGCTGCCGTTCGGGATCGTCGGCGGGGTTGCGGGCACGGCGTATCTGCTGGCGCGGTCCGCTGCGGCACCCGAGAAGGACGCCGCTGCGGCCCCGGCGCTCGATCTCGCCGCCGTCGGACAGCGGCTCCTCGACTACGTCATGCTCTGCAAGCCGCGGGTGGTGCTGATGGTGCTGCTCACGATGCTCGCCGGCTACTACCTAGGCGCCGGCTCGAGCTGGTCGGCCACCGCCGTGCTGCACGCGCTCGTCGGCACGGGGCTCGCGGCCGCCGGCACGATGGCGCTCAACCAGTACCTCGAGCGCGAGCGCGACGCTCACATGGCGCGCACCGCCGATCGCCCGTTGCCGGCCGGCCGGCTCCGTCCGCTGGAGGGGCTCGCCGTCGGCCTCGCCTTGCTCATCGCCGGCCTCGGCGTGCTCTACGTCGAGACGACGCCGCTGGCGGCGGCCGTCACCGCCGTGATCGCCGCCACCTATCTCCTGCTCTACACGCCGCTCAAGGGCGTCACGCCGCTCTGCTCGCTGGTGGGCGCGGTGCCCGGGGCGCTGCCGCCGGTGGTCGGCTGGGCCGTCGCGCGCGGGACGATCGGCCCCGAGGCGGTCGTGCTCTTCGGGATCATGTTCCTCTGGCAGATCCCGCACACGCTCGCCATCAGCGCGCTCTATCGCGACGATTACGCGCGGGCCGGCATCCGCGTGCTGCCAACGGTCGACGTCGACGGACCGAGCACCGCGCTCTACGCCATCGGGCACTGCCTGGCCCTGCTGCCCGTGGCGCTCATGCCGACCGTCTTCGGCTTCGCCGGACCGGTCTACTTCGTGGCCGCGCTCGTGCTGGGGCTCATGTTCCTCTGGGCGGCCGTGGGGCTCATGCGCGCGGGCACGCTGGCCGCGGCCCGCCGCCTGATGGTCACCTCGCTCGTCTACCTGCCCGTGCTGCTGGTCGTGCTGGCGCTCGACCACGTGCCGCCGCGCTAGCGGGCAGCCGCGCGCGCGTTGCCCGGTCGATCTGCGCCATGCCGCTCGGCCGGTCGATGCACAGCGCGAGGTCGCGCAGCCGCCCCGCGGCCAGGCTGGCCGAGGTGGCGCATGGGCGCGGCCGAGCCTGGCAGCCGACCCCGCCCGGCAAACGGATTTGAACAGCCCCGGGGATTGGCTAAGGTGCCCGCCGATGGCCGACCTGGACCTCTGGAGAAGGCTCGCCACCAAGGAACGCAAGGGCGCCGACCCCGACGAGCTCGTCTGGCAGACGCCCGAGGGCATCCCGGTGAAGCCCCTCTGGACGCGGGCCGACGTCGAGGGGCTCGACTTCCTCGACACCGTGCCCGGGGAGTTCCCCTACGTACGCGGGCCGCGCGCCACGATGTACGCCGAGCGGCCCTGGACCATCCGGCAGTACGCGGGCTTCTCGACCGCCGAGGAATCGAATGCCTTTTACCGCGCGAACCTCGCCGCGGGGCAGATGGGGCTCTCGGTCGCTTTCGATCTCGCCACGCACCGCGGCTACGACTCCGACCACCCGCGCGTGGCCGGCGACGTCGGCAAGGCGGGCGTCGCGATCGACTCCGTCGAGGACATGAAGATCCTGTTCGATGGCGTGCCGCTCGACAAGATGTCCGTGTCGATGACGATGAACGGGGCCGTGCTGCCCGTGCTGGCGAGCTTCATCGTCGCCGGTGAAGAGCAGGGGGTGCCGCGCGCAAAGCTCACGGGGACCATTCAGAACGACATCCTGAAGGAGTTCATGGTCCGCAACACGTACATCTACCCGCCGGCGCCCTCGATGCGGATCGTCGCCGACATCATCGAGTACACTTCGAAGGAGATGCCGAAGTTCAACTCGATCTCGATCTCCGGCTACCACATGCAGGAGGCGGGAGCGACCTGCGACCTCGAGCTGGCGTTCACGATCGCCGACGGGCTGGAGTACGTGCGCGCGGCGCTCTCGAAAGGGCTCGACATCGACGCTTTCGCCCCGCGGCTCTCGTTCTTCTTCGCGATCGGGATGAACTTTTACATGGAGGTCGCCAAGCTGCGCGCGGCGCGGCTGCTCTGGGCCACGCTCATGCGCAAGCACTTCGCGCCCCAGAAGGCCGAGTCGCTCATGCTGCGCACGCACTGCCAGACCTCGGGCGCGAGTCTCACCGAGCAGGACCCGTACAACAACATCATCCGCACCACGGTCGAGGCGATGGCGGCCGTGTTCGGCGGCACGCAGAGCCTGCACACGAACTCCTTCGACGAGGCCCTGGCGCTTCCGACCGACGCCTCGGCGCGCATCGCTCGCAACACCCAGCTCGTGCTCCAGCACGAGACCGGCATCCCGCGCGTGATCGACCCGTGGGGCGGCTCGTACTTCATGGAGTCGCTCACCCATGCGCTCGCCGCCAAGGCCCTCGGCATCATCGACGAGGTGGAGGCGCTCGGCGGCATGACGAAAGCCATCGAGTCGGGCATGCCGAAGCTGCGCATCGAGGAGACGGCGGCCCGCCGCCAGGCGCGGATCGACCGGGGCGAGGACGTCATCGTGGGCGTGAACCGCTACCGGCTGTCCGAGGAGCCGGAGGTCGACCTCCGCGAGATCGACAACACCGCGGTGCGCGAGGCGCAGGTGGCGCGGCTCCAGCGCCTCCGGGCCACGCGGGATGCGGCGCGCTGCCGGGCGGCGCTCGACGCGCTCACGCGCGCCGCCGAGCGCGGCGACGAAAACCTGCTCGCGCTCGCGGTCGAGGCGGCCCGGGCGCGCGCCACCGTGGGTGAGATCTCCGCGGCCCTCGAGAAGGTGTGGGGGCGCTACCGGGCGGAGATCCGCTCGATCTCCGGCGTCTACGGGCAGGCGTACGAGGACGACGCCGACTGGCAGGCGCTCGTGGCCGAGGTGGCCCGCTTCGCCGAGCAGCACGGCCGCCGCCCCCGCATCCTGGTGGCGAAGGTCGGGCAGGACGGCCACGACCGCGGCGCCAAGGTGATCGCAACCGCCTTCGCCGATCTCGGGTTCGACGTCGACGTGGGCACGCTCTTCCAGACGCCCGCCGAGGTGGCACGGCAGGCGATCGAGAACGACGTCCACGTGGTGGGCATCTCGACGCAGTCGGGTGGGCACAAGACGCTCGTGCCGCAGATCGTGGAGGAGCTGCGCACGCAGGGCGGCGGCGACATCGTGGTCACGTGCGGTGGCATCATCCCGCCGAAGGACTACGCGTTCCTCGAGGCGGCCGGCGTCCAGGCGGTGTTCGGTCCGGGCACCCGGATCCCCGAGGCGGCCCGCCGCGTGCTCGAGCTGATCGCGGCGGAATCTCCGCATGCCGCAATCGGCGCCTAGCCGCCTGCGCGGCGCCGTTGTCGGGGTGAACGAGCTGGCGGCCGGGGTGCGCGCGGGGGACCGCCGCGCGCTCGCCAAGGCGATCACGCTGGTCGAGAGCACGCGGCGCGACCATCAGGCCGACGCGCAGCGGCTGCTCGAGCAGCTGCTCCCGTACACTGGCCGGGCGGTGCGGCTCGGCGTCACGGGGGTGCCGGGGGTCGGCAAGAGCACCTTCATCGAGGCGTTCGGCATGCATCTGGTCGGCTGCGGCAAGCGCGTCGCGGTGCTCGCCGTCGACCCGTCGAGCGCGCGCTCGGGCGGCAGCATCCTCGGCGACAAGACCCGCATGGTGCGGCTTGCCGCCGAGGACGCGGCGTTCATCCGCCCGAGCCCCTCGGGCGGGTCGCTCGGCGGGGTGGCGCGCCGCACGCGCGAAGCCATGCTGGTGTGCGAGGCGGCGGGCTACGACGTCGTGATCGTCGAGACCGTCGGGGTGGGGCAGTCCGAGACTGCGGTGGCCTCGATGGTGGACTTCTTCCTGGTGCTCATGCTGGCCGGAGCCGGCGACGAGCTGCAGGGCATCAAGAAGGGCATCCTCGAGCTGGCCGACGCGCTCGCGATCAACAAGGCCGACGGCGACAACCTCGCACGCGCCACCCGTGCCGCCGCCGAGTACCGGGCCGCGCTGAATCTTTTCCGCCACACGAGCCCGCACTGGGA
>DATMAZ010000198.1:0-8020 GCA_035559675.1 Candidatus Limnocylindria bacterium
CCAGCTCCGCGGCGCTGGCAGACGACCGCTACGTCTGGATCTTCGGCGATACGCTGCTGGGGACGGTCCGGCGCGACTGCCCGCGCGGCGTCGTCTACTGCGGTCGCGCGCGGGTCGACGACGATCCCGAGCGGGCGATGATCGCCAACTCGGTGGGTCTCATGCGGATGGTGCGGTCCGGCGCGCCGAGCGTGCTCGTCCCCTACTGGCGTACCCGAGGCGGCCGGCCCGAGCCGATCTTCGAGGACGCGGATCCGGAGACCTTCCTCTGGCCGCTCGCCGTGGCGCGCGTGGGCCATCCGCTGCTCGTCGCGGCCAGCGTCCACTCGCGCGCCATGGGGCTCTTCTCGCTCGGCAGCGTGCTCGTTCGCGTGGACAACCCCGACGACGCGCCGGGCGAATGGCGCTACACGTTGTACCCGCTGCCGCACACGATCCAGGCCGGCGCGGGCCGCGAGCAGCTCAGCTGGGCGACAGCGCTGGTGCCGCTCGGTCCGCACGTCTACCTCGTGGGCGAGTCGGGCGTCGGAGTGGGCTCGACCACGGTCCTGGCGCGCTTTGCCGCCGCCGGCCTCTCCGGGCCCGCGTGGCCGCCGCGGCTCGAGTACCTCGTCGGCACCGGCACGGATCTCCGCTGGACGCTCGCGTTCGACGAGACGCAGCTCTACCGCTTGCCGGGCCTCCCCGGAACCTCCGAGACCACCTTCCATCGCACCCGGAGCGGCACGTGGCGGACCTACCGGATTCCGCCGGGAACCTTCGAGATCCGGCGCTATTCGGCGGCGTCGCTGCTCGGCCCGTGGACCAACGACGGCGTCGTCGCCTCGGTCCCGGCGCCGTGGAGCACGGCGCGCAACCCCGACGGCAGCTTCGTCTACGCCGCGTACGCGGTCAAGGCGCATCCCGAGCTGGGAACGCCGGAGCGGCCGGTGCTCACGTACAACGTGAACGTCACCGACGGCCGCTTCGAGTCGGCGGTGCGTGCGGCCACGCGGGAGCCCGATTTCTACGTGCCGCAGGTGCTCGTGCCCCCCCGAGAGCACGAGTGAGCGGCCCGTGCTATGGTCTCGCCGCCATGACCAAGATTCCCGAGTCGTACGTGACGGCGGCCGCGGAGCCGGGCGCGCCCACCAAGATCGCCGAGCACCTTCCCGCCAAGCTCGCGCGCATCGGCGATCGGTCGCTGGTACGGCTCGCCCGCGATGCCTACCGCTACGCCACCGATCCCCGCGTGCCGCAGGCGTACAAGCTCATGGGGCTGGCGGCACTGTTCTACCTGCTGAATCCCTTCGACCTGATCCCGGACTTCATTCCGGGCACCGGCTACCTCGACGACATCGGCGCGCTCACCGCCTTCGTCGTCGCGGTGCGCAAGATGATCGAGACCGCGCGCGACGCCGCGAAGGAGGTCGTCTCGCACGCCGTCGCCGAGACCGAGGCGGCCGTCGCCCGCCGTGGTCTCGCCCAGGTCTCGCTGTCCATCTGGGCCTCCACGCTGGTCGCCTGTGTCGGGCTCGTCTACTACGTGACGCGCACCGCGCTCGCCCCCGGCTCGACGGCACTCGCCGACCCGTTCTTCGTGGCCTGCTCGCTGACCGCGGCCATCGGCACGGTGGCGAGCGCGCGCTTCGCGGAGCGGGTCTGGCGGACGTGGCAGCGCGCGCCCGCGTGGGTGCAGGAGCGCCTCTGGTGGGCGCTCGCCGCGCAGGCGCAGGGCCGCGAGCTGCTGCTGCTCGCCGCGCCGATCGTATTGCTCATCCTGATCCTGCTGGTAAGGATCGCCGCATGAGCGAGAAGGTCACCAAGTCCGACCAGGAGTGGCGGCGCCAGCTCACCGCGGAGCAGTACGCGGTCTGCCGGGAGAAGGCCACCGAGCGGGCGTTCACCGGCGCCTATTGGGACCATCACGAGGCCGGCACCTACCGCTGCGTCGCCTGCGGCCGGCCGCTGTTCTCCTCGGACGCGAAGTTCGATTCCGGCACCGGCTGGCCGAGCTTCTACACGCCCGCCGATCCGGCGGCCGTGCGCACCGAGCTCGACACGAGCCACGGCATGCGGCGCACCGAGGTGGTGTGCGCGTCGTGCGACTCGCACCTCGGGCACGTCTTCGACGACGGGCCGGCACCGACCGGGCTCCGCTACTGCATCAACTCCGCTGCGCTCGCCTTCGAGAAGCGGTCGCGTTGAGCGTCGTCTGGGGCACGCCGCCGTGGGACACGGGGGCGCCGCGTCTGCGTCCGGCGCTGCCGTCGCGCTGCGACGTGGCGGTGATCGGCGCGGGGCTCACCGGCCTCTCCGCGGCGTATCACCTGGCCCGCCGCGGCGCCGACGTCGTCGTCCTCGAGGCCGAGCGCGTGGGCGCCGGGGCGAGCGGCCATACGGGCGCGATCGCGCTCGAGGGCACGTCGATCGGCCCGCTCGCCGGAGCCGACGACTGCCTCGCCGTCCTCGCCCGGGTCGCCAGCGAAGCGGGCATCGCCTGCGATCTCGATCTGCGGGGCTGCTGGGAGCTGGAGCACCGCCCGCCGGCTCCGGACGCCACGCCGCTCTGGCGCGACGGCGACGGGCACCTCTACGTGGCGCGCACCGAGCCCGGCGGAACGCTCGACGTCGGCGCCCTGCTGCGCGGCCTCGCCCGGGCCGCCGCCGAGGCCGGCGCCCGCATCGCCGAGGGCGTGCCGGTCCTGCCGCTCGTGGCGGGACATCCGCTGCGGCTCGCGGGCGGAGAGACGCTCGCCGCGCGCTGCGTGATCGTGGCGACCGAGAGCCTCACCCGGGATCTGGTGCCGCTCCCCGAGGTGTCGGCCGCGCTCACGCTGGCGCTCGCCACCGAGCCGCTCGCCGAGCAAACGATCGCGGCCATCGGACTCGCCGAGCGGCGGCCCTTCTACACGGCGGACCTGCCGTACCTCTGGGGACGACTGCTCGCGGACGGGCGACTGGTCGTCGGCGCCGGGCTGGTGTTTCCCGACGACGGCGACGTTCGCCGGGTGTCCGTGGACGATCCCGCGGCCAGAGCGGCCCTGGCACGCCTGGAGGCGCGGCTGCGCGGCCTGCACCCGGCGCTCGGCACCGTCGGCGTATCCGCCCGCTGGGGCGGGCCCGTGGCGTTTCGCCGCTCGGCGGGACCCATTTTCGCCTGGCACCCCGCTCTCCCAGGCGTGCTCGTCACCGGCGCCTATGCGGGCCACGGCGTGGCGCTTTCGGTCTGCCTCGGCAAACGCGCGGCGGCGGCAGCCATCGACGGCCAGCCGCTGCCGGACTGGGGCCGCATCGGTTGACAGGCGGCGCCACTTAGGGGGCGAGATCGCCGCGGCCGAGCACCAGCGGGCCCAGCAGCCAGAGGCAGCCGACGATCGTCGCGATGCCCATCAGGTCGAGGGTGAGGCCCCGGCGCAGCATGGTGCGCAGCGGGATGCGGCCCGAGCCGTAGACGATGGCGTTGCACGGCGTCGAGACGGGCAGCATGAAGCCCAGCGACGCCCCCATGGTGGCGCCGAGCGCGGGCAGCAGCGGATCGATGTCCGCCGAGCGCGCGAACGCCAGCACGGTCGGCACGATCATGTTGGCCGACGCCGTGTTGCTCGTCGTCTCCGAGAGCAGCGCGGCGAGCGCGGTGGCGAAACAGAGCAGCCCGAGCGGGCTCTGCACGCCGAGCACGGAGGTGAGGCCCCGGCCGAGGGCTTCCGCGAGCCCGGTCTGGAACGTGAGCGTGCCGAGTGCAATGCCGCCGCCGTAGAGGAACACGATCCACCAGTCGATCTTCACCGCCTCCTCCCAGGGCAGCGTGAAGCGGTGGCGCGCGAGGTCCACGGGCAGCACGAACAGCAGCCCCGCGCCGAGCAGCGCCACCACGCTCTCCGGGAGCATCGCCGCCATGGCGCGGTAGGCCGGGTGCGCCTCGCCGAGCGCCAGCGCCAGCACCCCGGGCGCCACCCAGAGCACCACCGTCGTGCCGAACGCCACCACGGTGTTCACCTGCCCGCGCGTCCACGGGCCGAGCGTGGCCCGTTCGGTGGCGAGCAGCGCCGCGATCGCGCCCGGGGCGGCGGCGCCGGACGGCGCCGAGCGAACGAGCGTCGCCACCGCCCAGACGAACAGCACGACCACGATCGGCAACCCGAGCGCCATCCACGAGAAGAACGGCAGCGCCGCGTCGAGGTCGCGGCGAATGAAGCCGATGCCGATCAGGTTGGGCGGCGTGCCGACCGGCGTGGCGAGCCCGCCGATCGACGCGGCGAACGCGTTCGAGAGTAGCAGCGCCGCGCCGTAGGCAGGCGACACGCCGCCGCCGTGGCACTGCAGCACCGAGAGGAGTGCCAGCCCGATCGGGAACATCATGGCGGTCGTCGCCGTGTTGCTGATCCACATCGAGACCACGCACGACACGCCCGCGTACGCCGCCAGCAGGCGCGCGGGATGGTCCCGGATCACGCGCAGCCCGAGGATGGCGTAGGCGAAGCGCCGGTCGAGCCCGTGAAACAGGATGGCGCGCGCCAGCATGAACGTGCCGATGAAGAGGAAGACGAGCGGGTCGCCGAATGGCGCGAACGCCGTCGCCGCCGGCGCCACACCGCACACGACCGCCGCCGCCACCCCGAGAAACGCCGTGACCGCCATGGGGATCGCTTCGGTGAGCCACAGCACCACGACGGCCGCCAGGATGGCGGCCAGGCGGTGCGCCGGCTCGGCCAGCCCGCTGGCGACGTTCCAGACGAGCAGCGCGGCGACGGGAGCCAGGACGAGGCCGCTCCGCTGCCGCCACAGATCGACCATCGCCTCGCGCGTCACGCGCGCCGCCTCTAGCAGACCGCCCGCGCGAGCGCGACGTCCGGCGCGACGCCGCGCTCGACCCGGTGGCCTGACGCCGCTACGCGGGGAGCTCGCCGGTGCGGGCGATCGCCCCAAGCCAGTGCGCGCTCGGCTTCACGCTGCGGGCCTGCGTCGCGCGATCGACGGCCACCAGACCGAAGCGCGGCCCGTAGCCGTAGAGCCACTCGAAGTTGTCGAGCAGCGACCAGTAGAAGTAACTGCGCACGTCGATGCCGTCGGCGAGGCAGCGGCCGACGCCGGCGAGCGCGCGGCGCACGTACTCGATGCGCTGCCCGTCGTCGTCGGTGCCGATGCCGTTCTCGGTGACGTGGATCGGCACGCCCGTCTCGGCCGCCGCGTAGCGGATCGTGGCCTCGAGCGCCTCGGGCCAGAACTCGTACCCCATGGGCAGCACGGGCACGCCGGGCTCGGGGCCGACAAGCCCCGCGGCGCCCCAGCGCATGCGCGTATAGGTCTGGACGCCGACGAAATCGTCGCGCCGCGCCGAGGCGAGAAACGCGCCATAGAGCTCGTCGCGCACGCGCTCGCGCCGCGCTTCGCCGCCCGGCACGGCCTGGTCGTCCTGCATGGCGAGCGTCACGCCTACCGGGAACCGATGCGAGGTGGCGCCCCTGATGGCGTCGCGCGCCTTCTCGTGCGCGAGCAGCATGACGTCGCGCGTGCGCGCCGCATGGGCGAACAGGAACGGCTGGAAGCGTGCCCGCGGCACGCCGCAGCGCCGCGCCGCCTCGGCGAGGCCAGCCTCGAACAGCGCCTCGAGCCCGCCGCCGTCGAGGCCGAGCGAGTAACTGATCAGCATCGGCGTGTTCGGCTCGTTGATGGTGCACGCGATGCCGATCAGGTCGCCCAGGTGCCGGGTGGCGCGCTCGCAGTAGCGCGCGAAGCGCTCGGCCGCGCGCGGATCGGTCCAGCCGCCGTCGCACGCCACCCAGCGGGGCGCCGTGAAGTGCTGGTAGGTCACCACCGGCAGGAGTCCGCGCTCGCGGCAGGCGGCGAGCACCCGCCGATAGTGCTCGAGCACTGCCACCGAGAAGCAGCCCTCCTCGGGCTCGATGCGTGCCCACTCGATCGAGAACCGGTAGGCGCCGAAGCCGAGCCCGGCCAAGAGCTCCAGGTCGTCGCGGTAGCGATGCCACTGGTCGCAGGCGTCGCCGGACGGCTCCTTGAAGCCAGTGCCCGGCGTGTGCTCGAGCAGCCAGAAGTCGCTCGCCAGGTTGTTGCCTTCCACCTGGTGCGCCGCGGTCGCGGTCCCCCACACGAATCCCTGTGGGACGCGCACGCTCATCGCACCTGCAGCGTGTCCGCGTCGTAGACCAGGCCGAGCGGCTCGATCTCGACGGCCTTGCGGCCGCCCTCCTTGTACACCGTCCCGGCGCGCCAGGCCTCGTAGCCCGCCGCCGCCGCCACCCGCAAACATGCCTCGGCGTCTCCCTCGCGCACGTAGACCGCGAAGCCGATGCCCATGTTGAAGGTCGCGTACGCCTCCACCGGCTCGATGGGCCCCGCCTCCATGAGGAAGCGGAAGACGAGCGGCGGCTCGCGCAGCGTGCGCAGGCGGTAGACGAAGGGCTCGGCCGGCCGCATGAGCTTCCGCCAGCCGTGCCCGGTGACGTGCACGGCGTAGCGGATGCGCACGCCCGCTCGCTGGCAGGCCCGCACGAAGCGCGCGTAGATCACCGACGGGTCGAGCAGCGTCTCGCCGAGCGTGCGGCCGTTGTCGAGCCGCGTCGCGTAGCCGCGCGGCAGCCGCTCGGCGATCGTGCGGCAGAGCGTGAGCCCGTTGGTGTGCACGCCCGAGCTCGCGAGCGCGATGATCGCGTCGCCCTCGCGCACGTCACCGGCGATGCGAAGCGCCTTCGGCCGCACCCGGCCGAGCGCACTGCCGGCCAGCACGAGGGCGCCGGGCACCACGATGCCGCGCAAGGCAGGCGTCTCGCCGCCGCCCCACGCGGCGCCGGCGTCCCGGCAGCCGGCGGCGAAGCCCTCGGCGAGGTCCCGCGCCCGCACCGGATCGGAAAACCAGGCGGCGTCGCCGGCGGCGGCGTGCATCGCCACGACCAGCGGCGAGGCGCCGCAGGTGACGAGATCGTTCACGATCGTGGCGACGGTATCGACGCCGATCGCCTTGTAGAAGCTGCGGCCGGCCTCCGCGTAGACCGCGTCGGCGACCAGGTTCTTCGTGCCGAGCCCCTCTTCGACGTGCGCCCAATAGGCGTCGTCGGTCTCCACGAGGTAGGCGCTCTCGCCGCGCGTCCCGTCCGCCTCGCGCGCGCCGTGCGCGGCGAGCGTGTCGGTGGTCGTCGCCGCCGCGCGCTGGCACGCCCGCTTGAACGCGTCGAGCGCGTCGTAGTCGACGCCGCTGCCCTCGTAGGTGAGGCTCATGCGAGCGGGCTCACCTGGCGAGCGCGCGCTGCAGGGCGGGACGCTGCGTCGTGCGGCTGAGCCAGGCGGCGGCGTTGGGCGCCCCGTCGAGCGAGAGCCCCGAGAGCGGCGCCGTCATCAGCACGCCGGCGACGTTCAGATCCGCCACCGAGAAGGTGCTGCCGAGCAGATACTCTCGGCCAGCGAGCGCCCCGTCGAGGACGCGAAGCGGGACGAGGAAGCGCTCCGCCGCGGCCTTGGCCGCGGCCTCGTTGCGCTGCGCTTCCGGCAGCATCACTCGGTTGAGGAACACCGTGATGACCGGCTCCTCCAGCTCGGTCATTGCCCAGATGCTCCACATGTAGGCGCGCCCTTCGTCCTCCGGCGTCGCGGGCCAGAGCGCCGGCCCGTACTTGCGCGCGAGATAGAGGTTGATGGCGAGCGACTCCCAGAGCGTGAGCTCGCCGTCCGTCATGGCCGGGATGTGGCCGTTCGGGTTGATGCGCAGGAACTCCGGCGTGCGCGACCCGGTCGGCCCGAACGCCGTCTTCACGTGCTCGTACGGGATGCCGAGCTCCTCCAGCATCCAGAGGCAGCGAAGCGCGCGCGAGCGGGTGACGCCGTAGAGGGTGATCATGATGGCTCTCCTACCAGGGTTTGGCCTTGTACCATTGCCGTGCCGGCGCCGGCGCGTCGGTGGGCGGCGGCGCCGGGGCGGCGGGGGCGGCCGGCGCGTCGGCGGTGTAGACGGTCGTCGTCCATTCGCCTTCCGCGTCGACGCTGACCGCGGCCGGATTTTGCGCCGGCTGCGCCGGAGCCGGCAGCC
>DATMAZ010000199.1:0-7384 GCA_035559675.1 Candidatus Limnocylindria bacterium
CGCCGCCGCTTCGGCGCGGTCGGCGGCTGCTTCCGCGCGCACCGCCGCTCGCTCGGCGCGCGCGGCCGCGTCGTCGCCGCGCGCGGTGCACGGAAGGATCGCAAGCACTACGAACAATGCGAGGGTCGCGCCGCGCGCGCACGACGAGCGCGGCGAAGTTTTTGTTGACCCTCCGAAAACCGGCTGGTAGCTTGATCCCGCGTGCAGACGCGAGGGAAATTGATCGCCGTCGACTTCGCGGCCCGCCGCCGGCTGAGCCTGCCACCAGCGCCGCCGCGGCTGCTGAAGCCCCAGCCGACGCGCCAGCGCCGCTCGTTGCAGGCGGCGGACGAGTTCGTCGTGCTGTGGCGCCCGCCCGCGCGCCGCGAGGCCGCCGAGTATCTCGGCGGACGGTGGGACTGGGGCTGGACGCTGTTCGTCTGGACCAGCGAGGCGGCCGTGGGCAGCCAGTGGACCCGCATCGTGGCGGGCCGCGGCTACGTGCCCCAGCACTTGACGCGCGAGGCCTTCGTGTCGTTCCTCCATCGCGCCAGCGAGATCGGCGGCCTCCTGATCGACGGCGAGCTCGAAGGGGCGGGCGAGATCATCCGCGCCGAGCCCGAGCAGCTCATCCGGCGCGATCAGGCCATTCAGGCGCTCGGCGGCTGAACGCTGTCCGGCGGCCGCCCTCACAGCACGAACCCCGTCTCGAGCCGGCGGAGCTCCGGGCGAAGCGTGCCGGCGGCGGCGTCGAAGTCGATCACGACGTAGCCGCCTTCGCGGAGCGCGCCCGGGTTCACCACGGTGGTGTTGGCGACGCGGTCGATGCCGCGTCCCTCGTGGATGTGTCCCACGACCGCGAGCGCGGGGCGCGTGCGCTCGATGAAGGCGCGCACCGCCGGGCTGCCGACCGGCGTGCCGTTGCGCAGCCGGTCCAGCCGCGTGTTGTACGGCGGCGTGTGGCAGATCATGAGACGAACCGGCGCGTCGGCCACCGCGGCGTGGCCGCGTGCCAGCACGGCGGCCAGCTCCTCCTCCTCGAGCTCGGTGGGCGTGTCCATCGGTGTCGGGTTCGAGCCGCCGCAGCCGAACACGCTGAGGGCGCCGAAGCGGCGGCCCTCGCCGTGGAGCGAGATGCCTTCGGCGGCCAGCGCGTCGATCACCTGGGGCATGTCAAGGTTGCCCGTGACAGCCAGCACGTTGGAGCAGTGCTGCTTCACCGCGTCGATCACGCGGGCTGCGTCGGGCGGGTCGCCGAAGTTGGTGATGTCGCCGGTGACGACGGCGAGATCCGCCGCGCGCAGCTCGCCCGCGAGCTTCGCGATCGCCCCGAGCGCCATGTGAACGTCGCCGAAGCAGACCAAGCGCACGGCACCCACGTATCGCCCACCGGATTCAGTTGCAACGCGAGGCGCGTGCGCCGTGGCGCCGGCCGCGATGGATGGCCGTTCTGTTTGCCGCCTCGGCGCGCCTTCGGTAGAGCACGCGTCCATGACGTCACCAAGAGCGTTCATCTTCTCGCTAGAGCTCATTTCATAACCCGGCGCAGGACGAGCATCGCGCACGTGAGATGACCGAACCCCGCGTAAGGTGAGCAGCAGGCGCTCGTAACGCACCACCAGCCGGCGGGAATTCCCGAGCCACGAGAAGGTCCGCTCGACGATCCAGCGGTGAAGATAGCGGCGCAACTTGCGCTGATCCTGGTGGGTCGCATTCGGGCGGTTGGGCAACCGCGGGATGATCGGCTCGATGCCCCGAGCGGCGAGCCGGGCGGAGCACCCGCGCCATCGACCACCACCATCCACGTCGTGCCCTTACCGCGCTTGGTTTTCCCGACCGCGGAGCCCCCTTTTTCGCCGGGGCAAAGCTGCCGTCGGCGAAGCACTCGTCCCAGCGAAGCTGGGCGGCATCATGGAGCTCGGTGAGGAACGCGCGCCAGAGCGCGAGCAACGTACCGTCCGCTTCCCAATCGCGCAGCCGCCGCCAGCACGTCGTCGGGCTCCCGTATCGCGGCGGCACCTCGATCCACGGCGAGCCCGTCCAGAGTACCCAGAGAATCCCTTCGAAGCACCGGCGATCGTCCGCCCGTGGCCGTCCGCCCTTGCAGCGCTGGATGGTGACCTCGCTCGAGCCGGCGATGGACACGAGCGCTTCGGGGGCGTTGTCGAACGCGAACCCGACCAGCGTGATCTGTTGGGAGTTTTGAATGGTGAGCGGCGTGGCCACGCCCTGGCCGTCGAGCACCGGCCGGCCCTTGCCCCGCAGCGTGAGCGCGGCGCGCCCCTGGATCAGGACGGGCTCGGCAACGGCATCGAAGTGTCGACCAGCACCGGGCTCGTCGTCCAGACGAACACCTTCCAGCAGATCGGCACCGAATCGAGAAGAATCGCATCGCGGGCGCGGAGCGCGGCGTCCAGCTCGACCCCGACGCGAGTGGCACGACCGTCCAGAAGAACCGGATCGAGGACACCGAGGACACGTGCGTCGACGTGAACAGCCCGGGCAACGTGATCGTGAAGAACACGCTTCGCCGCTGCCTGGACGAAGGCATCCATTTGAGCGCTCCGGACAATCGGGCCGAGAAGAACAAGATCGACACGCCAGGCGACGACGGGATCGACGTCGATGCCGACGCCGATACGATCGTCGGGAACAAGGCGACGGTCGCGGGCGATGCGGGTACCGAGGTCGGCGACGGCACGGCCACGGCCACCGGCGACCTGATCGAGGCCAACAAGATCACCGGGTCGGGCAGCTACGGCATCCACGCGAATGCGGGCGGCAACACGTTCCGGGGCAACAAGGCGACGAAGAGCGGTCTCTTCGATCTGCTCGACGACTCGCTCTCGGGGACGAACGTCTACGAGGACAACAAGTTCGGGACCGAGCAGATCGACGTCCCGTGCGCGCGCCTTACGCCGCCGGGGCCCGCCGGGCCCACAGGAGGATGCGCTTGAAGGCGAAGAAGAACGGTTCGGTCGGCGCGAGCCGCGGCAACAATCGCTCGCGGTAGCGGGCGAGGAAGCGCTCGTACATCGCGGGCTCGAGGCGGCGCTCGTAGTCGGTGAGCAGCGTGCCGCGCACCCAATCGATCACCGCCTCGCGCGACGGGACGCGATGGCCGTAGACCTGCAAGCGCACGTGGTGTCGCTCGCACCCGAGGTGGTGGAGCAGCTCCGCGTACGCCTCCGGCGCCAGCACCGGCACGTCGCGCGACCAGCCGCCGAGCGCGTCCCGGAAGGGCGGCTCGGCCGCGACCTCCACCGCCACCACGTGGGACGGGTGCGTGAAATTGGCGGGGAACTGCAGGGCCAGCTGCCCGCCCGGCACGACCGCGGCCAGCAGCCGGGCTAGCAGGCGGGGATGATCGGGCAGCCACTGGATCAGCGCGTTGGAGAACACGACGTCCCAGGCGTCGCGGTCGTCGAACGCCGCGGCATCACGCTGCTCGAAGCGCAGGCCGCCGCCCGCGTGCGCCGCGGCCGCCGCCAGCATGTTCGCCGACGTGTCGATGCCGAGCGTCTCGCGGGCGCCGAGCCGCTCGTGCACGAGCCGCGTGAGCTCGCCGGTGCCGCATCCGAGGTCCACCACGCGCGCGCCGGGCATCGGCTCGACGAGCGCGAGCAGGTCGAGCCCCGGCGCCAGACGCTCGTCGCGGAACTGCTCGTAGCGCGCCGGATCCCACGCGTCGGATCGCATCGCACGAGCGTAGCACGTGCCGTTGGAAATTGCCGGCGTGCGCGCTCCCTGCTAGGGTTTCCGCCGTGGGGGACCTGGTCGCGTTCTCGAGCTTCAGCGAGCGGCGCCGCTCCCGCGACGCGCGGCGCCTGCACGAGATCTGCTGCGCGCTCCTGGCCGCCAGCGTCACGGCCGAGCGCATCGCCGTGTGCGAAGGTTCGGCGGCCGAGTGTGCGGTGCGGCGTCGACGGCTTCGGCTGTTCGAAGACGCCTGGGCGTACGCGGCGTCGACGGGCTGAGGCGCGGGTGGCGCGCGAAGCGTTGCTCTACGACCTGCAGCAGTCGCCGGCCTGCGCCAAGGTCCGTATCTGCTTGCAGGTGAAGGGCGTTCCTTATCGCCGCACGACGCCCACGATAACCGACATCCTGCGCGATCGCCCGGTGCCGCGGCTCATGCTCGGGGAGCGCACGCTGGGCTCGTGCGACGCCATCGTCCGCCAGCTCGACGTGCTCTGGCCCGAGCCGCCGCTCGCGCCGCGCGAGCGCGAGGCGCGCGCCTACAGCGATCTTTTGGAAGGCTGGGCCGACGCCTCGCTCGCCGGGGCGGTGCGCCGGCTCGCCTGGGGCCCCGAGGCGGAGCGTCTTCGCAGTGCGCGCGCCACGGCGAGCGAAGTGGCGGCCGGCCCGCTGGCCTGGCTGCTCGCCGCCGTGCTGGCACGCCGCGCCGCGCACCTCGAGTGCACCGTGGAAGACGCCCGCGCGCGCTTGCGCGAGCACCTGCAGGTGCTCGACGCGCTGCTGGGCGACCGCCCGTTTCTCCTCGGCCGGACGCCCACGCGTGCGGACTTCGCCGCCTTCGCGCAGCTCGCGTGCGCGCGGCGCTGCGGCGACGAGCTGCGTCTCGATCCGTGGCCGGCCGTGTCGGCGTGGCTCGAACGGCTCGACGCGATGCCGGCGATCGGAACGGCGCTGGCAGGTTGACCCGCACAGGCGCGCGTGCCAAGAAGCCCGCGCATGTCGGCGTTCGTTCCCGCCTGCGCCGCGAGCGACGTTCCACCTGGAACCGGCAAGTGCGTCAGCGTCGGCGGCAAAGAGGTGGCGCTGTTCAACGTCGACGGCGCCTTCTACGCGATCGACAACACGTGTCCGCATCGCGGGGGGCCGCTCGCCGAGGGAGAGCTCGAGGGCTGCACGGTCACCTGCCCGTGGCACGCGTGGACCTTCGACTTGAAGACCGGCGAGAGCCTCACCGACGACTTGAAGGTCGCCCGGTACGAGACGCGGCTCGAGGGCGACACCGTGCTGGTCGCCGTCTGAACGCGGCGCGCCCTCAGCGTTTCGCTCGGAAGCGGGGCGGCCGCCGCTCGAGGAACGCGTCGCGGCCTTCCTGCGCCTCCGGCGTGGCGTAGTACAGCTCGAGCGCCGAGAAGCCCAGCTCCGTCAGGCCGGCGATGTGCTCGGTGTCGGCGTTGAAGGACTGCTTGGCGAGCTTGAGCGCGGTCGGGCTCTTCTCGAGCAGCTCGCGGCACCACTTCTCGGTTTCGCTCCGCAGCTCCGCGGCGGGGACCACGGTGTTGACGAGCCCCATCTCGAGCGCCTCGGCCGCACTGTAGCGGCGGCAGAGGTACCAGATCTCGCGGGCCTTCTTCTCGCCGACCAGCCGGGCCAGGTAGGCCGTGCCGAAGCCGGGGTCGACCGAGCCGACCTTGGGCCCGACCTGCCCGAAGATCGCGGTGTCCGCGGCGATCGTCAGGTCGCAGAGCACGTGCAGCACGTGGCCGCCGCCGATCGCATAGCCGTTCACCATGGCGATCACCGGCTTCGGGATCGCGCGGATGACGCCGTGGAGGCCGTGCATGTCGAGGCCGATGCCCGTGCCCGCGCCGTAGCCCTCGGCGGTGCGGTCGCGCTGGTCGCCGCCGGTGGAGAACGCGCGGTCGCCGCTGCCGGTCAGCACGACCACGCCGACGTCGGGGTCGGCCCACGCGGTGCGGAACGCGTGGATCAGCTCGTCGACGGTGCGCGCGCGAAACGCGTTCAGCACTTCGGGGCGATTGATGGTGATCCAGGCGATGCCGTCCGCCGCTTCGTAGAGAATGTCCCCGTATGTCATGCGGCTCACAAGCCGCGGCCCAGCCGCTCTTGTCAAGACGGAGCGTGCGGCGCAGGCTGAGCGCATGCTCGACGACGAGTACCACGCGTTGCGCACGCACGCCGGCGTGTTCGTGCTCGACGACCGCGCGCTGGTGCGGGCGAGCGGCGCGGACCGCGTCGCGTTCCTGCAAGGCATGCTCACCAACGACGTCACACGGCTCGGACCGGGCGACGGCTGCCCGGCGCTGCTACTCACCATCCAGGGGCGCGTGGTGTCCGACCTGCGCGTGGCGGCGACGGCCGACGCGCTGCTGCTCGACGTCGACCGCGGCGCGCGCGACGCCGTTATCGAGTCGCTTGCGCGGCTGATCATCGCCGACGACGTCGAGCTGGACGTGGTCGACGACGTAACGCTCCTCGGTCTCGCCGGGCCGGACACGCCGCGCCTCGCGCCCGGGCTGGACGCCCTGCCGCCGTTCGCGCACCGCGAGACGACCATCGCCGGCGTCGCGCTGCGGCTGGTGCACGCGAGCGCCGTCGGCGGCGAGGGGGCGATCCTGCACGCGCCGGCCGCGCGCGCCGGCGACGTGCGGGACGCGCTGGCGGCCGCCGGTGCGGTGTTCTGCGGGCGGGCGGCACTGGAGGCGCGGCGCATCGAGCGTGGCATCCCCCGCACGGGAGTGGACATGGGAGAGAAGACGCTCGCGCTCGAGGTGCCGGTGGAGGCCGCTATCAGCACCACCAAGGGCTGCTATCTCGGCCAGGAGGTGATCGCGCGGGGGACGGCGCGCGGGCACGTGAACCGCCGCCTCTGCGGGCTCGTCTTCGCCGGCGGGACGCCGGCCGCTGACGCCCGGCTCGTGCACGACGGGCGCGAGGTGGGACAGGTGACGTCCGTGGCGTACTCCCCGGCGCTCGCCGCCCCCGTGGGGCTCGGATTCGTGCGCCGCGAGCACTGGGAGCCGGGCACCGAGCTCGCCGTCGTCGATGTGGCCGGGGCCGCAGCCGGCACTGCGCGTGTCGCCGCTTGGCCCCTCGCTTGAGTGCACTCGGCCACCTCTGGTAACGGGTTCGCATGCCCAGCCAGCTCGGCAAGCGTTACGTCTGCGAATCGTGCGGCGTCGAGGTGCTCTGTAACAAGGGTGGGGCCGGCGCGCTCACCTGCTGCGATCAGGAGATGAAGCTCAAGGAAGCGAAGCCGCTGCCATCGTCCGACTGACGCCGCCCGCTCTCGTCTTCGACAATGCCCGCGTGCGCGCCGACCCGTGGGCGCCGCTCGCCGAGGCCATCGGATTCGCGGGCGGCCGCGTGGCGGCGATCGGCACGAGCAGCGCCGTACGGGCGCGCCTCGGCCGCCGGGCCCGCGTCATCGACTGCCGCGGGGCCACCGTGCTGCCCGGCTTGATCGATCCGCATCTGCACCTCTTCGGCATGGCCGCCGCCGACGCGCATCTCGATCTGCGGGACGTGCGCCGTGCGCGCACGCTGCTGGCGCGCCTGGCGGCGCGCGCACGCACGCTGCCGCCGGGACGCTGGGTACGCGGCGAGGGGCTCGACGAGCACGCGCTCGATCGGCTGCCGCACCCGGCCGAGCTCGATGCCGCCGCCGGCGGCCGTCCCGTGCGGCTGCGTC
>DATMAZ010000200.1:0-20520 GCA_035559675.1 Candidatus Limnocylindria bacterium
GGTGGCGTCGAAGCGCGTCGTGCTCTGCGTCGGCAGCGGCGGCGTCGGCAAGACGACGACCGCGGCGGCGCTCGCCGTGGGCGCGGCCCGCCGCGGGCGTCGCACCGCGGTCTTGACGGTCGATCCGTCGCTGCGGCTCCGCGACGCGCTCGGCCTCGGGCATCTCGACGGGCGGCCGCGGCGCGTGCCGCTCGGGCCCGGTGCCGAGCTCGACGCGCAGCTCCTCGACGTCAAGCGGAGCTTCGACGACCTGGTGCGCGCGCTCGCCGGCGATCCGGCGCACGTGCAGCGCATCCTCGGCAACCGCCTCTACCAGAACCTCTCGGGCACGCTCGCGGGCAGCGCCGAGTACATGGCCGTCGAATCGGTCTTCCGGCTGGTCGAGGAGGATCGCTACGATCTGGTCGTGGTCGATACGCCGCCCGCGCGGCACGCCGTCGACTTCCTCGATGCGCCGCGCCGGCTGCTGGCGTTCCTCGACTCGCGGGCGCTCGCCGTGCTGAAGGACCCGACGTCGATCCTGCCCGCCGCCACGTCACGGCTGGCGCACATGGTGCTCGCGAGCGTGCTGTCGGGACTCGAGCGCTTCACCGGCGTCGGGCTCGTGCGCGAGCTGAGTGAGTTCGTCGCGGCCATCGAAGGGCTAACGGGTGCGCTGCGCGGCCGCGTCGCGCAGGTAGCCGCGTTGCTCGCGAGCGAGGCGACCGAGCTCGTGCTGGTGACCACGCCGGAGGCGCGGCTCACCGCCGACACGGGCGACCTCGTCCGCAGCCTCGGCGAGCGCGGCCTGCGGATCGGCGGCGTCATCGTGAACCGCGCGCTCCCCCAGGACCTGTTCGGTCCGGACGCCGCCGACCCGGGGCCTCCGGCGGGCGCATCGGCGGCGCTCGCGGCCAAGCTCACCCAGGCGTTCGCCGACGTACGCCGGGACGCGGCGCGCCAGCACGCTACGCTCGCACCGCTGCTCGCCGCGGCAGGCGCGCCGGCGCTGGCCGAGGTCCCGCCGCTCGCGGCGCCGCCGGTGACGGTTGCCGGGCTCGAGGAGCTGGCGGCGCTGCTGTTCGCGCCCCCTGGACGCGAGCAGGCGCACGCCGCCGGGTCGTCCGGGCGCGCCTAGCAAGCGCTGCAGGGTTCGCCACCCGGGGCGTCCGAAGCCTCGTTTCGGGGTCGGCGGCAGCAGCGCCCGAGCGCCCGATCCCCCGGTAGACCGCCGTACCGCCGTTTTGACCCCCGTAAATGGGATTGCCGGCGCGCCGATCCGGGGATAGCGTACGCACCAAGTGGTGGGGTGGCGGCGCGCCTTCGAGGTGACTCATGCCACACCGAGATTTCAAGTCCTTCGTGCTGCTTGCGATGCTGGCCGTCGGCTGGGCTGCTCCGGCAACCGCGGCGCCGCCCTTCGAGCTGGTCGACGATGGGGCGACGTTCATCTACCGGGCGCGGCCGGGCGAGTCGCCCATGTCGGTCGCCAAGAGCTTCGGCATTCCAGAGGATCGAATCGACGATTTCCTCGTCGCCAACGGCATCCGCGATCCGACACGCGTCCCGCTCGGCTTCGCCTACCGTGTGCCGAATCCGCTGGCGCCGCGCGTGGACGAGCTGACCGACGAGCTGGCCGCGCTGCGGCGGAGCGCGGCCGAGCACGCCGCGGAGACGACGGCGCTCAGGGAGACGATCGAACGCCTTCGCGGGGAGGCCGCATTCGCCGCCGACAAGGAGGCGCGGCTGCACACGCTCGAAGCGCGCTGGCCGATCGCGCTCACCGCGCTCGTCGTCGCGCTGCTCGGCCTCGCCGGCGCGCTCTGGACTGCGCGGCTGGCGCTCGGGCGCTTGCAGGTGGTCGAGCGCCGGGCGTCGGCGCTGGCGCACGAGCTCGAAGACCGCCGGCGCGCCGTGCTCGCGGAGCGCCAGGAGGCGAGCCACCGCATTCTCGAGCTGGAGAATCGCGTGCGGCAGCTCGAGTGTCAGCCCCGGCTGGTCGGCGGCCGCGGCTGAGCCCGCTCGCTCAGTCGCCGTCCTCGCCGCGCTTGCGTGCCGGGCGCCGGCCGTTCGCCTCGCGCTCGGCCAGCAGGCGGTCGACCTTGAGGCTCAGGTTCACCAGGCTGCCCTGGATGACCTCGAGCTTGGTGTTGAGCCGCGCCAGATCGGCGCGCGTCGGCAGGTTCAACATCTGCAGCATCGTCTGCACGTTGCGGTCGATCCGGCCCTTGGTCTCGAGGCCCTTCTTCATCGCCGCCGCGAGCGCGTGGCTGACGGTTTCGTTGGCGAGCAGCTCTTCGGCGAGGCGGCTGAGCAGATCCTTGGCCACGGGGTTGTTGTGCGCTCCGGACGCGGCCCGAGTATAGTGAGGCGCCATGAGCTTCGCCACCGCGCTGGCCTACTGGAGCGGGCTCGCCTTCGTGGCGCCCGGGCCGCCGCCGGCGACGGTGATCGGCACGGCGCTCGTGCTCCACGTCTGCGACGCCATCCTCTGCCGGATCTTCGCGGGCAACGCCGGACGCTCGCGCAATGCGTGGACGGTCATCGGCTTCGTCGGCGGGATCTGGGCGGTCGCGTTCCTGCTGCTCCTTCCGCGGCCCGCTCCAGCACCACCACCGCCACAGCCAGCGCGCCCGCGTGACTGATGGTGAGGTGCGCGGCCGTCACGCCGCGGCGCCGCGCCAGCGTACGAGCCGCGCCGTGGAGCGCCAGCGCCGGCGCGCCCGCCCGGTCGTGGACGACCTCGACGTGCCGCCACGCGAGGCCGGCGCTCCAGCCGGTGCCCAGCGCTTTCAGCGCCGCCTCCTTCGCCGCGAAGATCCCGGCGTAGCTCTGCGCGCCCGCCCGGCCGCGGCCCTCGCAGTGGCGCACCTCGGCGGGCGTGAACACGCGGGCGCGAAAGCGACGGCCGCTCGGCGCCTGGAGCACCCGCTCGATGCGGGCGATCTCGCAGAGGTCCACGCCGACGCCTGCCAGCACGTCGCGTCAGCACGCCCCGCAGGCGTGACAGGTGTGCGTGTCGCAGGGCGGTGTCTGGACGGCGGCGAAGGCTTTCCGCCGTTCCGCGGCGAGATAGCGCTTGTCGACGGCGTGGTCGATGAAGTCCCATGGCAAGGTCTCGTCGACGTCGTAGCGGCGGTGCACCCAGAAGTCGGGATCGGGCACGCCGCTGTCGCCGCCGCCGCGGAGCGCGCGCAGCACCGCCCACCACTCGCCCGGCGCGCCGGCGAGCCGCTCCAGCAGCGGGGCCACGCGCCGGTCGCCGCGGGAGAGCACGGTCTGGAGGTAGGCCTCGCGCGGACTCTCGGTGTCGACCTGCACGGCAGGCAGCGCGCCGAGCACGCGGCGCACGCGCGCCAGCTTCGCTCGCAGCTGCGGCAGCGGCTCCATCGGCTCCCACTGGAACGGCGTCCATGGCTTCGGGACGAAGCCGTTGATGGACACCTGGATCCGGCCGACGCGGCGCCGTCCACCGTCTGCGAGCCGCGCGCGCACGCGCTCGACCAGCGCCACGATGGCGTCGACGTCTTCGTCCGTCTCCGTCGGCAAGCCGACCATCACGTACAGCTTGAGCGCGTCGACACCGCCGCCGACCAGCCATTCCGCCGCGCGCAGGATCTCGGCGTCCGTCAGGTTCTTGTTGATGACGCGCCGGAGCCGCTCCGAGCCCGCCTCCGGCGCCACCGTCACCGAGCGCGTCCCCCCGGCGCCGAGCGCGCGTGCCAGCCGGCGCGTCACGACGTCGGCCTTGAGCGACGAGGGCGACGGCCGGCCGCCCCCGGCCACCACGCGCTCGCAGAGCGCCGCGATGCCGGGCTGGCTCGCCATCTCCGCGCCGACCAGCCCGATCGTGTCGCGCACGGCGAGCCCCTCGTCGATGCCCGCCGCCACCACCGCCGGGCTGCGGTAGCGGACGGGCCGGTACATGAAGCCCGCGGCGCAGAAGCGGCAGCCCCACTCGCAGCCGCGGCTGGCCTCGACCAGGTACATGTCGCCGAACACCGCCTCCGGGGTCACGATCTGCGAGCGCGTGGGCGCGCCGTCGAGCGCGGCCAGATAGCGCCGCACGACCCGCCCGTCGCCGGGGCCGTCGTACTCCACGCGCCGCAGCGGGCCGCCCGGCTCGTAGACGGGCGTGTAGCGGTCGGGACGATACGCACCGCCGACGTCGTCGGCCGCCGCCAGCAGGCTCGCGCGATCGCGCGGGGAGCGCGCGGCACGGTCCACGAACTCGGACAGCATCTCCTCGGCTTCGCCGAGCAGAAAGAGGTCGACGAACTCGGCCAGCGGCTCGGGGTTGAGAAAGGTCGCCGGCCCGCCGGCCATGACGAGCGGCTCGTCCGGGCCTCGCGCCGTCCGCCGCAGCGTCACGCCGGCGAGCGCCAGGCACTGGAGCACGTGCACGTAGTCGGTCTCGAACGACAGCGAGAACGCCACCACGTCGAAGTCCGCCAGCGGCCGCTCCCGCTCGAACGAGCGCAGCAGCCGCGGCCACGATTCCGACGGCCCGTCGGGTAGGTAGGCCCGGTCGGCGGTGACGCGCGGGTCGCAGGCGAGCTGGCGGAACACGGACTGGAAACCCAGGTTCCCCATCGCCACGGGATAGGTGTTGGGGTAGACGAGGCACACCGAAAGCGGACCGTCGGCGGCCGGCTCGTAGAGGCGGCGTTCCGCTGCGAGACGCTGCGCGCGCAGCGAGTCGGTCCTGGGCATCCAGGACCGAGCTGTAACCCGCGCCCCGTGCCCGCTCAAGCACGGGGGGCGGACCCGCTACTCGGCGCCGCGCCGAAGGAAGGCCGGCACGTCGTAGTCGGGCTCGTCGCGCATCGGCGCCGGCCGAGCGGCCGGCCGCTCCGCGGCGAGCGACTGATCCGGACGCCGCATCCAGGTGGGCGTCTCGAGCTCGGCCTCCGGGTCGACCAGCGTGCCGCGGCGGACGATGCGCCGGCCGTCGGCCGTCACGTCGCCGCGCCGCTCCGGCGCCGGGGCGGCGGCCGGGCCGCGGCCGAGCGGGTGCACCATCGTCGCCGACTCGCCGAAGCCGGTGGCGATCACGGTGATGCGCACCTGCTCGCCCATGGAGTCGTCGATCACCGCGCCGAAGATGATATTGGCGTCGTCGTCGGCCTCTTCCTGGATGAGCGTGGCCGCCTCGTTCACCTCGTGGAGCGTGAGGCTCTGGCCGCCCGTGATGTTGATGAGCACGCCGCGGGCGCCCTCGATGTGCACGTCCTCGAGCAGCGGGCTCGAGATGGCTTTCTGGGCCGCTTCGATGGCGCGGTTCTCGCCTTCGGCGACCGCGGCGCCCATCATTGCCATGCCCATCTCGCACATGATCGCGCGCACGTCCGCGAAATCGAGGTTGATGAGGCCGTGCACCGTGATGAGGTCGGCGATGCCGCGCACTGCCTGCAGCAGCACGTCGTCGGCCTTTTTGAAGGTCTCGAGGATGGAGCTGTTGCGCCCCGCCACGGAGAGCAGACGCTGGTTCGGGATGGCGATCAGGGTGTCGACGCTGGCCTTGAGCTCCCGCAGCCCGTCCTCGGCCTGCCGCTGGCGGCGCTTGCCCTCGAAGCCGAACGGCTTGGTGACGACGCCGACGGTCAGCGCGCCGTTCTCCTTGGCGATGCGGGCGACGATCGGCGCGGCGCCCGTGCCGGTGCCGCCGCCCATGCCAGCCGTGACGAAGATCATGTCGGCGCCGTCGAGGAGCTGGCGCAGCCGCTCCTCGTCTTCCTGCGCGGCCCGCCGGCCCACCTCCGGGTTGCCGCCGGCGCCGAGCCCGCGCGTCAGCTGCTCGCCGAGCTGGACCTTCACCGGCGCCAGGTTCGCGCTGAGCGCCTGCGCATCGGTGTTCGCGGCGATGAATTCGACCCCGGGAAGCCCCGCGGCGATCATCGTGTTGACCGCGTTCCCGCCTCCACCACCGACGCCAATGACCTTGATCCGCGCCCCGTCAATCGCCCCGCCGAAGTCCACCGCCATCTACCACCTCCCGGCGTCCGCCCCGCCGCCGCGTTCGCGATCTTAAAAGAAGTCTCGCAGCCACTCGATCACGCGGTGTCCCACGCGACCGAAGGGGTACGGCAACGAGCCGCCTCGCGCGCCCGGCCTTCCCTGCTGCTTCACTCCGTGAAGCACGAGCCCCACGGCCGTCGAATACATGGGACTCGCCACGGCGTCAACCAATCCGGTCAGTTCTTGCGGCACGCCGAGGCGTACCGGCGCGCGAAAGACGCGCTCGGCGAGCGCCACCATGCCGTCGAGCGCGGCGCTGCCGCCGGTCAGCACCACGCCCGAGGTGAGCAGCCCGCCGCATCCGGCGCGCTCGATGTCCCGCCGCGCGAGCCTGAGGATCTCCTCGGCGCGCATCTCGAGCACCTCGGCGAGCACGCGTCGCGCGATGCGCTGCGGCGGCCGTCCCCCGAGCCCCGCCACCTCCACCAGGACGTCGGTCGGGGCGTTCGCCGCGACGGCCGACCCGTGCCGCTTCTTCAACGTCTCGGCTTCCGAGAACGGCGTGCGCAGCGCCGCCGCCAGGTCGTTGGTGAGGTGCCCGCCGCCGCAAGGCAGCACGCCGGTGTGCCGGATGGCGCCCGCGTGCACCACCACGATCTCGGTCGTCCCGGCGCCGATGTCGAGCAGCGCCACGCCGAGCTCCTGCTCCTCGGGCGTGAGCACCGCCTCGGCAGCGGCCAGCGGGCCGGCGAGCACGTCTTGTACGCGTAACCCAGCGCGATTACAGCACTTTATGAGGTTCTGCCCCGAGCCCACGGAGCCCGTGACGATGTGCACGCGAGCTTCAAGCCGCACCCCCGTGATGCCGACCGGCTGGCGGATGCCGTCCTGCTCGTCGACCACGAAGTCCTGCGGCAGCACGTGCAGGATCTCGCAGTCGGTCGGCAGCGCCACCGCGCGCGCCGCCTCGATCACGCGCTCGACGTCGTTCGACGTCACCTCGCGCGAGCGGACCGCCACCACCCCGTGGCTGTTGACGCCCTTTAGATGGCAGCCCGACGAGCCCGCGATCACGCTGCGGATCTCGCACCCGGCCATGAGCTCCGCCTCTTCCACCGCGCGCCGGATGTCCTCCACGGTCGCATCGATGTTCACCACGGTGCCCTTGCGGAGCCCGTTCGATGCCGCCGTGCCGATGCCCGTGATCTCGATGCCGCCGTCGGTCACCTCGGCGACCACCACGCCCACCTTGTAGGTCCCGACGTCGAGCCCGACCACGAGCGGATTGCGCTTCGCCATCGTCATGCCCCCACCCCGCCCACGGCATGTCGCAGGCGCACGATCACCTGGTCCTCGAACTCGCAGCGCACGCTCAGCAGCTCGGCCTCGCGATCCCTCCAGCGCGGCAGGACCTCGGCGGCGCGAGCGAGCTTCGTGGCGTAGTCCCCGCGGCCGAGATGGATCGGCACCGGGGGACGGGCCGGAACGACGGTGACGCCGCCGGCGGCGTCGACGTGCACCTCGGAGACGAGCCCGAGCCCGCGCGTGTCGGCGGCGGCGGACAGCGCGTCCAGCGCCTCGCGCACCGCCAGCACGCCGCGCCCGCCGCCGCCGTCGAGGTCGGCGCGCTCGATCCCGCTCACGTAGGGCAGATCCCGGCCGTCGCTTCCCTCGACCGGCGCGAAGATGCGGCCGTCGGCGGCCAGGTAGTAGAGCGGGCGCTCGGCGCCCTCGACGCGCACGATCGCCACCGGGTGGTACTCGCGCACGCGGATCACCACCCGGTCGGGCAGCTCACGCCGCACCCGCGCCGTGCGTACCCACGGCAGCTCGGCGAGCTTCGCCTCGAGCGCCGCGGCGTCGACGTCCCAGATCGACATCCCCGGCGTGAGCCCCGTCCAGCGGCGCACGACGTCCTCGGTAACGTGCCCGCGGCGCTGCACCACCACCTCGCGGATGGCGAAGTAGGGATGTGTGCGCACGCGCTCGCCCACCGCGGGCCAGGCGAGCAGGAACAACGCCGCGGGGACCACGACCCGTGCCAGCCGCCAGGCGGCGAGCGTGAGCGCGCGGCGCTCCGGCCGCGCCCCGCGCCGCCGGTTGCGCCCGAACGGACGCATCACCAGCTGCCAACGAGTCTGATTTCGGGCTCGAGCCATACCCCGTTCCGTTCCCACACCGCGCGCTGCGCCTCGGCCATCAGCGCCTGCACGTCGCTCGCCCGCGCGCCGCCGTCGTTCACGATGACGTTGGCGTGGCGCTCCGAGATCCGAGCGCCCCCCACACGCCGTCCCTTGAGACCCGCCGCTTCGATCAGCCGCCCCGCCGTCGCACCCGGCGGGTTCTTGAAGATCGAGCCGGCGTTGGCCGTGCCTTGCGGCTGGCTCGCCAGCCGGTGCTCGCGCAGCTCGGCGAGCCGCCGGGCGATCAGCTCGGGCGCGGCCGGCTCCAGCCGGAACGTCACCGCGGTGACGAGGAACCCCGGCGGCAGCCCGGCGCGCCGGTAGCAGAAGGCGAGCGTCTCGCCGGCGAGCGTTTCCAAGCGGCCGTCGGCCGTGACCCCCTCGACCGCCGCGACCTTGGCGCCCACCTCGCCGCCGTAGGCGCCCGCGTTCATGAACAGCGCGCCGCCCACCGTTCCGGGGATGCCCTCGGCGAACTCGAGGCCGGACAGCCCGCGCGTCACCGCGGCGCGCGCCAGCTTCCCGATCTGCATGGCGGCGCCGGCGGTGACTCCGCGCTCCGTCCAGGCGGCGCGCCGGAACCCGGCGCCGAGCTTTACCACCACGCCGCGGATGCCGCCGTCGGCCACCAGCAAATTGGAGCCCGCGCCCAGCACCGTGAGCGGCAGGCCCGCCTCCGCCGTGATGCGCGCGACGCCAGCCAGCTCGCCGGGCGAGCCGGGCTCGACCAGCACGTCGGCCGGTCCCCCGATCCGGAAGGACGTGTGGCGCGCGAGCGGCTCGTCGCGACGCACCCGGCCGCCGACCGCTGCCGCCAATCGCGCGCAGGTCGCCTCCACCCCCTCCGCCATCGCACCTCAGTGGAGCTGCCGGGGAGCGTGGCCGCTGCGGAGCAGCGCCAGCAGCTCGTCGGCCGTCCGATACACGTCGCCCGCGCCGAGCGTCACCACGAGATCGCCCGGCTGCACCACCTCGAGCAGCGCCTCGGCGAGCGCGCCCCGCTCCGGCACGTGGCGAACGTCGAGATGGCCGCGCTTTTTCAGCGCCTGGTAGAGCGCCTCGCTGCTCACCCCGTCGATCTTGTCCTCGCCGGCGGGGTAGATGTCGGTGAGCAGCACCACGGCCGCGTCGTCGAACGCCGAGAGAAACTCCGCGAACAGGTCGCGCGTGCGGGAGTAGCGGTGCGGCTGGAAGGCGACCACCAGCCGGCGGCCGAAGCCCTCGCGCGCCGCGAGCAACGTGGCGCGAATCTCCTCGGGGTGGTGGCCGTAGTCGTCGACCACCAAGACGTCCTGCTCCTCTCCGCGTACCTCGAAGCGGCGGTGGACGCCGCCGAACTCGCTGAGCGCGTGGGCGACGATGCGCCACGGGATGCCGAGCTCGTCGGCCACCGCGAAGGCGGCGAGTGCGTTGAGCGCGTTGTGGCGTCCCGGGATCTGCAGGTGCACGGTGCCGAGCGGCTGCTCGCGGCGCCACAGCTCGAAGCTGGTCCTGAGCTTGTCCACGCGCAGGTCGCGCGCCTGCCATTCCGCGTCCGGCACGGTGCCGTAGGTGACGAAGCGCTTGTTCACCTGCGGCAGCATCGCGCGCACGTTGACGTTGTCGATGCAGAGCACGGCGAGCCCGTAGAACGGCACGCGCTGCACGAACTGCCGGTAGGCTTCGCGCACGCGCTCGAGGTCGCCGAAGTGATCGAGGTGCTCCGGATCGATGTTGGTCACCACCGCGATGATCGGTGAGAGCAGCAAGAACGTGCCGTCGCTCTCGTCGGCCTCGACCACCATCATCGAGCCCTGCCCGATGCGCGCGTTGGTGCCGTCACCGCGGAGCCGCCCCCCGACCACGACGGTCGGATCCCGCCCGGCCTGGTAGAGGACGGCGCCGATCAGCGAGGTGGTAGTGGTCTTGCCGTGGGTGCCGGCGACCGCGACCCCCTGCTTCATGCGCATGAGCTCCGCCAGCATCTCGGCGCGCGGGATCACCGGAATGCGGAGATCGCGCGCGCGCACGACCTCGGGATTCGCGTACGTCACGGCCGAGGAGATCACCAGCACGTCGACGTCCGCGTCGACGTGGGCCGCGTCGTGGGGGCCGATGTGCACGCGCGCGCCCAGCTGGACGAGCCGGCGCGTCGTCTCGCTCTCGACGAGATCGGAGCCGGAGACCGCGTAGCCGAGCGTCAGCAGCACCTCCGCGATGCCGCTCATGCCGATGCCACCGATCCCGACGAAGTGTACGCGCCGTCCAGGACCAGTCACGAAGGTCACTCCACGCGACGAAGCGAGCGGCCACCCCGTCCACCCAACAAGCCCAGCCACGGGGCCACGTGTTATCGAAGCCGCTGCGGCTCTTCAAGAGCCGACGCCCGCCGCGAGTGCCGTCACCTCGTCCGCGACGCGTGCGGCGGCGTCGGGACGTCCGAGCGCGCGCGACGCCGCCGCCATGCGTGCGCGGCGCTCGGGGTGGTCGAACAGCGCTGCCACCGCGTGCCGCAGCGCCGGGCCGTCGAGCGCACCGTCGAGGATCATCTCGGCCGCGCCCGCCTCGGCCAGGGCGGCGGCGTTCGCGCGTTGATGGTCGTCGGCAGCGTGCGGATACGGCACCAGGATGGCGGGCAGGCCGCGCGCCGTGATCTCGGCGCAGCTCATGGCGCCGGCGCGCGCCACCACCACCGCGGCGCGGCCGTAGGCGCTTCCCATGTCGTCGATGAACGCGCGCACGTCGGCCACGACACCGAGGCGCTCGTACGCCCGGCGGACCTCGTCCAGGTCCAACGCGCCGGTTTGATGCACGATGCCGGCGCCCCGCAGATGCGCCACCAGATCGGGCAGCGCCGCCACCATCGCCTGGTTCAGCCGCCGCGCGCCCTGGCTGCCGCCGAACACCAGCAGATCGGTGCCGGGCCCGCTGCCACGCAGCACCGCCGCCCGGATCGGATTGCCGGTGTGCACCGCGCGGCCGGCGGGGAAGTAGCGCTCCGCTGTGGCGAACCCGAGGCAGATGCGGTCGCTCACCCGTCCGAGCACGCGGTTCGCCAGACCGGGAATCGCATTCTGCTCCTGCAGGAGCGCCGGCAGCCCCATCGAGCGCGCCGCCAGCACCGTGGCGACCGACGCATAGCCACCGACACCCACCACGACCGACGGCTCCAGACGACGGAGCAGCCGGCGCGCCGCACGGACGCCGTGCAGCGCCGCGTTGAGGCCGCCGAGGGCGCGCCGCACGCCGCCGCCGCGCACCGGTGCGCCCGGCACGACGTGGAACGGATAGCCGGCGCCCGGCACCACGCGCGCCTCGAGGCCGGTGACGGTGCCGATCATGTGAACGTCCGCGCCGCGTCCCGCCAGCGCCTCGGCCAGCGCCAGCGCCGGGAAGACGTGGCCGCCCGTCCCGCCGCCCGCGATGACCACGCGGCCGGGTCCGCTCATCCGGTTTCACGCGCCAGCGCGAGCAGCGCGCCCACCTCGGCCAGCGCCAGCAGCATCGCCGAGCCGCCGTAGGAGATGAAGGGCAGCACCAGGCCCTTGGTCGGCAGGCAGCCGAGCACGACGCCCACGTTCAGCAGCCCCTGCGCGACCACCAGCAACGTGAGGCCGAAGGCGAACAGGGAGCCGAAGCGGTCGGGATGGGCGGCAGCGATGCGGAGCCCCCGCAGCGCGATCCAGGCGAACAGCCCCAGCACGCCAAGCGCGCCGATCAAGCCCAGCTCCTCGCCGACGACCGAGAAGATGAAGTCGGTGTGCGCGGCCGGGAGAAAGAACATCTTCTGCTGGCTCTGTCCGAGACCGACGCCGATCACGCCGCCCGAGCCGAAGGCGATCAGCGACTGCCGCAGCTGGAAGCCCATGCCGAGCGGATCGAGGTCGTACTGCAGGAACGCCATGAGGCGGGCCCACCGGTAGGGCTCGGCGATCATGAGGTAGACGAGCGCGGGAACCCCGCCGGCGCAGAGCAGCAGGAGATGCGCCGGCCGGGCGCCCGCGACGAACAGCATGGCGAGCAGCACGAGCGCCACCAGCGCCGTGCTGCCGAAGTCCGGCTCGGCGAGCAACAGCAGCGCCAGCACGCCGGCCACCAGGCAGTACGGCAGCACGCCGCGGCGGAGATCGTGCAGGCGCTCGCGCTTGCGATCGAGCGAGGCCGCCAGATAGAGCACCAGCGCCAGCTTGGCGAGCTCGGAAGGCTGGAACGAGAGCGGGCCGAGCGCCAGCCAGCGCTGCGCCCCGCCGCGCGCGCTGCCGATCCCCGGCACCAGCACGAGCGTCAGCGACACCAGGGCGGCGAGCAGCAGCGGATAGGCGAGGCGCCGAAACGTGTCCGAGCCGAGACGCGAGACGACCGCCGCGATCACGCCGCCGAGTGCGATCGAGAACACGTGCTTGCGGAAGAACGCGTACGGGTCGCCGACGTTCGAGCTGCCGAGGAAGTAGCTCACGTTGAACACCATGACGAGGCCGACGCCGAGCAGCCCGGTGACCGCGATCACCAGCCAGGGATCGGCCGACAGCGAGCCCGTGCGCTTCGGTCGCTGCCCGTGCAGCGGCCCCCGGAAGGTCGGCCGCGGCTCGAGCGCCGCGGCGAGCGTCTCTGCACCCGTCATCCCAGCTCCTCCACCGCGCGCGCAAACGCGCGTCCCCGCTCCGCGTAGTCCCGGAACATGTCGAAGCTCGAGCAGGCCGGCGCGAGCAGCACGACGTCGCCCGGCTGCGCGGCCGCCGCCGCGGTCTCTACGGCTTCGGTGAGATCGTCGACCCGGCGCACGGCGACGCCCGCGCCGGCAAGCGACGCGGCGATGCGCTCGCGCGCCGCTCCGAACACCAGGACCAGCCGCGCCTTGTCGCGGGCGGCCTCGGCGAGCGGCGCGTAGTCGCCGCCCTTGTCGACGCCGCCGGCCAGCAGCACCACGGGCCCCGCAAACGATGCCAGGCTCTTTACGGCGGCGCCCACGTTGGTGGCCTTGGAGTCGTCGTACCAGCGCACGCCGGCGCGCTCGGCGACCAGTGTGAGCCGATGCGGCAGCGGGTCCATCGTGTCGACGGCTTGCTGCACGGCGGCGAGCGGCGCACCGGCGAGCCGCGCCACCAGCGCGGCCGCCATCACGTTCTCCGTATTGTGGCGGCCGGCGAGCCGCGTGCGCTCGAGGCGGACGCGCTCCTCGCGGCCGGCGAGCCGCACGACGACCGCGCCGTCGGCGACGAACGCGCCCTCGGCGACCGGCCGCTCTCCAAAGGAGAAGCGCCGCGCCACGAGGCCGGCGCCGATCGCCGCGGCGACCGGGTCGTCGCGGTTCACCACCGCCGCGTCGGCCGGCGTCTGGGCCGCGAAGAGACGCGCCTTGGCGTCACGGTACTCGGCGAAGTCGGCGTGCCGGTCGAGATGGTCGGGCGTGACGTTGAGCAGACAGCCGACCGCGGGACGGAAGCGCTCCACCCACTCGAGCTGAAAGCTCGACACCTCGGCCACCCACACCGCGGCGTCGCTGCCGACGGCCTCGATCAGCGGCCGGCCGAGATTGCCGCCCGTGAACGTCCGCACCCCGGCCAGCTCGAGCGCGCGTCCCACGAGCGTGGTGGTCGTGCTCTTGCCGTTGGTGCCCGTGATGGCGACGAGCCGAGCCGTGCCGAGGCGGGCGGCCAGCTCGATCTCGCTCGCGATCGGAATGCCGCGCGTCTCCGCCTCCGCAAGCAGCGCATGGCGGCGCGGGACGCCCGGGCTCGGCACCACGAGGTCCACGCCGTCGAGCGCCCCGGCGCCGGCCGCGTCGCCGAGGCGCAGCTCGACGCCCTCCCAGTCCGCCGCCCGCACGCCGAGGTCGGACGCCGGGCGCGCGTCGAGCACGCGCACCGCCGTGCCACGCGCGCGGAGCACGCGCGCCACGGCTTGCCCGGTGCGCTGGAACCCCACGACGAGCGCGCGGCGCGGCAGGGTCATCGCAGCTTCAGGGTCGAGAGCGCCACGAGCGCGCAGACGATCGACACGATCCAGAAGCGCACGATGATCTGCGGCTCGGGCAACCCGCCCAGCTCGAAGTGGTGATGCAGCGGCGCCATCCGCAGAATGCGCTTGCGGCGCAGCTTGTACGACGCCACCTGACCGATCACGGACAGCGCCTCGGCCACGAACACGGCGCCCACGACCACGAGCACCAGCTCCTGGCGCGTGATGAGGGCCACGATGCCGATCGCCGAGCCAAGGGCGAGCGAGCCGACGTCGCCCATGAACATCTGCGCCGGATAGGCGTTGTACCAGAGAAAGCCGAGCCCCGCGGCGGAGAGCGCGGCGCAGAACACCGCCAGCTCGCCGGCGCCCGCCACGTACGGTACCTGCAGGTACTCGGCAAAGCGCGCGTTGCCGGCGGTGTACGCGAAGATGACGTAGGTGCTGGCCGCGATCATCACCGGCCCCACGGCGAGCCCGTCGAGGCCGTCGGTCAGGTTGACGGCGTTGGCCGCCCCGGCGATCACCAGCGCGCCGAACGGCACGTACCACCAGCCGAGGTCGGGCCGTACGTCCTTCAAAAACGGCATGGTGATCTGGCCGCCATGCCCGGAGAACAGCAAGAGCGCCAGCGCCGCGAGCGCGCCGATCCCGAGCTCGGCCATGAGCCGCGTGCGTCCCGGCAGGCCGCGCGAGTTGCGGCGCCGCACCTTGGCGAAGTCGTCGAGAAATCCGATGCCCCCGTGCGCGACCGTCACCACGAGCGCCATCCACACGTACCAGTTGCGCAGGTCGGCGAGCAGGAGCGTCGCCGTCATCAGCGAGAAGATGATGAGCACGCCCCCCATGGTGGGCGTCCCGGCCTTGGTCGCATGGTTCGCCGGTCCGTCGTCGCGGATCGACTGCCCGATCTGCATGGCCGTCAGCCGGCGGATGAGCAGCGGGCCGAGCACGAGGGACACGGTGAGCGCCAGCAGCCCGGCGGCCACGGTGCGGAACGAGATGTACTTCATCACGTTCAGCACCGCGTACTGCTCGTGCAGCGGATACAGCCAATGGTACAGCATCACGCCTCCCGCTCGAGGCGCTCGAACACGCGCTCGAGCGCCGCTCCCCGCGATCCCTTGAGCAGCAGCACGTCGCCCGCCCGGAGCAGCGCGCGCACCCGCCGCGCGGCGTCCCCGTGGTCGGTGGCCACGGTCACGCGGGAGGCGTCCATGCCCGCCTCCACGGCGCTCTCCGCCACGATCTCCGCCTGCGCGCCGAGCACCACCAGCGCATCGAGGCCGGCCGCCGCCGCGCGTCCGAGCTCCCGGCACGCGGCCTCGGCATGCTCACCCAGCTCGCGCATCTCTCCCAGCACCGCGAGCCGCCGCCCGGCGCGACTCGCCGCCATGGTCTGCAGCGCCGCCGCCATCGACGCGGGGTTCGCGTTGTAGCAGTCGAACACGACGGTGACGTCGCCCGGCAGCCGGCGGATCTCCATGCGCATGCTGGGCGCGGCCGTGTGCTCGAGCCCCGCCACGATGGTGTCGCTCGGGATGCCGGCGGCGTACGCCATCGCCGCGGCGGCGCACGCATTGCTCACGTTGTGGCGGCCCGCCAGCGCGAGCCGGACCGGACGGCGCTCGGCGCCGAGGCGCAGCACGAAGCGCGTCCCCTCGATGCCGAGGTCCTCCACCGACTCCGCGCCCACCTCGCCGTGCGTGCCGAAGACCAGGCGACGGCCGGGGAAGCCGGCGGCCTGCTCCACCACCAGCGGATCGTCGCCGTTCACCACGGCAACGGCTTGCGGCCGGAGCCGGCGAAAGAGCTCCCCCTCAGCGCAGGCCGCGCCGCGCAGCGAGCCCACGCCTTCGAGATGCTCGGGCCCGATGCAGGTAACCACGCCCAGGTCCGGCTCGGCGATGCCGGCGAGCTGCCAGAGCTCGCCGGGCACGTTCATGCCGAGCTCCACCACCGCGAACGCGTGCGCCGGGGAGACCCGCAGCAGCGTGAGCGGCAGGCCGACGAGATTGTTCTGCGAGCCCTCGGTCGCGACCAGGCCGCCCGCGCCCGCCGCGCGCACCACGATCGCGGCCAGCATCTCCTTGGTGGTCGTCTTGCCGTTGCTCCCCGCGACGGCCAGCACGCGCGCCGGCGTCCGCCGCCGATGCCAGCGGGCCAGGTCGCCGAGCGCGGCCAGCGTGTCCCGCACCACGATCGTGGTGGTGCCCGCCGGCCCGGGGCACGCCTCGCGTTCCAGCAGCACGGCCGCGGCGCCGGCGGCGGCCGCCGCCGCGAGGTGCGCATGCCCGTCGTGCTGCGGGCCGCGAATGGGGACGAACAGCTCGCCCGCCTCGAGGCCGCGCGTGTCGGTCGTCACGCCGCAGACCCGAACGGCGGCGCCCAGGTGATGCAGCTCGCCACCGGTCGCGGCCAGGAGGTCGGCCAGCTCGATCTCGACGCCGGCCGCAAGCCGGCTCGCCGGCGCGCTCACGCACGCGCTCCGAGCGCGCGGCGCACCTCTTCGCGGTCGTCGAGATGACGGCGCTCCGTGCCGACGATCTGGTAGTCCTCGTGGCCCTTGCCCGCGACCAGCACCACGTCGCCGGGCCGTGCGGCGGCGATCGCGCGCTCGATCGCCAGACGCCGGTCGGCTTCGACCAGGTAGCCGCGGCCGGCGGCCGCGTCTCGCACCGGACGCATCCCGGCGGCGCGCACGCCGACCTCGATGTCGGCGAGGATGCGCTCCGGAGGCTCCGTGCGGGGATTGTCCGAGGTGAGCACGACCAAGTCGCTCGCCCGCGCCGCCGCCTCGCCCATGAGCGGCCGCTTGCCGCGGTCGCGGTCGCCGCCGCAGCCGAAGACGCAGATGAGGCGCCCGGGAGTGAGCGGTCTCAGCGCCGCCAGCACGCGCTCGAGGGCGTCGGGGCTGTGCGCGTAGTCCACCACCACGGTGAAACCGGGTCCGGCGATCTGCTCGACCCGCCCCGGCGGCGCCGGCGTGCTGCGGAGCCCCGCGAGCACGTCGGACCACGCCACGCCCAGCGCCCAGGCCGCGGCTGCGGCCAGCACCACGTTCTCCAGGTGCGCGCTGCCGACGAGCGGGGTCTCGAACTCGATGCGCTCGCCGCCCACGATCAAGCAGCCGCGCGAGCCGGCGAGCGAGGTCGTGGCGTCGGCGAGGCGCACGTCCGCGTCGGGGGCGCGGCCGGCGCGTACGACGCGGCCTGGCGTCATGGCGGCGAGCCGCCGCCCGGGCTCGGTGTCGACGTTCACGACGGCGACCCGGCCGGCCTTGGCGGAGGCGGGCAGCAGCTCGGTGAACAGCCGCGCCTTGGCCGCGAAGTACGCCTCCATGTCGCCATGGAAGTCCAGGTGGTCGCGCGTCAAGTTGGTGAAGAGCGCGGCATCGAGCTGCAGCCCGGCCACGCGCTCCTGGGCGAGCGCGTGCGACGAGAGCTCCATCGCGACGTGCGTCGTCCCGGCCGCGCGCATGTCGGCCAGCAAGCGATGGAGCACGGGTGCGGTGGGCGTCGTGTGCGGCGCGGGTCGCGCACGGCCCGCATAGCGGTAGGCGATCGTGCCGATCACGCCGGGCTCGCGCCCCGCCGCGCGCCAGATGCCTTCGAGGAGATGCGTGGTGGTCGTCTTGCCGTTGGTGCCCGTGACGCCGGCGATGCAGAGCGCGTGGCTGGGGTCGCCGGCCAGCCGCGACGCGACGTGGCCGAGCAGCCGTGCCGGCTCGGCCGTCCGCAGGACCGGCACGTCCAACGCCACGGGCTCGCTCGCCGCCACGGCGACCGCGCCGCGCGCCACCGCGTCGGCGGCAAACCGCACGCCGTGGGTGGTCGTCCCGGGCAGCGCCACGAACAGGTCGCCGGGCTCGGTGGTGCGCGAATCGCAGCTGACGCCGCTCACCTCGAGCCGCTCGACGCCCGCGAGCGCGATGGGCTCGGCCCACCCGGACAGCACCGCCGCGAGCCGCATGTTCAACGTGCGACGGCCGCGCCGTCGGGGCGGAGCGTGAGCGCGAGCCTCCGCTGCGGGCTCGCTGCCGCGCCAGGCAGCGGCCGCTGCGCCGTCACGTAGCCCCACCCGTCCACATCGACGTCCCACCCGGCAGCATGGGCTTGCGTGAGGGCCTCGCGCAGCGAGAGGCCGAGGTAGTTGGGGGTCGCGTCCGGATCCGTGGCCACCAGCTCGGCGAGCGGCGGGCGCGCCGGTGCGGTGCGCTTGGCGCTCTCGACGGGGAGCCGCTCGGCATGCTCGGCCGGCACGGGCACCGTCTCGCCGGGGGGCATCACGTCGAGAATGCGCAACGCCTCAGTGGCAATGGCGCGGAACACGGGCGCGGCCACGACCCCTCCATAGCTGGTCGTGCCGGGCTCGTCGATCAGCACCAGGACCGCAATGCGCGGCGATTCGACCGGCACGAAGCCCACGAAGGAGCCGATCCGCTTGTGGGAGTATCCCCGCGCGCCCTCGCGTGCCTTTTGCGACGTGCCGGTCTTGCCGGCGGTGTGAAAGTGCTCGACCTTGGCCCGCGAGCCGGTGCCGCCCTTCTCCTCGACCACCCGGCGGAGCAGCTCGGCCGTGGTGCGCGCCGCCTCCTCCGACACCACGCGCCGGACGGCGACGGGCTTGCGCACGTACAGCTCCTTGCCGTTGGCCGCGACCACGCGCTGCACGAGGTAGGGCTGCATGAGCGTCCCGCCGTTGGCGATCGCCGAGATGGCGGTCACCATCTGCAGCGGCGTCACCGCCACGCCCTGCCCGAAGCTGTGGGTGGCGAGGTCGACCGGCGCCCAGGACTCGACGGCACGCAGGATCCCGTTGGCTTCGGCCGGCACGTCGATCCCCGTGCGGCTGCCGAAGCCGAAGGCACGGAGATACTGATACCAGCGGGTGGCGCCGAGCTGGCTCGCGACCTTGCTCGTGCAGATGTTGCTCGAATACTGGATCACTTCCGCGAAGGTGAGCAGCCCGTGCGGATGCGCGTCGCGGATCACGTGGTTGGCGAAGCGGAAGCGTCCGTTCTCGCAGAAGTACTGCCGCTCGGGCGAGGTGATGCCCTCGTCGAGCGCGGCCGCCGCGAAGATGGCCTTCATCGTCGATCCCGGCTCGTAGACGGTGCTCACGGCCTGGTTCCGCGTGTGCTTGCGCCAGGCGAGCGTGCGGGCCGTCACGTCGGTGTTGGGATCGAAGGTCGGCACGCTGGCCATCGCCAGGATGCCGCCCGTCATCGGGTCCATGACGATGGCCACGCCGCCCACGGCGCGCGCGGCCTCGACGCCGGCCGCGAGCTCGCGCTCC
Source organism: Candidatus Limnocylindria bacterium (assembly GCA_035559675.1). Classification (GTDB taxonomy): domain Bacteria; phylum Desulfobacterota; class Binatia; order DP-6; family DP-6; genus DATMAZ01. Next base: position 19,356 of record DATMAZ010000200.1, read on the forward strand.
ACCACCGCCTGAATGCCGGCATCGAGCGTGAGCTCCACCGTGCTGCCGGCCATGGGCAGCCGGCGCCCGCCGGAGACCGTGAACGTGCGCCCGCGGGCATCGCGCTCCTCGACGAAGTCGAGCCGCTCGCCCCCGATGCGGTCGTCGAACGCCCGCTCGAGCCCTTCCTGCCCTCGCGAGTCGATGTTGACGAAGCCCAGCACGTGCGCGGCGAGCGAGCCGTGCGGGTAGAAGCGGCGCGGCTCGGGCACCGAGCCGGTCCCCGGCAGCCCGAGCGCCTCCAGCCGCTCGCGTTGGCTCGGCTTGGCGTGGCGCCGAAGCCAGACGAACGGCGACGGACGCGCGAGCCGCTCGCGCACCTCGGCCTCGCTCAGATCCGCGGCCCGCGCCAGCTGGCGCACGATGGCCGGGTCCTTCGGCACCTGCGCGGGACGCACGTACAGCGACGGCACGCTGAGCGAGCTCGCCAGCAGCTCGCCGCGGCGATCGAGGATCTGGCCGCGCTGTCCGGTGAGTGTGACCTTCTGGCGGTGCTGGCGCGCCGCCTGCCGCACGAAGTCCGGCCCGCGGACCACCGTGAGATCGGCCGCACGCACGCCGAGCAGCAGGAACGCGACGGCGAAAACGCCCGCCATCACCCCGAGGCGGGCTCGGAGCTCGCGATCGCCGCTCACCGGACGTCGACCACCTGTCCGCGCTTGGGCGGCCCGAGACCGAAGGTCCGCCGCGCACGCTCCTCGAGCGCGACGCGGCCCTGCAGGGTGGCGAGCTCGACCTCGAGCTGCTGGCGATACTCCTCGAGTCGCAGCTGCTCCTTGCGGAGATCCGAGAGCTGGTAGCCAAGCTCGGTCACCTGCAGGCCGACCCACACCTTCGCCATGGCGAGCACCAGCAGCACCGCGAACACCAGCACGGCGCGCCGCACCTGCAGGCTGCGCACGGTCCGCGCCAGCACGCCGCTCGGGCGGCCTCGCGGTGCAGGCCGGCGAACCCGGCCGCGGGCGGTGCGTGCCGCCGCGACGCTCACGGCTGCTCCAGCCGCTCGACGATCCGCAGCCGGGCGCTGCGCGCCCGCGGGTTGCGCGTCACCTCGGCCGCCTCGGGACGCAGCGGACGCGGGGTGATGACGCGCACGCGCGGCGTCCAGCCGCAGCGGCACACGGGC
>DATMAZ010000201.1:0-2247 GCA_035559675.1 Candidatus Limnocylindria bacterium
ACCGCCGCGACGCGCTCGCCCACCTCGAGCCAGCGCGCCAGCACGGCCGGCGGCACCAGCGTCAGCTCGGGAAGCCGCCCGCGCAGCGCCGCGGCCGCGCCACGGGCTCGGCCGGCGAGCTGCGCGGCCAGCCGCTCAACCGAAGAGCGCGCCGACGACGTCATCGATCGCTCGCTGGCTTTCTGCGTCGTCGCTGAGCGCGTGGCTCACGGCGACGCTGCAGGCGCGGGCGGGCGCGATGCCGAGACGGATGAGCTGCCCGGCGTAGATCAGCAGCCGCGTGCTCACGCCCTCGCCGGCGCCGGCGGCCGCCAGATGGCGGACCTTTTCGCCGACGGTGGCCAGCCTGAGCGCGGTCTTCGGGTCGACGCCGCTCTCGTGGGCGACGATGCGTGCCTCCACGTCGCGCGGCGGATAGCCGAAATCGATGGCGACGAAGCGCTGGCGCGTCGAGTGCTTCAGGTCTTTCAGCACGCTCTGGTAGCCGGGGTTGAAGGACAGGACGAGCAGGAAGTCGGGGTGCGCTTCGAGCAGCTCACCCGTCTTGTCGACCGGCAGCAGCCGGCGATGGTCGGTGAGCGGGTGGATCAGCACGACGGTGTCCTTGCGCGCCTCCACCACCTCGTCGAGATAGCAGATCGCCCCGTGGCGCACGGCGCGCGTGAGCGGCCCGTCGATCCACACCGTCTCGTCGCCCTTGATGAGATAGCGTCCGACGAGGTCGCCGCCGGTGAGGTCTTCGTGGCAGGCGACCGTGATCAGCCGCTCGCCCCCGTGCCCGTTGGCGCCGCGCCGTGGCAGCACGTGCGCCATGTGCTCGATGAAGCGCGTCTTGCCGCACCCGGTCGGGCCCTTCAGCAGCACCGGCAGGCGCGCCTCCCAGGCGGCGCGGAAGAGATCGATCTCGTCTCCCACCGGCAGATAGAAAGGCGCGTCGTGCACGGGCGCGGAGTGTAGGGTCGGTGCGGAGGTGACGCAATTCTCCGCCGGACGCTGGCACCGGAGGCCGTTCGTTGCTACACGCCGGGACGGTGGGGCGTTTCATACGGCGGCTGGTGCTGCTGCTCGGCGGAGCGGCCCTCCTCGTCGGCGTCGCCGCCGCGATCGGCATCACGTGGGCGTGGATGGAGGTGAAGGCGCAGCGCACGCCGCTGCCGCCGCCCGAGGTCATGGTCCACGCCCCGCGCGACGTCGCGCTGCCGACGCGCCTCTCCTGGATCAACACGGCGACCCAGTTCGTGCCGCGCGCGGCCTTGATCGACCCGTCGGGCGATCCCGACGCCGGCGCTTGGTCGCGCATGTCGTTCCCCGCCTTCGTGATCGAGTGGGCCGACGGGCGCATCCTGCTGGTCGACGCCGGCATGGACGCCGAGGCGGCGCGGGCGTTCGGCCGGCCGATCGAGCGCGTCGTCGGCGCCGATCCGATCGAGCCGCTCATCGACGTCGGCGCGGCACTCCGGCGCGCGCGCGATCGCGTGGCCGGCATCGTCTTCACGCACCTGCACGACGATCACGTGCAGGGCATCGAGTCGCTCTGCCGTGCGAGCGCGCGGCCGATCGACGCGCTCCTTTCGGCGCGCCAGGCGGAGCATCCGAACTATCTCACCCGCGGGGCGCTGGCGGCCGTGCACGCCTCGCCGTGCCTCGAGGTGAAGCCGCTGCCGCCCGATCCCCTGGTCGAGCTGCCCGGCTTTCCCGGCGTGAGCGTGATCGCGGCCGCCGGGCACACGCCGGGGTCCCAGCTGGTCGTCGTCCACCTCGGCAACCGGGGCGCGCGGCCGATCGTGCTCGCCGGCGACATCGCCAACAGCTACGACGGCATCGAGCGCAACGTAGCGAAGCCGCGCCTCTACCGGCTGCTCGTCGTGCCCGAGGACGAGGAACGCCTGGTCGAGGTGCGGCGCTACCTGCAGGACCTGGCTGGACGGTTCGGCGCCACGGTGCTCATCTCGCACGATCAGGCGGCGCTCGAGACCTCGGGCATCACGGCGTTCGACGCGCCGCGGCCGTGAGGCTACGAAGGACCCCATGACCGATCGGGTGCTCATGGGGAAGGCCGCGCTCGTCACCGGGGGCGGCAGCGGCATCGGGCTCGCGTGCGCGCGGGCGCTGGCGCGCGACGGCGCCGTGGTGACGATCGCCGGACGCAACGAGGCCCGGCTGCGCGAGGCCGCCGCCGCGCTCGCCACGGAGCTCGGGTGCGCGGTGCACTGGACGCCGTGCGACGTGACGGACGAGGCGGCGGTC
>DATMAZ010000202.1:0-8633 GCA_035559675.1 Candidatus Limnocylindria bacterium
CGGGCGGCGGGCACGGGCTTCCGCTACAAGAAGCTCACCGCCGATCCGAAGGGCTTGCTCAGCGTGGCGGTGAAGGCCGCCGACGGCCTCGGCAAGCTCAATGTGAAGGCGAAGGCAGCCGAGGTGCCGGCAATCGGTCTGCCGCTCGGCGCGCCCGTCGTGGTGCATTTCCAGTCCGAGCACGCGTGCTGGCAGGCTCGCTATTCGACGCCGAAGCTCAACACTCCGGACACGTACAAGGGCCTCGCGGACCTGCTGCCGTAAGCGCGCGGGGTCCGGCGAGCGACAGCGGTCCTCCCCTGCCGGCTTCGATCATCATCCCGTAAAGTCGGTGGCGTACTCGACGCTGATCGAGGCGGTCGAGCGGCGCGCGTCCTGAGGCGCCGTTACCAGCGGTAGAGCAGCCAGTAGACCGCCACGCCGCTCGACGACACGTAGAGCCAGAGCGGCAGCGTCCAGCGCGCGAGCCGGCGGTGCGTTTCCACGTTGGCGTACCAGCCGTGCCAGATCGTGGCGAGCGCGAGCGGCAGCACGACGGCGGAGAGCACGATGTGCGGCACCAGCAGCGCGAAGTAGACCGTGCGCACCACGCCGGTCCCGGCGAACGGCACGCTGCCCACGCGGGCGTGGTGCACCAGGTAGCCAATCAGGAAGAGCGACGAGAGGCCGAACGCCGTCAGCATGCAGGCGCGATGCGCCTCCACGCGCCCGCGCCGCACGAGGGCATAGCCGGTCACCAGGAGCACGGCGCTGGTGGCGTTCAGCGCCGCGTTCACCGACGGGATGACGCCGGGCTCGACGCCGGCCCCGTGCCGCGCGGACGGCCAGAGCACCAGCGCGATCGATGCCAGGACGGCGGCCGAGACGCCCGCGATGGCGAGGCGCGGGGCGGCGGGCTCGGCATTCGGCGGCATCGCCGTCTCGTGCTACATCGCCGCCCGGGACGATTCCAGCCATGCTGCACCTCGCCTCCGCCACCGCCCCCGCCTGGACCCGGTGGGTGCTCGAGCACCTCGACGAGGTGCTGGTCGATCACGCCCACTGCGAGAAGAAGGCCGCGTCGACGGCCGTGAGCCTGCTCTTTCGCTATCCCGAGCGCAGCGAGCTCGCGCTGCCGCTCTCGCGGCTCGCGCGCGAGGAGCTCGCGCACTTCGAGCGGGTGGTGGGCGTGCTGCAGGCGCGCGGGGTGGCGCTGGTGCATCAGCGGCCGGCCCCGTACGCCGCGGCGCTGCTGGCCGCCGTGCGGCGCGAGGAGCCGGCGCGCCTCCTCGACACGCTGCTCTGCATGGCGCTGATCGAAGCCCGCAGCTGCGAGCGCATGCAGCTGCTGGCCGCCGCGTGTCCGGACCCGCAGGTGGCGGCCCTCTACCGCGAGCTGCTGGCGAGCGAGGCGCGCCATCACGCCGCCTACGTGGAGCTGGCGCAGCAGGTGGTGCCCGGCACGCCCGTGGAGGCACGGCTCCGCGAGCTCGCGCTCCACGAGGCCGCGGTGCTGGCCACGCCTGCACCGCTCGCGCGCCTCCACGCCTGACGCTGGCCGGGTTTCTCGGCGGGCCGTTGGCTGGTAGGCTCGCGGGTTGCATGCCGACCGCCGTCACCGAGGCCATCCGCGTCACCGTCGAAGCCGTCTACCTCGAGGATCGCTCGAGCCCCGAGGACGACGCGTACGCCTTCGCCTACGTGGTGGCGATCGCCAACGAGGGTGACACGCCGGTGCAGCTCATGCGGCGGCACTGGATCATTACCGACGGCAACGGCGAGGTGCGCGAGGTCGAGGGGCCGGGCGTGGTGGGCGAGCAGCCGGTGCTTGAGCCGGGCGCGATCCATCGCTACACGAGCGGCGCCATCCTGAAGACGCCGGTCGGGAGCATGGAGGGCACCTACGAGATGCACGAGGCCGGCGGCCGGGTCTTCCAGGCGCGCATCCCGCGCTTCCGCCTCCAACGTCCCGGGATCGTTCGCTAGCGTCCCGGGCGGTCAGGACAGCAGGTCGCCCCGCATGCCGGGGACGCCGACCGCCTGCACCCGCCGGGCGTTGCCGGCGTCCTGATACGGCGGCAGCGTGCCCTCGCGCTTCCAGAGCCGGTAGGAGAGGGCGTTCGCCAGCACGCGGATCGGGTAGTCGCGCGGCAGGTCCTTCAGATAGGGCTGGATGGTGACGAAGTCGGTCGCGCCGTAGTGCTGCATGATCGACTGCAGCCCGCCGTTGCGCGGCCCGATGTTGTAGGCGAGCAGCGCCAGGAACGGGTCGCCGCGCATCTGCTCGACGTAGACCCGCAGCGTGGCGGCGCCGAGCAGCGCGTTGTGGTGCTGGTTGAGCGGGTCGGGCTTCTCGCCGTCGAGCGCGTCCCGTACGGCGGCGACGGCGCTTGCCGGCGGCGCGGTGATCTGGAAGAGGCCGCGGCCGCCGTCCTGGCTGTCGCGCGGGTAGAAGGAGGACTCCGTGGCGGCGATGCCCATCAGCACCTCGGCGGAGACGCCGAAGCGGTCGGCGGCCTCCTCGATGGCCGCCTCGTAGATGCGGGCGCGCTCGAACATGCGTGCCACCGCGCTCAGATTGGCGCGCCGATAGGCGGCGTACACCTGGTGCTCGATCGCTTGCCGCTGCGCCTCCGCCGGCGCATCGGTGATGGCTCGCAGCGCCGCGATGCCGCTGCCGGCCCGCGGCTGGATGGCGAGCGCCAGCACGCCGAGCGCCGCCGCGACGGCGACGCCGGCCGGCATGGCGGGCGAGCGGCGCAGCATCCACGGCCGGACGGCGACCCAGGTGCGCGCGACGAGCGTCGCGGCGGCGCCGAGCAGCAGCGCCGCGGCGGTAAACGGCACGATGTTGGTCCAGAGCCCGCCGCCCCGAAGCCAGCGTGCGAGCAGCCCGAGCGCCACCAGCCCGGCCCCGAGCAGCCCGGCCGCGAGCGCCGCCAGCTCGATGCTCACCCACGGCCAGGGCGCCGCCCCGCGCCGCCGCCGTCGCCGTCGCTTCCGCCTCCTCGTCCCCATGCAGCCGGGGCTCGCATAGACGTTTCCGGGCGCGCCGTCGACGGGGGACCCGGCAATCAGTCGCGGCGGCCGCGCAGCTGGATCAGCTCGATGCGGTAGCCGTCCGGATCCTCGATGAAGGCGATCTCCGTGCCGCCGTGCTTCATCGGGCCGGGCTCGCGCACGATCTTGGCACCCTTCTCGCGCAGCGCCGCGCAGGTGGCGTAGACGTCGTCGACGCCGAGCGCCAGATGGCCGAAGCCGTTGCCTAGGTCGTAATGGTCGGTGTCCCAGTTGTGGGTGAGCTCGACGACCGTGTGGGTGTCTTCCGGCCCGTAGCCGACGAAGGCGAGCGTGAAGCGGCCCTCGGGATAGTCCTTGCGACGCAAGAGCTGCATGCCGAGGACGTCGCAATAGAAGCGGAGCGAGCGCTCGAGATCGCCGACCCGGAGCATCGTGTGGAGCATGCGCATCGGTTCACCACGTGGCCGCGACCGGCAGCGCCTCCGCCAGCCGGGCGAGGTATTCGCTTCGTGATATCTCGATTGCGCCGAGCGACGCCAGATGCGGCGTGAGCAATTGCACGTCCAGCAGCACGAATCCGCGGGCGGTGAGATGCTCGACCAGCACCGCCAGCGCGACCTTGGAGGCGTCGGTGGCGCGGTGGAACATCGACTCGGCGGCGAACAGCCCGCCCACCGTGACGCCGTAGACGCCGCCCACCAGCCGCTCGCCCGCCCACACCTCGACGCTGTGGGCCCAGCCGAGGCGATGCAGCTCGGCGTACGCGGCCCGCATCTCGGGCGTGATCCAGGTGGCGCCGTGGGAGGTGGCGCAGCCGGCGACCACGGCCGAGAAATCCCGGTCGCGCGTGACGGTGAAGAGGCCGCGGCGGCGGGTGCGCCGCAGCGAGCGCGAGACGTGGAAGCGGTCGAGCGGCAGGATCGCGCGCGGGTCGGGCGAGAACCAGAGAAGCCGGCCGTCGACGTCCGGCCAGGGGAAGATGCCGGTGCGGTAGGCCGCCAGCACCGTGCCGGGAAGCAGGTCGCCCCCGGCGGCGATCAACCCGTGGGCGGGCGCCCGCCGCGGGTCCGGCATGCGATATACCGACGGGGGAGGCTCGACGGGCGTGGGGCGTCCTCCGGCGCTAGCGGTCCCACAACAGGCTGCGCGCGATCTGCGAGATCTGGATCTCGTCGGTGCCGGCGTAGATCTGCAGGACCTTGGCGTCGCGCGCGAGCTGCTCGACGCGGTACTCGGCCATGTAGCCGTTGCCGCCGAAGAGCTGCACCGCCTCGAGCGCCACGTCCATCGCGGTCTGCGCGGCGTAGAGCTTGCAGGCCGATGCCTCCGCCAGGGTCATGGACCGGCCGGCGGCCGCCAGCTCGATCTGGCGGAAGACCAGGTTCTGGAGGTTCATGCGCGCCACTTCCATCTTGGCGAGCTTCAGCTGGATCAGCTGGAACTCGCCGATCGGGCGCCCGAACTGCACGCGGGTGCGCGCGTACTCCAGGCTGAGCTCCCGGCACTGCTCGACGATGCCGAGCGCCATCGCCGCCACGCCGGTGCGCTCCTGCGTGAACGTGGCCTTGGCGCCGGAGCGCGCCGGCACGTTCTCGGTTTCGCCGAGCAGGTGCTCCTTGCCGACCCGCACGTCCTCCAGGAACAGCTCGCCCGTGGGCGAGGAGTGCAGCCCCATCTTGCGCAGCGGCTTCGACTGCGTGAGGCCCGGCATGCCTTTTTCCACCACGAAGCTCAGCACCTTGCGGTCCTTCGGCGGGTTGCCCTCGTCGAGCTTGCAGATGAACACGATCGTGTCGGCGTAGGGGCCGTTGGTGATGAACGTCTTGGTGCCGTTCAGCACGTAGCCGTCGCCGTCGCGGCGCGCGGTGGCCTTCATGGCGCCGAAGGCGTCGGAGCCCGAGCCGGGCTCGGTGATGGCCCAGGCGCCGATCTTGTCCATGGTGAGTAGATCGAGCGCCCAGCGCTTTTTCTGGCGCACCGTGCCCTTCGAGAGGATGGCGCTGGCGGTGAGCCCCACGCTCACGCCCATCGCGGTCACCATGCCGGGGCACCAGCGACACAGCTCGATGATCGGGATGAGCTGCATGGCCGCGCTGTCGGCGTCGCCCATGCGGCGCTCGCTCGCCGCGTCCGCCGCGCCGCCGCCCGCGGCCGCGCGCTCCTCCTGCTCGATCCGCTTGGCGAAGCGCGCCTTCGCCGCCTCGTCGAGCCCGAACGTCTTCATCATCTTCCGCAGGATGTCGTAGGGCGGCAGATCGCCGTGCTCGAGCTCCTCGTGGCGCGGCTTGATCTCGGCGTCGATGAACCGCCGCACCATGTCGCGGATGAGCAGGTGTTGTTCGCTCCATTCGATCATTCAGCGTCTCCTCGCGGGCAGCGGCTAGAGCCGACCGTGGATGGCCGTCTCGAGCGCGCCCAGCTGCTGGCGTTGCTCGAGCGGAACGTAGGGACGGGGCGCCGACCCCGTGTAGATCTGACGAGGCCGCGCTACGTCCTGCTCGGGATCGACCACCATCTCCGCCCACTGCGCCATCCAGCTCGCGGTCCGGGGGATGGCGAACAGCACCGGGAACATCTCCACCGGGAACCCCATCGCGTCGTAGACCAGCGCCGAGTAGAAGTCGGCGTTGGGGAAGAGCCGGCGGGACGCGAACCAGTGGTCGTGGAGCACGATCTTCTCGAGCTCGCGGGCGACCGGCAGCAACGCCGGCGGGCCCACTTCGGCGTAGACCTCCTCGGCGAGCGTGCGGATGATCGGCGCGCGCGGGTCGCGCTGGAGGTAGGCGCTGTGCCCGAGCCCCGGCACGCGCGCCGGCGGGTTCGCCTTCAGCTCGGCCACGAAGTCGCGCACGCGGTCGACGGTGCCGATGCGTTGCAGCATGAGCAGCACGCGCTCGTTGGCGCCGCCATGGCCCGGCCCCGACATCGCCGCCAACGCCGTCGCGATCACCGAGTACGGGTCGGCGTGCGTGCTGCCCGTGATGCGCGCCGCGGTGGTGGAGCAGTTCTGCGCGTGCTCCGCATACAGGATGAAGAGCACGTCCAGCGCCCGCTCGATCACCGGGTTCGGACGGTACTCGAGTTCCGTCATCTTGAAGAGCATCGAGAGGAAGTTGCCGGTGTACGACAGCTCGTTGTCCGGATAGACGTACGGGAGCCCACGGCTGCGCCGGTAGGCGAAGGCCGCGATGGTGGGCATCTTGCCGATCAGCCGGCGCGTCTGGACCCGGCGGGATTCCAGGTCCAGGACGTCGTGCGCGTCGGGATAGAAGGCCGAGAGCGCCGCCACGGTACCCGTGAGGATGCTCATCGGCCGCGCGTCGTACCGGAAGCCCTCCATGAGGCGCTTCACGTTCTCGTGCAGCATCGTGTGCATCTTGATGTTGCGGGTCCAGGTGGCGAAGTGGGACGCCACGGGCAGCTCGCCCTTCACGATCAGGTAGGCGGTCTCGAGATAGGTGCTGCGCGCCGCCAGCTCCTCGATGTCGTACCCGCGGTAGGTGAGCCGGTCGGGGCCGGCGTCGATGCAGCCGATCTTGCTGCGGCAGAGCGCCGTGTTGCGGAGCCCGGGATCGTAGCTGACGAGGCCGGGCCCGTGGGGCTCCAGCTGGATCTGCGCCAGGTCCGCCGCGCGGATGGCGCCGTCCACGATCGGCAGCGTGTACGTACGCCCCGTCCGATCGTCGGTCACGGTCAGCGTGTCGCGTGGCATCGCGGCCGCATCATAGCAGCGGGTCGAGACCTCACAAGGTGCGGCGCCGCAGCGTGCGCCGCATCGCCGCCGGCGTTTGTCGGCCGGCCGCCGACGTGCCACGTAGACGGCCGTGCGAACGAGCGAGACGGCTCCGATCCGCGCGCGGCGATGGCTGTGGGCCGGGCTCGCCGTCGCGCTGGGCACGGCGGTGGCGCTGCTCGTGGCGGAGCTGGCCGCGCGCGTGTACCTCTACGGGCCGGGGGCGCTCTGGCCGCCCACGATGCAGGGCATCCGCCAGATCGGCGTCTCCGGGATGATCCGCACCTCGCCGGATCTCGACATCCAGTACGAGCTCAAGCCCGGGCTCCGCGACGTGCCCTACAAGACCGTGCACGTCACCACCAACTCGGCGGGCTGGCGCGATCGGGAGTACTCGCTCGAGAAGCCGCTCGGCACGTTCCGGGTGGCCGTCATCGGCGACTCGTTCACGATGGCCGACGGCATCGAGGTCGAGGACGTGTACCACTCGCTGCTCGAGGACCGGCTGAACGCCCAGGATTCGCGGTGGCGCTACGAGTTCCTCAACTTCGGCGTCGCCGGCTACCAGCTCCCGCAATACGTGGCGGTGATCGAGAAGCGCGCGCTCGCCTACCGCCCCGACCTGATCCTCGTCGGCTTCTCCACCAACGACTTCGTGTGGTTCGAGGAGCAGGCGAAGAAGCTCTTCAGCACGCCGTACCAGGTGAAGCCCCCCGAGCAGCCGTTCTTCCAGTTCCATCTCGGCCGCTGGGTCGGCACACAGATCGCGGCGTGGCGGGCCGGGCCCGGCCGCGAGGGCGAGCTGCCGCTCGCGCCGATCTTCCGCACCCACGTGGACCAGCAGATCGACGCCATGGGCGCCATCCACCGGCGCACGGGCATCCCGTTCTGCATCGCCTTCCTCAACTACTACAGCGCCGGGCTGCGCGAGGTGATCGCGGCCGTGCGCGAGGCGGCGGCGCGCAACGACCTGGCGTTCGTGGACGTGAGCGCGGCCTTCCCGCGCGCGCAGTCACGGCGCTATTTCATCTATCGGGACGACGGCCACCCGAACGTCCAGGCGCATCGCGAGTTCGCGGACGTGCTGCTCGGCTATCTGCTGGGCGCGCGGCTGATCCCGCCGCCCTGACGCCGCTCGCGCCGCGCCCGTCGCCGGGCGCGGCCGGGCGCCGTCACTTGAGCAGGCTACGCAGCATCCAGGCGGTCTTCTCGTGCACCTGCAGGCGCTGCGTCAGCAGGTCGGCCGTGGACTCGTCGCGAGCCTTCTCGACCGCCGGAAACGCCTTGCGCGCCGTGCGCGAGACCGCCTCGTGCCCCTTCACCAGGATGCGCACCATCTCCATCGCATCCGGCACGCCGTCGACTTCGCTGATCGACGACAAGGCGGCGAACGCCTTGTACGTCCCCGGAGCCGGATGGCCCAGCGCGCGGATGCGCTCGGCGATCGCGTCGAGCGCCGTCCACAGCTCGGAGTATTGCGTCATGAACATCTCGTGCAGCGTGTTGAACATCGGGCCTTCCACGTTCCAGTGGAAGTTGTGTGTCTGGAGATAGAGCGTGTAGGTGTCGGCCAACAGCCGCGACAGGCCCTGGGAGATCTTCTCGCGGTCCTTCGCCTTGATGCCGATGTCGATCATCGGCGCGCCGTCGGCGGTCGTGGTCGGCACGGCGGTCGTGGTCGGCACGGTGGTCGTGGTCGGCACGGTGGTCCTGGTCGGCACAGTCGTCCTGGCCATGGTCGGTCCTCCTCCTCGGGCCGAAGCGTCGCACGCTTGGTCGGCGTCGTCCACTGGCGGAGGGGGTCCGGCCCGCCGCCGCCGGCGTAGCCCCGAAGGCGCTCTCAGCCGGCCGCGGGGCGCGCCGCCGCGTGCGGGCAACAGCCCGGGCGGCAGGGCGACGG
>DATMAZ010000203.1:0-4638 GCA_035559675.1 Candidatus Limnocylindria bacterium
GGCTACGAGCGGGCGCTCGCCGCCCGCGTGCGCGAGCGCGCCGCGCGGCTGCTCGGCGGCACGGAGTCGGAGGAGGCGCGCCGGGTGCTCGATTGCGCGCAGCAGCTCGTGCGCGGGGACGTGACCGAGGAGGTCGTGCGGCTCGACGCGCACGTGCACGCGCTGCGGGCGGCGCTCGCCGCACCGGGCGCGGTCGGCAAGCGCATCGAGTTCCTGCTCCAGGAAGTGCAGCGCGAGCTCAACACGGCGGGCACCAAGCTCGCCGACGTCAGGCTGACGGCGCAGGTGCTGCGGGCCAAGGAGGACGTGGAGAAGCTGCGCGAACAGGTGCAGAATGTCGAGTGACCGCCGGCGCATGCTGATCACGATCTCGGGACTGCCGGGGAGCGGCAAGACGACCGTGGCGCGGCTCGTGGCGCGCGAGCTCGGCCTCGAGCACGTCTACGCCGGCGAGATCTTCCGCCGCCAGGCGCAGGAGCGCGGCATCCCGCTCGCCGACTACCTGCGGATGGCGGAGACCGACGAGTCCATCGACCGCCAGCTCGACGCCCAGATGCTGGAGCGCGCCGCGGCCGGCGGCGCGGTGCTCGAGGGCCGGCTCACGGCCTACATCGCCGAAAAGGCGGGCGTGCCCGCCCTCAAGGTCTTCCTCGACGCCAGCGAGCAGGTGCGCGCCGAGCGGATCGCCGGGCGCGAGGGCGGGGCGACCGCCGAGCGGCTGCGCGAGATCCAGGCGCGGGAGGCGTCGGACCGCAGCCGCTACCTGGCCCTCTACGGGGTCGATTATCACGACCGCGGGCGCTACGATTTGGTCATGGCCACCGACAGCCAGACGCCGGAGGAGCTGGCCCGCGCCATCGTCCGCGAGTGCCGGGCGCGATTCCCGGGATGACGATTCACGACCTGGTCGAGCGAGTGCGCACGTACAACCCGGGCGCCGCGCTCGATACGCTCGAGCAGGCATACGAGTTCTCCGCCACGGTCCATCGCGGCCAGCGCCGCCGCTCGGGCGAGCCGTACCTCACCCATCCGCTCGCGGTGGCGGGCATCATCGCCGAAATGCGTCTCGACGTGCCGAGCGTGGCCACGGGGCTGCTGCACGACACCGTCGAGGACACGCTCACCACGATCGAGGAGATCCAGAGCCGCTTCGGCCCCGAGATCGCCGAGCTGGTCGACGGTGTCACCAAGATCGGCCGCATCGACTTCCGCTCGCGCGAGGAGAAGCAGGCGGAGAACTTCCGCAAGATGCTGCTCGCGATGGCGCGCGACATCCGCGTCATCCTCATCAAGCTCGCCGACCGCACGCACAACATGCGCACGCTCGGCCACCTCGACCCGGTGCGCCAGCAGGCGATCGCGCAGGAGACGCTCGACATCTACGCCCCGATCGCCCACCGGCTCGGCATCTACTGGATCAAGAGCGAGCTCGAGGACAACGCGCTCCGCTACCTCCACCCGGAGGTCTACTACCAGCTCAAGCGCAGCGTGGCGAAGAAGCGCGAGGAGCGCGAGCGCTACACGAAGGAGGTCGTCTCGCTGCTCGCGCGCAAGGTGAAGGAGGCCGGCATCGAGGCGGAGGTGCACGGCCGCCCGAAGCACTTCTATTCGATCTACCAGAAGATGCAGCAGCAGAACCTGCTCTACGAGCAGGTGCACGACTTGATCGCCTTCCGGATCATCGTCGACTCGATCGGCGAGTGCTACGAGGCGCTGGGTGTGGTGCACGCCAACTGGAAGCCCGTGCCAGGGCGATTCAAGGACTACATCGCGCTGCCGAAGGCAAACGGCTACCAGTCGCTGCACACCGCGGTCATCGGGCCGCGCGGCCAGCGCATGGAGGTGCAGATTCGCACCCGCGACATGCATCGCGTGGCCGAGTACGGCGTCGCCGCCCACTGGCGCTACAAGAAGCTCGAGGGCGGCGTGGAAGACGAGCGGGACGTCGAGGAGCGCTTCGCCTGGCTGCGCCAGATGCTCGAGTGGCAGCAACATCTCACCGACCCCGACGAGTTCCTGCGCTCGGTGAAGGAGGACCTGTTCAGCAAGGAGGTCTTCGTCTTCACCCCGAAGGGCGACCTTCTGAACTTCCCCACGGGCTCGACGGTCATCGACTTTGCGTACCGCATCCATTCGGAGGTCGGCCGGCACTGTACGGGTGCGCGCGTGAACGGACGCATCGTGCCGCTCCGCTACCAGCTGCGGAGCGGCGACAGCGTGGAGATCATCACGACGCCCACGCAGACGCCGTCGAAGGACTGGCTCAAGTTCGTGAAGACCTCGCGGGCGAAGGAGCGCATCCGCAGCTATCTGAAGACCCAGCAGCGCGGGCGCTCCGTCGCCATGGGCCGCTCGATCCTCGAGCGCGACCTGGCGCGCCATCACCTGGATCTGGCGACGCTGCGCAAGCACGGCACGCTCGCCAACGTGGCGGCGGCCCTCGGGGTAGGCGACGAGGAGCGGTTGCTCGCCGACATCGGCTACGGCAAGCTCGCCACCCACCAGGTGCTGGCGCAGCTCCTGCCGAAGGACCAGCTCGAGCGCAAGCGCGAGCGGGGCGAAGGCGCCTTCCAGCGGCTGCTGCGCCTGGTGAGCCGGCAGACGAAGTCCGGCGTGCGCGTTTCGGGCATCGACGACATGCTGGTCCGCTTCGGCCAGTGCTGTCAGCCGCTGCCCGGCGAGCGGATCCTCGGCTTTATCACGCGCGGCCGCGGCGTCACCATCCACACCTACGATTGCCCGAAGGTGCTCGAGACCGACCCGCAGCGACGCGTCGAGGTCGAATGGGAGAACGCCGAGACGGTGCCGCGCGCCGTGAAGCTCGAGGTCACCTGCGTCGACCGGCCTGGGCTGCTCGCGGCGATGTCGCAGGCCATCAGCTCGGCCGGCATCAACATCAGCCGTGCGGAGGTGAACGCCGTGGGCGACCACAAGGCCCAGAACCGCTTCGAGGTGATGGTGAAGAGCCTCGACGACCTCAACTCGGTGATGCGCAACCTCGGCCGGGTGCGCGGCGTCATGAAGGTGACGCGGGTGCGGACGTGAGCCGGCGCGTCGTCGAAAGCGCGGCGGCGCCCCGGCCCGTGGGGCCCTACGCGCAGGCCGTGGACGCCGGCTCGCTCGTCTTCTGCGCCGGGCAGATCGGCCTCGACCCGGCCACCGGCCGCCTGGTGGCCGGCGGCACCGTGGCCGAGCTTCGCCAAGCCCTGGCGAACCTCGCCGCCGTGCTGGCGGCGGCAGGCCTCGGGCTCGACGACGTGGTGAAGACCACGCTGTTTCTCGTGGACCTCGCCGACGGACCCGCCGTCAACGCGGCCTACGGCGAGGTGTTTCGCGCTCCGTACCCGGCACGCAGCACGGTGCAGGTGAGCGCGCTGCCCGCGGGGGCGCGGGTCGAGATCGAAGCGATCGCCGCGCGGCGCTGAGCCGGCCTCAGCGAGCCTTGACGACCCGGCCGCTGCGCAGGCACCGCGTGCACACGCGCAGCCGCTTGGCGCCGCCGCCGACCTTCACGTGCACCCGCTGGAGGTTCGGCCGCCACAGCCGCTTCGTCTTGTTGTTGGCGTGGCTGACGTTGTGTCCGACCGTGGGATGCTTTCCACAGATGCTGCAGGCAGCGGCCATGGGGGAGGGGCTGTAGCACGCGGCCGCGGATGCCGCAACGCGGTCAGGCCCCGCGGATGCGCCGCAAGAGCTCGGTGGTGGACACGCCCGGCACGAGCTCGATCCGCTCCACCGTGCCGCCCCAGCTTCGCACCTCGGCCGCTCCCGCGATCTGGTCTTCGGCCCAGTCGGCCCCTTTCACCAGCACGTCCGGCCGGAGCGCTACCACCAGCGCCAGCGGCGTGTCCGTGTCGAAGCCGATCAGATGATCGACGGCGGCGAGCGCGGCCAGGACCTCGGCGCGCTCGGGGAAGGACAGCACCGGCCGGCCCGCCCCCTTCAGCCGGCGGACGGACTCGTCGCTGTTGAGCCCGACCACGAGCGCGTCGCCGAGGGCGCAGGCCGCGGCGAGATAGCGGACGTGCCCCGGGTGGAGGAGGTCGAAGCAGCCGTTGGTGAACACGACCCGCCCGCCGCGCTCCCGCAGCGGAGCCAGTCGGGCGCGCAACGTCTCCACGTCGGGGGCGAGCTTGGGGATCGACACGCGCGCATCATAGCGCGGCATGCGTGCCGCGCCCAAGGCGGGCGGTGCGGCGCGGCCCGTGCAGCGGTGGCCGCCTTGACGGGACCGAGGCGCGGTAGTTTAGACGCCTCACCCGCGATGCAGCGCATAGCGATCCTTCCGCCGGCCGTGCAGGGGCAGATCGCTGCCGGCGAGGTGATCGAGCGGCCGGCGTCCGTGGTGAAGGAGCTGGTGGAGAACGCGCTCGACGCCGGCGCTGCGCGCATCGAGGTCGCGCTCGAAGGCGGCGGCGTGCGGCGCATCGCGGTCACCGACGATGGCAGCGGCATGGCGGCCGAGGACGCCGAGCTGGCGTTTGCGCGCCATGCCACCAGCAAGCTGAGACGGGTCGAGGAGCTGGCGGCCGTCGGCACGTTCGGCTTTCGCGGCGAGGCGCTGCCGAGCATTGCCGCCGCCGGCCGCGGTCGCCGTCGAGGCGGACGAGCGCGGCGCGCGCTGCGTCGGGCCGGCGT
>DATMAZ010000204.1:0-6947 GCA_035559675.1 Candidatus Limnocylindria bacterium
CCGGCGCTCCCGTCTACGCCGAGGCCTGCGCGCGTTGCCACGGCGAGGACGGCGCGGGCGACGGGCCGGACGCCGCGGGGCTCACGCCACCGCCGCCGTCGCTGCGCGACGTGCGCGCGGCACGGCTCTCCGTCGAGCAGATCTACGGCGCCGTCACCTACGGCGTCGACGGCACCGGGATGCCGGCCTTTCGCGAGACGTACGACGAGGCGCAGCGCTGGGACGTCGCCGCCTGGGTGGCGCGTCTGGCGGCCAGCGCCAGCGCCGCCGATTCCGGCGCGGACCCGGGCCTGGCGCTCGCGCTTCAGCTGCAGGACACGTTCACGCGCATCGCGGCGCGCGCGCAGCCGAGCGTCGTCGGGGTCACGAGCTTCGTCGCCGATCCCAGCTGGACGCTCGAGCGGCTCACCGCCGAGCGGGGCATGGCGTGGATCCAGGCGCACGCCGAGGAGCTGCGCCACCCCGGCTTCCGCAAGCACCGGGCGGGCAGCGGCTTTCTGGTGAGCGACGACGGTTACGTGCTCACCGCCGACCACCTGCTGCGCGACGACGACGGCGAGGTCGTGCCGCTGGTGAGCGTCGAGCTGCGCGACGGCCGGCACGTGACCGCCCGCGTCGTCGGCGCCGAGCCGACCATCGACCTCGGCGTGCTGCAGCTGCTGGAGCTCACCGACCCGGCCGAGCGCAAGGTGCCGCCGCTGCCGCTCGGCGACAGCGAGCTCGTCCAGGCGGGCAGCTGGGTGATCGCCGTCGGCGACCCGCCGGGCCCGGACGTGACGTATGCCGTCGGCACGCTGGCGGCGCGTCCCGAGCGGCAGTGCTATCAGGAGCAGCTCTCGCGCACGCTGCTGCAGACCTCGGTCGCGGTGCCGCCCGAGAGCCAGGGCGGCCCGCTGCTGGACATCCATGGCCGGGCGATCGGCATCACCGTGCGGCGGCCGCCAGGAGTCGACCCGGAGGGCGAAGGCGACGGCGCGGCCGCTTCACGCTACGCGCTCCCCATGAACCTCGCGCTCAACATCTACGAGGCGCTGAAGGTCGCGCAGAGCGACCGCTCGCCCTGGCTCGGCGTCTCGGTGCTGGAGCTGGCGAGCGCGCGGCGCCGGCTCGGCACGCGGGCCGAGGGCGTCGTCTTTCCGCGCACCGGGGTCTACATCGACGACGTGTTCGACCCGAGTCCCGCGTCGCGCGCCGGCATCCGGCCGGGCGACTTCCTGGTAGCGCTCGGGCCGCATCGCGTTCTATCGGTCGCCGACTTCCAGAAATGGCTCTATCTGGGGGGCATCGGCAGCGAGATCGACGTCGAGCTCGAGCGCGACGGGAAGGCGGTGAAGCACCGGCTGCGGATCGAGGCCCGGCCGCCGGAGGCGACTACCCGTTAGGCCAGGCCGCGCGCCGCGATCGTGCAGGCACGCCGGGGCCTGGCGCACATGCGGCGTCGCCACCGTGCGGCCAGAGGAGGCTGTGCGGAACGCCGCTTGCTCGTGGCCGGGCAGGATGTCTCGGACGCGAACGAGGAGCGCGCTGCTCGTCGGCCTCCTGCTGGCGTTCGTCTCGCCGGCGGCCGCGGACGTGCTCTACCTGCTGAGCTTACAGGGCTACCTGCGGGCGGTCGACCCGTGCTCCACGGCCTTCTTCGTTGGCCCGTGCGGCGTGGCGTCGTGCCACCACGATGCCGAGGCGGGGAGCTGCCGGCCGTGCAGGCGCGACGATCCCGGTCGCTGCGAGAATACCTGCGGGGCGTTCGAGGGTCCGCAGGGGCCCAGACGGTGCAGCTCGTGACGGTCGATCCGCAGTCCGGCGACGTCACGGTGGTGGGATCGCCCGGCGATTGGTTCGAGCACCCGGTCCCCACGGCAGAGGGCATGTACGTGGTCGCGCAGAACGCCGTCTGCGCCGAGCGGCGGGGCGTCTTCCGGCTCGATCCAGGCGACCAGCGGCCGGCGCTCGTGGAGGCGCTCGCGCTCTCGGGCGCCAGCGCGCTCGCCCGGCATCCGGGCGATGGGCTGCTCTATCGCTTGGAACCGGACGGGCTGTTCGTCACGGATCCGCTCACCGGGACGACGAGCCCGTTGCCCGCGGCGGTGCCGACCTGGTTCGAGGCCAGCGCGATGGTCTGGGCGCCCGCCTGCAACGCATTGCTCGTGGCGGACGGCTTCGATGGCCTCTGGATCCTCGATCCCGTCACCGGCTCGGTCGAGCCGTCGTCGTCCACCTCGACGTCGTCGTCCACCCTGACCACGCTGCTGCCGAGCGAGTTCGTCGCGGGGCGGCGGCTCGTGCTGACCGACGGACCCAAGCCGAAGAAGCGGCGCTTCGCGCTCCGCTCCGGCGATCCGGTGATCACGCTCGGCGGCGGCGAGGGCAGCGGCGACGACCCGGTTCTGCACGGTGGCTCGCTGCGCGTGGCGGCCAAGTCCCGCGCGTTCCAGGCGACCTATCCGCTCGCGGCCGACGGCTGGCGGTATGTCCGCAAGGCCGGGCGGGTCGTGGGCTACGCATGGCGCGGTGCCGGCGCGATTCGCAAGGTCGTGCTCCGCGAGAGCCGGCTCGAGGTGCGCGGGCAGGGAGCCAGCCTCGAGCGCTCGCTGTTCACGGACCCGGGCGCCGTGCAGGTGGTACTGCAGCTCGGCGGCCGGCGCTGGTGCCTCGAGTTCGGCGGCACGTTCGACGCCAGGACCGCGCGCAAGCTGCGCGCGCGCGACGCGCCGGCGCCGGCCGTCTGTGCCGCGCCATGACGGCGGTGGTCTCGCTGCTCGCGATCCTGCTCGCCGCCGTCCCGACGCGCGCGCTGGTGCCGGGCGGCGGCGTCGCCGACAAGGACTGCCGCCTGGCGTTCGAGGGCGTGGCGGCCACCGCCGGTGCCAGCGGCGTGGTGTGTGTCGACGGCGATGCCGCCTGCGACGCCGATGGCGCCGTGAACGGCTTCTGCCGCTTTGCGCTCCAAGTGTGCGCCGGCGTGTCGCTCGAGGGTTGCGCGCCCGTCGAGATGGACCGCATCGAGGTGGGCGGCGAGCCGCTGCCGGCGCCCGAGGTTCCGGCCGGCGGCGGGGCGTGCGGTGAGCCGGCGACGATCGACGTTCCGGCCGGCGCCCCGGCGGTAGCGGTCACGCTGCGCGGCTACCGCAACGGCAAGCTCGGCGAGGTCGACTACCTGAACCTGTGCTGCCGCAGCGAGGCGGGGGCGCTCGCCGCCGCCGCCTGCAGCGTCGCCATGCATCCGGCCGCCTCGGGGTGCGCTGACCTTCCGCGCCGGGCGCTCGGCTTGCTCGAGCGCGCCCGCACGTTGGTGGCCAAGGCGGAGGCCCAGCCGACGGCGGCCCGCAAGCTGCTCCGCAAGGCGCGCAAGAAGATGCGCCGGCTACGTGCGCTCGGACGGCGCGTCGCCCGTCGAAACGATTGCGGCTTTGCGCTCGGGCTCATGGCCACGCACGCCGTCGACACGCTCGACGCCGCGCGCTCGGCCGTGCCGTGAGCAGGCGCTCAGCCGAGGGGCACGCCGTGCAGCTCGACGCGCGTGCCGCGCCCGACGCCGTGGCGTTCCGCCCAGCCGCCGGGCACCTCGAGGACGTAGCGCGAGGGCGCGCCCACGCTGATCGACTGCGTCGACTGCGGCTCGGCGCGGGCGTGGACGCCCACCACGCGCAGATCCTCGCCGATGAAGATCATGTCGAGCGGGATGAAGGTGTTCTTCATCCAGAAGCTGTGATCGCGGGCCTCGTCGAAGACGAACAGCATGCCGTCGCCGTCGGCGAGCGAGCGGCGGTACATGAGCCCCTTGGTGCGCGCGGCCTCGGTGCGCGCTACCTCGAGGCGGACCGAGACGGGCCCGGCGGCGCCGTGCAGCACCGCGGTCGGCGCCGTGCCGCAGGCCGCGAGCAAGCCGGCGACGAGGCTGCACACGCCAGCAATGACGCACGGTTGCATGTCCCGAGGGCGTGTTCTAAGGCGACCGGGTATGCCGAACGTGCTGAACGCGGCCGTATTCACGGTGTGTCTCGCCATCGGGGTGGGACTCTTCCTGCGCCAGATCATCGGCCGCTTCAACCTGCTGCGGGCGGCCAAAGGGACGTTCACGCTCGACGACGTCACGTCGCGGCTGCGCGATCTGCTGGTGATCGCCATCGGCCAGAAGAAGTTCCTGCGGCGCGAGACGCAGCAGATCGGCGAGCGCACCGCCGGCTGGATGCACGCGCTGCTCTTCTGGGGATTCCTCATCCTCGGCGTGCAGGTGGTGCAGATGTTCGCGCGCGCCTACCTGCCGAGCTTCAGCGTGTTCGCGGTGCCAGGCCTGCACCTGCTGGAAGGCCCCTACGTGCTGGCGAAGGACGCCTTCCAGCTGATCGTGCTGGGCTGCGTGCTGGTCGCGCTCACCCGCTGGTTGGTGACGCATCCCAAGCGGCTCTTCGGCTACGTGCCCGCCGAGCGCAAGCTGCGCAGCCACGCCCACTGGGAGGCCTACCTGATCCTGACCTTCATCGGCCTCATCATGATCTCGGGCTTCTGCTACGACGCCGGCCGCATCGCGCTGGATCGCGCCGGGCACGCCCACGAGGCCGCCTGGTCGCCGATCAGCACCTGGCTCTCGTACCGGCTCGAGTCCCTCGGCATCGCGCGCGGCGCCAGCAACGCGGGCTGGTGGGTCCACAACCTGATCATCCTCACGTTCCTCAACTTCCTGCCGCTCGCCAAGCACTTCCACGTGATCACCTCGCTGCCGAACGTGTTTTTCCGCAAGCGCGAGCCGCTCGGGCAGCTCTCGAAGCAGGACCTGGAGAACGCCGAGACGTTCGGCACCTCGCACATCGACCAGTTCACCTGGAAGCAGGTGCTGGACATGTTCTCGTGCACCGAGTGCGGTCGCTGCTCCTCGCAGTGTCCGGCGACGGCCACCGGCAAGCCGCTCGCTCCGCGCCAGATGCTGCTCGAGCTGCGCGACTATCTCTACGCGCACCAGGACGAGATCATCCACAAGCGCGTGAAGCAGCCGCAGGGGCCGGACGGGACGCCGGAGGAGGTCGGCGAGAACATCGTCGGCTCCGTGGTCGAGGACGAGGTGCTGTGGTCGTGCAACACCTGCCGGGCCTGCGAGGAGGCGTGTCCGGTGATGATCGAATACGTCGACAAGATCGTCGACATGCGCCGCCACCTCGTCCAGGAGGAGGCGCGCTTCCCGCAGGAGCTCACCCGCGTGTTCAAGGCGATGGAGACCCAGTCGAACCCCTGGGGCATCGGCGCCGAGAAGCGCTTCGACTGGGCCGCCGGCCTCGACATTCCAACCATGGCCGAGAAGCCCGATGCGGAGTATCTCTACTACGTGGGCTGCGCCGGCGCCTTCGACGACCGGAACAAGAAGACCACGCAGGCGTTCGCGCGGCTGCTGAAGAAGGCCGGCGTCGACTTCGCGTGCCTCGCCACCGAGGAGCCCTGCAACGGCGACTCGGCGCGCCGGCTCGGCAACGAGTACCTCTACCAGGCGATGGCCCAGGGGTGCGTCGAGACCTTCAAGGGCTACAACGTGAAGAAGGTCATCACGAACTGCCCGCACTGCTTCAACACCATCAAGAACGAGCTGCCGCAGTTCGACGGCCACTACGAGGTCATCCACGCGGCCGAGCTGCTGCAGCAGCTGATCGCGGCGGGCAAGCTCGAGGTGCCGGCGGAATTCCGCAAGCGCACCGCGTACCACGACTCTTGCTACTACGGCCGCTTCAACGACGTGTACGACGAGCCGCGCCAGGTGCTGGCCGCGGCCGGCGCGGACGTGCGCGAGATGCACCGGCACAAGAAGTTCGGCATGTGCTGCGGCGCCGGCGGCGGGCGCATGTGGATCGAGGAAGACCCGAACCAGCGCGTGAACCTGCTGCGCACCGAGCAGGCGCTCGAGACCGATCCGCAGGTGATCGCGGTGTCCTGTCCCTTCTGCATGACGATGCTGTCGGACGGCATCAAGGCCAAGGATCTGGAGGACCGGGTCGAGACGCTCGACGTCGTCGAGATCGTCGATCGCGTCGCACGTTAGACACAGGAGGAGCCATGACCGGACTCGGGTGGCGGCGCGGCACGAGCTGCGCCGTCCTGGTGGCGTTCTTCACGTCGCTCCTCGCCTGCGGCGGCGACGGTCGCGATACGGCGCCTTCGTCGACGACGCTGGTGCCGGCCACCGTGGTGCCCACCACGACGCCGGCGCCGACGCTGCCGGCCGAGCCGCCCGAGCGGCTCAGCAAGGAGCAGCTCCGCGAGCTGGTGGCGCCGGTGGCCCTCTACCCCGACGTCGTGCTGGCGTCGCTCTTACCGGCGACCACGTTCCCCGACCAGGTCGCGGATGCCGCCGCGTTCGTGGCGCAGCAGGGAGGCGCGGTGCAGGAGGTCCCGGACGACCGCAACTGGGACGGCAGCGTGGCCGGGCTGCTGCAGTTCCCGGACGTGCTGGCGTGGCTCGACCAGAACGACGCGTGGCAGGAGCAGATGGCCACCGCGATGACCTATCAGCAGGGCGACGTGCTGGAGGCGATCCAGGACTACCGCAAGCTCGCCATGGACGCGGGCAACCTCCAGTCGAACCAGTACATGACCGTGAGCAGAGATCCGGACCAGGACATCCGGATCGCGCCGGCGCAGCCGGATACGGTCTATGTCCCGCAGTACGACCCGGTGGCCGTGACCGAGCCGCAGGAGAAGACCGGTATCAACCCGTGGCTCGCCTTCGGCGGCGGCGTCGTGGTCGGCGCGCTCGGCGCCTGGGCGCTCTACTCGATCTTCGACGACGATGACGACGACCATCATCACGGCCGCAAGAAGAAGAAGGTCGTGAAGCAGTACAACAACTACTACTACTCGGGCGCCGGCCAGCGGCCGCAGCCGGTCGAGTGGCGCCCGCAGCCGCGGGCGCGCCGGCGCGCCCGCAAAAACGAGCCGGTCGTGCGCCCGACCAAGTACGAGCCGGT
>DATMAZ010000205.1:0-5975 GCA_035559675.1 Candidatus Limnocylindria bacterium
CGCCCGGCGTCGCGCCCGCGCGGCGCGGCCCACGGACCGCGCGGCCATCGCCTACACGTCGGGATCCTCGGGCAACCCGAAGGGCGTTGTGCTCTCCCATCACAATCTGCTGTGGGCCACGCTCGCCTGCGCACAGGCGCGGGGCGACGGGCCGGACGGCGTGGGCGCGTGCATGAGCCCGCTCTCGCACGTGCCGGTGCTCGTCTCGCACCTGCTCTGCCGCGTGCTACTCGGCGCCACCGCGGTGCTGTTCGAGCGCTTCGACGTGGCCGGCGTGCTCGACGCCGCCGCGCGCCACGGGATCACCGACCTGCCGCTGATCGGCGGTATGGTGCACGACGTGGTGCAGCTCCCGGAGGTCCCAGCGGCCGCCCGCGCGAGCGTCCGCAAGATCTCGGTCGGCGGCGCACCCACGCCGATGGAATCCAAGCGACGGCTGGCCGCGCTCTTCCCGGAAGCGGAGCTGATCGAAGCCTACGGGCAGACCGAATCCACCGACGGCGTGCTCATGGCGCGCGGGCGCGTCGTGCTCGAACGCGAGGGCACGGTCGGGCGCATGAATCCGTACGTGCAGGTCGCGATCCGCCGCCCCGACGGCGCGCTCGCCGCCGACGGCGAGGAGGGGGAGATTGTGGTCCGCGGGCCGACCGTCATGCAGGGCTACCACCGCAACCCGCGCGCCACGGCGGCGGCGCTGCGCGACGGCTGGCTGCACACCGGCGATCTCGGCCGCCGCGACGGCGACGGCTATTTCTTTCTCACGGGGCGGGTGAAGGACCTCATCATCACGGGCGGCGAGAACGTGACGCCGCTCGAGGTGGAGGAGGTGCTGCGGCTCCATCCCGACGTGACGGATGTCGCGGTGATCGGCACGCCGCACCCGCGGTGGGGTGAGCAGGTGACCGCGGTGGTCGTGAAACGCCTCGGCGCGGCGCTCGACGCCGACGAGCTGCTGGCCTTCGCCGCCAGCCGGCTCGCCGGCTTCAAAAAACCGCGGCGGATCGAGTTCGTGGCGGCGCTGCCGCGAAACGCGTACAACAAGGTCCAGACGCACGTCCTCAAGGCGCAGTTCGCGGACTCACCGGCATGACGTACGAGCAGATCCGATACGACGTGGCGGAGCGGGTGGCGACGATCACGCTCGCGCGCCCCGAGCGCCGCAACGCCTGGACGCGGCGGATGGGGCACGAGTTCCGCACGGCGCTGGCCGCGGCCGCCGCCGACTGTGGCGTGCGCGCCATCGTCGTCACCGGCGCCGGGACGGACTTCTGCGTCGGCGCCGATCTCGAGGGCGGCGGTGCGGTGTTCGCCGAGCAGGCGGCCGCCGAGGCCGCCGGCGAGACCCGCCGTCCGCTGCGCGCCTGGGAGGTGCCGAAGCCCATCATCGGCGCGCTCAACGGCACCGCGGCCGGCGTCGGCGCCACGCTGCCGCTCCAGTGGGACGTGCGGCTGGCGGGCGAGCGCACGCGTCTCGGGTTCGTCTTCGTTCGCCGCGGTCTCGTGCCCGAGGCGGGCAGCACGTGGATCCTCCCGCGTCTGGTCGGGATGAGCCGTGCCGCCGAGCTGCTGCTCACCGGGCGCATGCTCGGCGCCGAGGAGGCGCTCGCCTGGGGCCTTGTCTCCCGCGTCGTGCCGGACGCGCAGCTCGTGGAGACCGCACGCACGCTCGCGCGCGAGGTGGCGGCGGGTACGGCGCCCGTCGCCACGGCGCTCACCAAACGGCTCCTATGGCACCACGCCGGCAGCGACGACCCCGCCGCCGCCGAGGCGCTCGAGGCGCGCGTGTTCGCCTGGGCCAAGGCACGGGCCGAGGCGCGCGAGGGGTTGCGCGCCTTCGCCGACAAGCGCGCGCCCATCTGGCCGGAGGACGCGGGCGTCGAGGTGCCCGATCTCGACGCGTTTGTGCGCGAGGAGGAGTAGCGTGGAGACGCTCGGCGCTTTCCTCGATGCGGCGGCGGCGCGCGCGCCCGAGCGCGAGGCCGTGGCGTACGCGCCGTCGCGGCGGGTGACCGCGCGGCAGACGTGGACCGAGCTGCGCGCGGCGAGCCGGCTTGCCGCCAAGCGCCTGGTGGCGCTCGGCGCGGGCAAGGGGACGCGGCTCGGGCTGCTCTGTCCCAACCGGCTCGAGTGGTTGGCGGTCGCCTTCGGCGCGTTTCGTATCGGCGCGGTGCTGGTGCCGTTCTCGACCCTCTGGAAGCGCGACGAGATCGCCTACGCGCTCGTGCACGGCGACGTCCAGACGCTCGTGCTGGTCCCGCAGTTTTTGCGCCACGACTACCTGGGCCACCTGCGCGCGATCGGGCCGGCGCTCGGGCGGGCACGCGACAACGCCCCGCTGCTCGATCCCGCGGCGCCGGCGCTGCGGCGCGCGATCCTGCTCGGGGGCAGCGCCCCCGATCTGGAGAGCTGGGAGGAGCTTCCCGCCGATGTCTCCGACGCGCTGCTCGACGCGCTCGAGGCCGCCGTGTCGCCCACCGATCTGGCGACCATCTTCTTTACCTCGGGCACCACCGCGCAGGCGAAAGCCGTCGTGCACACGCACGGCGCGCTGGCGCTCTCCGGGCGGCGCGTGGGCGAGTGCCTGGGTGTCGGACCCGAGGACGCCTGGTGGGGCCACATGCCGCTGTTCTGGAGCGGCGGCTTCGTGATCGGCGCGCTCGCCACCATGGCCGGCGGCGGCCGCCTCGTGCTGCAGGAGACGGTCGAGGCGGGTGCGGCGCTCGAGCTGCTCGAGACCGAGCGGTGCACGATCATGGCGGGCTGGCACCAGGCGGGCCCGCTCCTCGAGCACCCGGACTTCACCCGCCGGCGGCTCGCGCTGCGCAAGGGATCGTTCCACGCGCTCGCCGACCGGCTGATGGGCCCCGATCACCTGGCCGTCGGCATGTACGGCATGAGCGAGACCGCGACCTGCGTCGCCTGTGCCCGCAGCGACGATCCACCGGCCGTGCGGCGCGAGACCTTCGGACGGCCGCTGCCGGGCATGGAGGTCCGCATCGTCGACCCCGAGACCGGCGAGGCGGCGGCCCCGGGCGAGGCGGGCGAGATCTGGGTGAAGGGCCCCACGCTCATGGAGGGCTATTACCGCGTGCCGCGCGCGGAGACGTTCACGGCCGACGGCTTCTTCCGCACGGGCGATGTCGGGTACCTCGACGAGGGGGGATACCTGCACTTCGCCACGCGTCTCAAGGACGTGATCAAGACCGCCGGGGTGAACGTGGCGGCGGCCGAGGTCGAGGCGGCGCTCGCGCGCCACGAGGCGGTGGCCGCGGCGCACGTGGTGGGCGTGCCGCACCCGGTGCGGGGCGAGAACATCGCGGCGTTCGTGGTGCTACGCCCGAACGCGCAGGCGGACGAGGCGGGCCTGATCGCCTTCTGCCGCGAACAGCTCGCCAGCTACAAGGTGCCGAAGCACGTGTTCGTCGTCAGCGAAGCCGCCGTGCCGCGCACCGGCACCGGCAAGGTCGCCAAGCCGGCGCTCCGCCGCGAGGCCGAAGCCCGCCTAAAGGAGTAGACGATGCCTGTGTTCGAGACGGTCCTGTACGAGGTCGACGGGCGCATTGCGACCATCACGCTCAATCGTCCCGAGCGGATGAACGCGATGAACCAGACGTTGAAGGACGAGCTGCGCGAGTGCTGGCAGCTCGTGAAGAACGATCCCGACGTGTGGTGCGCGATCATCACCGGCGCGGGCAAGGGGTTCTCCAGCGGCGCCGACGTGGAGGGGCTCGCGGGCAAGGGCTTCCCCAAGCCCGACCGCTGGCGGGAGCTGGCGCTGATCGAGAACATCACGAATCTCCCCACGCCTCGCCGCCAGCGTGTCTTCAAGCCGGTGATCGCGGCCGTCAACGGCGTTGTGGCGGGCTTCTCGCTCGACCTGGTAACGGAGGCCGACATCCCGATCGCCTCCGAACAGGCGACTTTTGTCGACCCACACGTGTCGATCGGCCTGGTCTCGTCGCACGAGATGGTGAACATGGCGCGCCGCGTGCCGCTGGCGGTCTGCCTCCGCATGGCGCTGCTCGGCAGCCGCGAGAAGATGACGGCGCAGCGCGCCTACGAGGTGGGACTCGTCACCGAGGTCGTGCCGCACGACAAGCTGATGGTGCGGGCCCGCGAGCTTGCCGAGATGATCTGCTCGAACGCGCCGCTGGCGGTGTGGGGGACGAAGATGGGGATCCTCCAGGGGCTCGGGCTGCCCATTCCGCAGGCCGAGGAGATCGCCGCGGGCTACCTCGAGGTGAACGAGCAGACCGAGGACTTCCTCGAGGGGCCGCGCTCGTTCGTCGAGCGGCGAAAGCCCGTGTGGAAGGGCCGCTAGGGCAGCGCGGCACGGCGCCCTGGCGGGCGACCCGTCGGGCACATCGCTCGCGGCGGCTTCCGCACAAACGACGGGGCCGGCAGCAGATGCCGCCGGCCCCGTCAGTCGCGTCCGAATGGATTGGGCGGCCGCGTGGAGGGCTTGTCAGGGCTTGAGCGGCGTCGCGAGGCCGTCGCGCGCGACCAGCGCTGTGGCCGGTGCGGGCAGCCGGGCCCCCGACACAAAGTACTGGCAGAGGCCGACCAGGCCGTCGATGGCCTCCTCGCCGGGAACGAACGTGGGGTTCGGGACCCACAGGCCGCCACCACCGCTGCACAGCGTCGCCGGGTCGTATCCCGTGTCGAACTTGTAGCAATGCATGGAGGTGTTGGTGGAGACGGCGTCGGTCGCCTTCCCGCAATCGACGTCGCCGAAGTCGGCCTTCGTCTGCGCCTTCAAACTGATGCCGTCGTACGGCACGTGTAGCACGATCGAGTTGCCGAAGCCGCCGCTGCAAGGAAGCGGATCCGCGGCGATGCAGGCGTCGGCGCCCGCAAGACAGATCATCTTCTCGCCGCTGATGAAGCCGCTCAGCCCCTTGAACTGGACTTTCACCTTGCAGCCGCTCGTCTTGGCCGAGCCAACCGAGAAGGTTTTGGCCAGGAGGTTCGTCGAGTGCGCGTTGGTGAAGCCCGCGGTGCCGCCGAGCAGCTTGGCGGGATCGATGAAGGCGTTGGCCGCCTTGTCCGCGAACGCCGCGCCGGCGGATGCCATGGTGACCGCGAGAGCCAAACCTAGCATTCTATGCATTCCCCATTCTCCTTCTTCTCTCTTATAAACTTCCCTACTTGACCGTGGGACCCTGTGGCGAGGCCGCGCTCCCCGCGCCGCCGCTCGTCCGCCAGTTACGCCGATTGGCGGCGGGCGTCAACAAAAAAGGACTCTTCTCAAACGGTCGTTTGGATCGCCGTTGGCGCGGTGTGTCATGGCGCGGCCGGAGCGCACGCGGCGGCCCGCGGTTGGCGATTGGCGGCTTTTCAGCCTAGAAATAAGGCTCGCGTCTCCACCATGCGACTCCGGGCAGCGCTCAGACCGGCCGGCGGACGCCCGCGGCGCGGGACGGCCGCGCTGGCCCTGGCGTGCCTGCTCCGCGCGCTCGCTGGCTGCGGCGACGAGCAGTCGGCGAGCGTCGTCACGCTCGATTTGCAAGAGTCCATCCGGAACCTCGCCGCCGACGACCTCGACGTCTCCAGCGCCGCCGAGGAGCGCCTGGCCGCCATCGGCGCGCCCGCGCTCCCGGCCTTGCACGCCGCGTTGCGTCGAGAGCCGGAAGCGGTGCGGCTGGGCATCGTGCAGGTGCTGGGCGAGATACGGGACGACGGTGCGGTGGCCGTGCTCGCGGCCGCGCTCGGCGATCCCGCCGAGCAGGTGCGCGCCGACGCCGCCGCCGCGTTGGGGCAACGATCCGGCGCCGAGGCGGAGCGGGCGGTCATCGGCGCGTTCGGCGACGGCAGCGAGCTCGTCCGCCAGCGAGCCGCGCTGGCGTGCGTGGCCGCCTGCCGGTCCCCGGCCGCGCTCGACGCGGTCCTGCGGCTGGCGCTCGACGATCCCGCGCCGGAGGCGGGCTGGGCCGCCGTGCGGAGCCTCGTCGTGCTGCGTGGGTTCGACGATCCGG
>DATMAZ010000206.1:0-2250 GCA_035559675.1 Candidatus Limnocylindria bacterium
CGAGCAGCCGCACGTTCGCCGAGGCCGCCTTCCAGAAGACGTCGACCACGTCGCCCACGATCGGTACGGCGCCCAGGAGCGCGTCGAGGCCGGCGTTGACCAGCATCCGCACCATCACCACCTTCGGCACCCGGCGCCGCCAGGCGTGGAGCAGCACCAGCCCGGTGAACAGCGGCGTGACGACGTCGCCCACGCCGGGAATCAGGCCGACGAGGGGATCGAGGCCGACGCGGAGGCGCGTGCCCGGAATGCGGACGGCGGCGTCGAGCAGCCGGGAGAGCCGTCGGAGATCGTCGAGATCTGCCACAATGAAGATCTCCGGTCCGGCCGGCGGCACGAGACGTGCAGCCGGCGATCGCACGAGGGATGGCACGCGTGGGAGAGCTTCGCGTCTGGCCCGGATCGCCCTACCCGCTCGGCGCCACCTGGGACGGCGTCGGCGTCAACTTCGCCATTTTCTCGGAACACGCCACCCGCGTCGACCTCTGCCTGTTCGACTCGGCGGAGGCGACCGCCGAGCGGGTGCGCATCCCGTTGCCGGAGCAGACCGACATGGTCTGGCACGGCTACCTGCCCGACGTGCGGCCGGGCCAGCTCTACGGCTACCGCGTCCACGGCCCGTACGCGCCGCACGAGGGGCACCGGTTCAACCCGGCGAAGCTCCTGCTCGATCCGTACGCGAAGGCGATCGGCCGGCGGATGCGCTGGCACGAGGCGCTCTTCGGCTACCAGGTCGGGCATCCCGACGGCGATCTCGCCAGGGACGATCGCGACAGCGCGCCGTACGCGCCGCTGGCGGCGGTGGTCGATCCCGCCTTCACGTGGGGCGACGATCGCCCGCCGCGCACGCCCTGGCACGAGACGATCATCTACGAGCTGCACGTCAAGGGGTTCACCAGGCTCAACCCGCACATCCCGGAGCCGCTGCGCGGCACCTACCTGGGTCTGGCGACCGAGTCGGCCATCCAGTACCTGCTCGATCTCGGCGTCACGGCGGTCGAGCTGATGCCGGTGCACCACCATGTCGACGAATGGCACCTCGTGCGGCGCGGCCTGGTGAACTACTGGGGCTACAACACGCTCGCCTACTTCGCGCCCGACGTCCGCTACGCCGCCACGCCGCCGGAGCGGCTCGAGGCGATCCGCGAGTTCAAGACGATGGTGCGGGCGCTGCATGCGGCGGGGCTGGAGGTCATCCTCGACGTCGTCTACAACCACTCGGCCGAGGGGAGCCATCTGGGGCCCACGCTCTCGCTGCGCGGGATCGACAACCGCTCCTACTACCGGCTGCGCCCCGACGACCCGCGCTATTACGAGGACTTCACCGGGACGGGCAACACCCTCAACATGCGCAGCCCGCGCGTGCTGCAGCTCATCATGGACAGCCTCCGCTACTGGGTGCTGGAGATGCACGTCGACGGCTTCCGCTTCGACCTGGCGGCCGCGCTGGCGCGCGAGCTGTACGAGGTGGACAAGCTGGGGGCGTTCTTCGACATCATCCATCAGGATCCGGTGCTGTCGCAGGTGAAGCTGATCGCCGAGCCGTGGGATCTGGGCGAGGGCGGCTACCAGGTGGGGAACTTCCCGACGAAGTGGACCGAGTGGAACGGGAAGTACCGCGACGCGGTGCGCCGCTTCTGGCGGGGCGACGGCGGGCTGGTCTCGGAGCTGGCGACGCGGCTCTCGGGCAGCAGCGACCTCTACGCCCACAGCGGGCGCCGGCCCTACGCCAGCATCAACTTCGTCACCTCGCACGACGGCTTCACGCTGGCGGATCTGGTCAGCTACAACGAGAAGCACAACGAGGCGAACGGCGAGGAGAACCGCGACGGCGAGAACCACAACCTGAGCTGGAACTGCGGCGTCGAGGGGCCGACCGACGATCCCGCCATCCGCGCGCTGCGCTGGCGGCAGATGCGGAACTTCATGGCGACGCTGCTGCTCTCGCAGGGCGTCCCGATGCTGAGCGGGGGCGACGAGGTCGCGCGGACGCAGCGGGGCAACAACAACGCCTACTGCCACGACAGCGAGCTGACGTGGATGCCGTGGGATCTGAACGAGGAGCAGCGCGCCTTCCTCGACTTCACGCGCCGGCTGATCCGGTTCCGCCGGAGCCAGCCGGTGCTGCGGCGGCGCCGCTTCTTCCAGGGGCGCGCCATCCGCGGCGTGAAGGACATCGTCTGGCTCGATCCGTCGGGCCGCGAGATGACCGACGAGGCCTGGAACGCCCCCGACGCGCGATCGCTCGGC
>DATMAZ010000207.1:0-6183 GCA_035559675.1 Candidatus Limnocylindria bacterium
GCGCCCGCCGCGGAGGCGGCGCCGACGGCTCCGGCTGCGCCCGAACCGGCCGCCGACGCGAAGCCCGAGGACGCGCCCGCCGCAGCGGCCGTCCCGGCGCCGGCCGAAGTGCCGCCCGCGGCATCGGCGCCGGCCGCGCCCTGAGGTCGCGCGAACTCGACAGTCCTCGGTGCCTCTGTTAGGAGAGCACGCTTTCGGCTCCGTCTGTGCGAGGATGGCGGAATGGCAGACGCGCTAGTTTGAGGGGCTAGTGGGGTAACACCCGTGGGGGTTCAAGTCCCCCTCCTCGCATTTCATAAGTTACTGAACTGCCTCGACTTGGGCCTCGGCGAGAGTCGAAAAGTAATGTTGCGATAGGCACTCACGCCGAACGCTGGCGTTGAACGACTCGATCATCGCGTTGTCGGTCGGCTTGCCCGGCCGGCTGAAGTCGAGTTGCACTTTGTTCGCCCACGCCCAGTGATCGAACGCCCGGGACGTGAACGCGGTCCCGTTGTCGCACTTGATCATGGCCGGCAGCCCGCGCGTCGCCGCGATCTGCGTCAACGTGCGCGCCACGCGCATCGCTCATGAGATCCATCGTCCACCACTCGTTCGGGCGCGTCACCGCCGTCTGCGGCTGGCGCACCATCGCCGCCCGGCGCCGCTTGGGCTCTTTGCGCCGCAATCCCAAGGCCTCATCGCGGTAGAACGTCTGCGCGCTGATGCCGTGCGGCCGGCACAGCTCGACGACGGGCAGCCCGCTGTCGCCTTGCCGGAGGATGTGCACCATCTGCTCCGGCGTAAACTTGCTCGTCCGCATTGCCTCTGTCCCTCCTCGGTTTGGGGACCGTTTCGAGGCGCTTTACGAGAGGCGGGGTGGCTCAGGAAAGGGGGAGCAGACCAGGCGCCACGCGAACGGTTGGGCGTGCAATCCTTCGGCCAGGGCGGCGATCCGACGGAGGCGCGATCGGCCGGGCGACGCCCCATGGACCGAGACGCGTCTGGCACGTGCCGGGCTCGACCGGTTACACTGATGCCACCGTGGCCCTCTTCGAGCCGCTATTCGACGCGCTCAACCGAGCGGACGTCCGCTACGTCGTCGTCGGCGGAGTTGCCGTGGTCCTGCATGGATTCGCGCGTCTGACCGCAGACGTCGACCTGGCCATCGACCTCCGACCGGCCGAGGCGACCAAGGCCATCGAGGCGTTCACGCGGCTCGGACTGCGCCCGCGTCTGCCAGTCGATCCCATGGGGTTCGCGGATCCGGCGGTGCGCGCGTCCTGGGTGCGCGACAAGCACATGCGGGTCTTCACGTTTCTCAATCCGACGAACCCGATGCTGCTGGTCGACTGCTTTGCCGAGGACGTGCTTCCGTTCGACGAGCTCTGGGCGCGGTCGGAGGTCATGTGCCTCGCCTCGACGACCGTGCGCGTGGCGTCGATCGCGGACCTGATCGCCCTCAAGCGCCGCGCCGCGCGCCCGCAAGATCAGCAGGACATCGAGGCGCTGCAGGATATCCTGCGGCGGAGAAGACACCATGGCTGATTTCGACGCAGGTTGGGAGGATGCGCGGCGCTTTCAGATCGAGCGCACCCTGGAGGCCTCGCCAGCACAACGCCTCGAGTGGCTCGAGGAGGCGATAGAGCTGGCCTACCGGACCGGCGCCCTGCCGCGTCCCCGACCGAACCAGTAGCGATCATTCGAACGGTGGGCTCGCGAGCATTTTCTCGGGTTCGGACTGCTGGAGCAATCGGGGTCGCGGCGACGGGCAAGCGGAAACTTCTCGGGGTGGACGCCGGCCGGTCCGAAGACGTAGTACGCCACCGAGACGAGGAGCACGGCGATCACCACCAGCTACACGTGGCCCGTATCCAGGGCCGCGCTCGAAGCGTTGACTGCGTTGATAGAGGGGGCACATAAAGGACGAGCTACACAGCATCGGATGAAGCGGGGGGTCGTCATGCGAACGGCGGTTGCGGTCGTGGTGGGTCTGATGGCGCGGGGTGCCGCCGCCATCGAGACGACGTTCGACGCCGGACTCGAGGGCTGGACCACGGACAACACTGGCGCGTTCACGCACCAGGCGGCGGGCGGCAATCCGGGCGGCTTCCTCCAGCTCGACAACGACGAAGGCGGGATCGCGCACCTCTTCGCGCCCGCGGCGTTCACGGGCGATCTCTCGAGCCTCGATGGGGCCGTGTTCGCCTTCGACGGTCAGCTCGTGAGCGGCGGGGGCTCGCTCTATCAGGCCGCCGACGACTACGGCGTGGTCCGCGTGACGGGGGGCGGCTTCTCGGCCAGTGTGGACCTGCTGCCCGGTGGGGCGACCGCGCCGCTCGGGTCCTGGCAGACGTACGCCGTCACGTTCGACGCGGCGACCTTTGGCGTGACCCAGCAGACGTGGGAGACGATCCTCGGCGACGTGACGGAGCTGCGCCTCACGGTGGAGGCCCTCTTCGGTGCGGAAGTGCAGGGGATCGACAACGTGTGTCTCGGGGTTTGCGCCGGTGGCGGGACCACGACGTCCACGTCGACGCCGTCCAGCAGCAGCACCACCACCAGCTCGACGTCCACCACCACCAGCTCGACATCGTCCAGCACCACGACGAGCGCGACGGTCGCGACCACCTCCACGACGAGCACCTCGACGACGCTGCCGGGCGGCTGCGAGCGGCTCGAAGGCAAGAAGCTCCTGCTGAAGAGCCCCTCGGGCAGCGCCAAGCGCGGCATCGGACTGCTCTCGAACGACCCGACGCTCACGCTGGGATCGGGCAACGGTTCCGCCGACGATCCGGTGCTCCATGGAGGCACGCTCCGCATCGTGTCGGCCGCCGGCGACGGCTTCGACGACACCTACCTGCTCGAAGCCGGTCGCTGGAGCTACCAGAAGCGGGAAGGCGCGAACCGCGGCTACAAGTTCCGGCCGACGAAGCCGATCAAGTCGGTGAACGTCCAGCCGGGAAAGCGCATCAAGGTGGTCGCCAACGGCGAGGGGCTCGGTCATACGCTGTCGGCAAATCCAGAACCGGTCGACGTGGTCCTCACGATCGGTGAACACTGCTACTGTCTCCGCTTCGGGGGCGACACAAACTTCAAGGCGGGCAAGAAGTTCGTCGCCCGCAACGCGCCGGCTCCCGAAGGGTGCCCCGATCCCGCGTCGCCCGGCGGCGCGTTTGTCGATTGATTCCAGGCGGTTGGATGGGCGCTCGCTGATCCCTTCCATGCCGCCAATCCGCACGCGCCCGTCGTGCTGCTGAACGCGTGCCACGGCGAGATGCTCGCCGACCGGCTGGCGGCGCGTCCATGCGTGCGCTTGCGCCGCGGACGCGTCCGCGGCTACGGGAGGCGATCCCGCAAGGCCCGGAGCAATGCCGCGCCGTCGCCGCGCCACGCGCTGCCGTGCATGCAGGCGAGCAAGACGGGCTCGGTGGCGGCGAGACGATCGAGCACCGCCGCGGTGTTCGGTCCGAGCGCGAAGTACGGCAGCTTGGCGCGCAGCGCCTCGCTCGGGCCGAGCACGTCGCTCTCGGTGACGGGCGCCAGCGCGGCGCCGCCCTGCGTGAACAGGTCGCCGCAGAAGAGCGTGCGCGTCGTCGTCTCGAACGCGAAGGCGTTGTCCCAGCCGTGCGGGACGTGCGGCGCGTCCATCCAGAGAAGCCGGCGGCGGCCGGTCGCATGCACCGCGCCGTCGGCGAGCACCGTGGCCGGGCGGTCGGTGAGGTCGCCGATGGCGAGCATCGCCTGCGTCCGCCCGCAGAGCGGGCGCGCGGCCGGGGCGGCGTCGAGCAGCTCGCGAAACGCCCCGCACTCGTCCGCCTCGACGTGCGCGAAGGCGATCCAGCGAAGCCGCGCGAGCGGCAGCACCGACTCGATCGCCCGCCGGACGGCGGGAAAGAGGCCGCGCATCCCGGTGTGGTAGAGCAGCGGCTCGTCGTCGACGAGAAGGTACTGGTTGAAGGTGAAGCCGCCGGGAATGGCCGCCGTCGCGGTGCTGATGCGGTAGATGCCGTCGCCCACCTCGTCGATGCGCGTGTCCACGGTCGCGTCGCTGTCTGCCATGACAGCCGTCGATAAAGTACGGCGCGGAACGTGTCGATACCCGTCTCGTGCCTACGTCTGCCGCCGCTTCTGCCCGCCCCGCCGCTCCGCCGGTCGCGTGGGAGAGCGCGGCGTGCGTGCTCTGCGGGCCCGTGGCCGCCATTCCGGTCCTGCCGCTTGCCCATCCCGACGCGCCCGCCGGTGCTGCCGCCATCGTCGAGTGTGCCTCCTGCGGGCTCCGTCGCCTCGATCCCCGGCCCGCCGCCGACGCGGCCGCGCGCTACTACGCGGCCGACCACAACGCATTCGTCGGACGGCGCCGCGGCCCCGTAAGGCAGCGCCTCTGGGAGCTGCTGCGCGACGCCGCCGCCGGCTACGCGCGGCCTGGCCCGCTCGGCCGGCCGCTCGCGGCGCTCCTCGGCCCGCTCGGCCGCTGGGCCTTCGACGTCACGGTGCCGCTGTCGGGAGCGCCGCGCCCGCGCGTCCTCGAGGTCGGCTCGGGCTATGGCGACCTCCTCCTTTATCTGGCTGCCCGCGGCTGCGACGTGACGGGCGTCGACCGCGACCCGCGGGCCACGGCCGTGGCCCGCGGGCTCGGGCTCGACGTCCGCACCGGTACGCTCGCCGAGCAGGCCTTCCCGGATGCCACCTTCGATACCGCCGTCCTCTGCCATAGCCTCGAGCACATGAGCGACCCGGCGGTCGAGCTGCGCTGGGTCTGGCGCGCGCTCCGGCCGGGCGGACGGCTGCACCTCGCCGTGCCGAACGGCCGCGCCGCCGACTTCCGGGCCGACGGCGCCGCCTGGGAGCACCTGTCGTTTCCCCTGCACCTCTGGCTCTTCGACGCGGACACGCTCACGGCGCTGGTCGAGCGTGCCGGCTTCCGGCTGCTCGGGCCGCCGCGCGTCACCACCGGACACCGGCTCATCGGCCGCTGGCTCGACGAGGGCGCGAGCCTCGGCTTCGCCGCCGCCACCACGCGGCTCGCCCGCCGGCTCCGGCGGCGCGCGGGCGACCGCCGCAGCGGCGACGTCGTGCGGCTCATGGCCGTTCGGATCTGAGGCGGCAAGTCAAAAATCCGTCGCGCAGGGCCCATGCGCTTCGCTCAAGATGCGCGGGCGACGTGTCGACACTGAAGCCGTGGCGTATCGCCTCGTGCCGCTTCGTGTCCGCTCGCTCCGCGCCGTCACGGCGTTGGTGGCGCTCCTGGCTGCAACCGGCTGCGTCACCATCCATCAGCCCGCCGGGGGCCGCCCGTCGCTCGCCAAAGCCGACGCGCCGCCGCCTCCCCTCGAGACACCGTCGGGCGCCAGCGTGGCGCTGCCGCCGCCCGTCCCGGTGCAGCAGGACGAGTCCTCGATCGAACGGCTGATCACGCTGCGCAACCGCCGGCTCGATGAAGGGCCGAACATCGACACGCCGATCGGCGTGGGCGACGTGATCGAGGTCGAGGTCCCCGGGCTAAAGGAGCTGGCGCAGCGGCGGGTGCGCGTGGCGGGCGACGGCACCATCTCGCTCCCCTTCGTGGGCACGCTCGAGGTGAAGGGCCGCACCGAGGAGGAGGTGCGCCGCACGATCACCCAGCGGCTCGAGAGCGTGATGTACGACCCACCGGTCTTGGTCTTCGTACGCGAGTACCGCAGCCGTCAGGTCGTGGTCCTCGGCGCCGTCGGCCAGCCGGGCACGTATCTCCCCGCCGGCCCGGACGACACCATTCTCGACATGATCGCCATGGCGCGCGGCATCACCGACGAGGGGGCGCGCCAGGTCGTCTTCATTCCGCGCGAGGTGGGCGCCACCGAGCGCATCCGCGAGAGCATGAACACGCTGCCCGAGGGCAAGGTCAGCCCCGACGACATGCCGCGGCTGCTCCGCAACGTCGATCCGATCGTGCTGAACCTGCGCGACCTCTCGGCGAGCCGCACCAAGCTCGCGCTCTCGCTGCCGGTGCGCCCGGGCGACGTCATCATCATTCCCGAGGCCGGCGAGATGGCCTTGCTCGGCGATCCGCTGCTGCGACGCGCCGCGCTGGCGCTCGCGGATGCGCGCGGAATCCAACTCGACGTGCCGGCGGAGCCTGCCTTCCTGCCGCCGGCCGAGGAGCCATGGCCATGAGCTACGCGAAAGCGCTTACGATCGTCGTCCTCGTGCTCGCCACCGCCG
>DATMAZ010000208.1:0-2592 GCA_035559675.1 Candidatus Limnocylindria bacterium
CCCGCCGGTGAGCGCCTTCAGGCGCTCCTTGAGCGCCTCGTGCGAGTAATCGATGCCGTCTGCGGCGCCCTGCGCCCGGCACGCCGCCAGCTTCTCGGGGCTGGAGGCCGCGGCGATCACGCGGGCGCCGAGCACGGCGCCCAGCTCGACCGCGGCGAGCCCGACGCCGCCCGCCGCGCCGAGCACCACCAGCGTCTCGCCCGCCCGCAGCCGCGCCGCGCTTCGCAGCGCGTGGTATGCCGTCGCGTAGACCACCGAGAAGGCGGCCGCGGCGCGGAGATCGACGTGGTCGGGAAGCACGGTGAGGCTCGCGGCCGGCACGGCGACGCGCTCGGCGAACGCCCCGACGAACGTGACGCCCGAGACGCGGGTTCCGGGACGCAGGCCGTCCACCCCGGGCCCGACGGCGCGCACGACGCCCGCGAACTCGCTCCCCGGCACGAACGGCGGCGTCGCCGAGAGCTGATAGCGGTTCTGCAGCATCAGCAGGTCGGTGAAGTTCACCGCCGCGGCCTCGACGTCGACCACGACCTGCCCCGGCGCCACGCCGGGCGCGTCCGTCTCGACGACGGCGAGCGTGTCCGGCGCCCCGTAGGCCCGGCAGACGACGGCCTGCATGCGCTCGCCCATCGATCCGATGCTGTAGCAGGCGACCGCCGCCGGCGTCACGCGCGCTTGCCTTGACCGCCGCAGCGAGGGCGATATACCGCTCGCGCCCCGGCCGAACGGTGCGACGCAGGCGGTCGCAGCCCGGATGGGTCGGGCCACCGATGCGCGTCGGGCTCCGCCTCACCGCTCTCGCGGTTCTGGGATACGCCGCCGTCGCCTACTGGATCTTCCGGCCCACGCCGTCGATGCTGGCCCACACCATCCCGGCATTCGGGGGCCACGCCGGCGACGCACTGTTCCACACCTGGGGGATGAACCACGTCGCCCGCACGCTGTTCAGCGATCCGCTGCACCTCTTCGACGCCGGCATCTTCTATCCGGCGCGCTCCACCCTGGCCTACGGCGACCACATGATCGGCGAGGGGATCCTCGGGCTGCCGATCTGGCTCGCGACCGGCAACCCGCTGCTGCACTTCAATCTGCTCACGCTCGGCTCCTTCGTGCTGGGCGCAACGACCGCCTTCGTCTATCGCCGGCAGACCGGCGGCGGCCTTGCGGGCGCGGTGGCCGCGGGGCTCGTGTTCTCGTTCACGCCGTTTCGGCTCAACTCGCCGCTCTGGCCGCAGGTGCTGCTCACCTTCGCGATGCCGCTCGCGCTCGCCGCCTGGGTGCGCTGGGTGCGCGACGGCCGCCGCCGCGACCTGGCGGCGTGGGTCGGCTGGTGGGTCGTGCACTCGCTGATGGGCATGTACGTGATGTTCTACTTCGCGGTGGTGATGGGCGCGCTGGCGCTGGCCGCCGTCGCCTGGGCGCCAGTGGCGGATCGCAAGCGGCTCACCCGCGGCACCGTAGCGGCGCCGCTCCTCGCGGCCTTGCTGCTGCTCCCCACCCTCTGGCCGTACCTCGTGCTTCGCCGAACGCAGCGCCACGTCCGCACCATGGGCTTCGGGACCGACTGGACTTTCCTCCTGCCCGGCATCGGCACCTGGAGCGGCACGCTACTCGGCTTCGACGGCCGCATCGGAGACACGATCGCGTCGTTCGGGCCCGGCTTGTTCACCAGCGCGCTGGTCCTCGGCGGCATCGTGGCGGCGCGCCGAGCGGCCGCCACGCCCTGGGAGCGGTTTCTCTGGCGGACCAACCTGCTCGGCCTCGCCGCGAGCCTGCTGATCGTCTTCGTGCCGATCGAGCTGCAGCTCCGTCTGCCGGGCTTCGACATGATGCGGATGACCAATCGCGCCTTCCACGTGGGGCTCGTGTTCGCCGCCTGGATGGCGGGCGCCGCGGTCGACCGGCTGGTGGCGCTCGCCCCCGGGCTGCGGCTGCGCGCCGCCGTGGCCAGCGTGGTGGCGCTGCTGCTCGTGCTCGACGCCGGCACGGCACCGCGCGAGCGCCGGCGCATGCCGATCGAAGACGACCTGCCGGCGATCTACCGTGCGGTGCGCGCGCTCCCCGACGACGTCCTCTACGAGCGAACCGACGAGCTCGACGGCGCGGCCGAGGCGCTCTACTTCTCGATCTTCCACGGCAAGCGGCTGGTGAACGGCTACAGCGGCTTCACGAGCCCCGGGCCGGCGTACGTGAATCAGCGGCTCTTCGAGTTTCCGGCCGAGCCGGCGCGCGCGCTGCTGCACGAGCTCGGCGTGCGCGCCGTGCTCATCCGTGATGTCTCGCCCGCCGCGCTCGACGCCCGGCTGGCCGCAATGCCGTCGGCGCACACGCGCGTGGTGGCGCGCGAGCCGCGTGCCGCGCTGGTGCACGTCGAGGAGCCCGCGCCCGCGCCGCCGCCGGCGGCGGTGCCGCTCCCCCGCAGCGGGTGGACCGTCACCGCCTCGCCCGGCGAGACGACCGTCCCGGCGGTGCTCGACGGCCGGCGGCGCACGACCTGGAGCGTGCCCGGCGCGGGCAGCACCGCCCCGGCGCTCACCATCGATCTCGGCGCGGTGCACACCGTGGCGGGCATCCGCTGCGTGGCGGGCGGCG
>DATMAZ010000209.1:0-13129 GCA_035559675.1 Candidatus Limnocylindria bacterium
GCCGCCGCCCGCCACGCCGGCGGCGTTCACCAGCACGTCGAGGCGGCCGAAGCGGTCCACCACCGCCGCCACCGCGGCGGCGACCGCCGCCTCGTCGCGCACGTCGGCGGTGAGCGCCAGGCCTCCGGGCGCGTCCGGCAGCGGGGTGGCCTCACGATCGATGCCGGCCACCTCGGCGCCTTCCGCGGCCAGCCGCCGCACGCACGCCGCCCCGATGCCGGAGGCGGCCCCCGTCACCAGCGCCACCTTGCCCGCGAAACGCACGGGCTCTTGTAACGGGATTGGCGCGGACAGTTCAACGAGCCGCGTCAGCGTCCTGACACCCCTCAAGCACGCGCCCCGACGGGCCGACATATCCTCGTGGTGCACGATTTGCTCGCAAGCTCGCTCCTCGTGGCACCGGACGAACGGCCGACGCGGCCGGGGCGCTGAGGCGGCGGCGATGTACCTGGTACTCGCCTCCGCGATCGCCCCCATCCTGCTGCGCATCGCCCAGGTCTCCAACGCCCGAGGTCGGATGAACGTCGCGGATCTGCGCGGGCTCGTCGCGGACCTCGGCGCCTCGCTCGTGGTGGCAGCGCTGGTAGCGGCCATCTACCGCGCGCTCCCGCGCCGGGGCGCGCTGCCGCTCGCCGGCGCGGTGCTCGTGGTCTGGGCGCTGCTCAACTACGGGAACTTCGAGCACGTGACGGCGCTCGGCGCGGTCGCCGATTGGGGCAACGTGCAGTACCTGGTCGACGGCACGTTCCTCAAGGGCTCGGCCCTGCACGTGAGCGACGTGATGCTGTTCGGCTTGAGCCTCGCGCTGCCGCTCGTCTGCTTCCTGGTCTACGACCGAACCCGGGAGCGCCCGCCGCGCCCGCTGCCGTCGTTCGGGTGTGCGTTGCTGCTGCTCATCGCAGTCCCGCTCACGCCGACCAATCCGGAATACACCGCCTGGCGGCAGACGAACTTCGTGGTCGAGACCCTGCGCCGCCTCACCGCGCGTGCCGAGCCGGCGCGCGCGGATCACGCGCCCATCTTCGGCATCTATCCCGGCGACCTCGACGGGACGCCGGTCGTGTCGCTGGGTCGGCCAAACACCAACGTGCTGCTCGTCATCCTCGAAGGGATCCCCGGCGCGGCGCTCGACACCTTCGCCGCGCGCCAGGGCATCACGGGCGCGCGGCCGCGGCTGCCCGCCCTCGACGCGAAGCTCTCGGGGGCGATGAGCTACGTGAATTTCGTCAACCACCAGCGCCAGACGAATCGCGGCGTCTACGCGCTCGTCTGCGGCGAGCCTGCCGTGCTCGCGACGACCACGCCGAAGATGACCGAATCCAGCCTCGTGACGGAGCCCCTGTTCTGCTTGCCGGAGGCGCTCCGCCGGGCCGGCTACGCGACCGCGTTCCTGCAGGCCGCCCCGCTCGGCTTCATGGGCAAGGACGCCTGGGCGGAGCGGGCGGGCTTCACGCGCGTGCACGGCGTGGAGTGGTTCGCGGGAGAGCCGGTGAGCGCCTGGGGTCCGAACGACCGCGTGTTTCTCGACAAGAGCCTCGCGCTGATCGACGAGCTGTCGCAGGGCGAGCAGCCGTGGTTCCTCACGCTGCTCACGTCCGGCACCCATCACCCCTTCAACGTGCCGGAATCGTTCACCAGCGAGCACGACCAGCACACCTTCTCCAACGCGGTCGCCTTCCTCGACACGGCGCTCCAGCGCTTCCTCGCTGGCCTCGAGGAGCGCGGCGTCTTCGACGACACGCTGGTGCTGTTCACCTCGGACGAGTCGTTCGGTCTTCCGGGCGACCTCGGCAACGACGCCGTCATGCTGTCGCAGGCCTGGGGCTATCTCGTGGCGTTCCTCCCCTCGCGCGAGCACGCGCTCGTCAAGCAGCCGCACATGCAGGCCGACGTCGCGCTCTCGGTGCTCGATTATCTCGGCATGCCGGTCGAAGCGTCCCGCTTCCGCGGGCGAAGCCTCTTTCGCACGTATACCAGCGCGCGCGCGGTGCCGTTCGCGAACACCTACCTGCGGATGACGGGCGCCTTC
This sequence comes from Candidatus Limnocylindria bacterium, assembly GCA_035559675.1. GTDB lineage: Bacteria > Desulfobacterota > Binatia > DP-6 > DP-6 > DATMAZ01. The sequence continues at coordinate 2,030 of DATMAZ010000209.1, forward strand.
GACGGCGAGGGACACGTGCTCATGTGCGACGAGTCGCTGGCGAGCGGCTGCCGCACGTATGCACGCGAGCCGGCGCGTCTGTTCACCCCGCTCGGCCAGCCGACGCTGCTGTCCGAAGCGCCGCCGCTGCTGAGGAACCTGGTTGCCCGGAGCCTCGTGCTCGCGGCGGCGGAGGCGCCGGGCGGCGACGCGAAGACCCGGGAGCTCTTCCGAACGCCCGCGACCGTCGACCTGCCGGCGCAGGTCCTGCAGCAGCGGAGCGTGGAGAGGGCGAGGGAGCTGCGTGCCCGCGGCGATAAGCGGTCGTACGTGGCTACCTTCAGAATCTTCGGCGACCAGTACCTTTCGCTCGCCGCCGGCGAACGCATCGATTTCGAGCTCGACGTCGAGGTGGCTGGCGAGGCGAGCGCGTCCTTCTACCAGACGTTTACCGGCGTGGCTTACCGTGACATCCCGACGGGCGAGGAGTACCTCTCGTCGATCGACGAGCAGCAAACGCTCGCGCTGATCGGCGACGATCCCCTCGGCGTCCGCCCGATGTTCAGCGCGAAGACCCAGAAGTTCTTCGGACGGACGGCCGTCGTCCCGGGCGGCGGAAGGCTCCGCTACCGCTACTCGTTCGGTGCGACCGAGCCCTATCAGCGGCTGCAGTTCACGCTGCTCGCCGGGCCGGCGGGCCCGCAGGATGCGGCGATCGTGGTCCACACCGCGCGTGTGACCATCACCAAGATGGGCGATGCGGCCAAGGAGGCCGGCTTGCACGTCTCGACGCTCGAGCCGGCCGCGGGCATCGCCCATCGCACCGGCTACAACGTCCGCAAGTCGATCAACATGTAGGGCCCACCGCTGTGGGCCGCGGCGATTGTCGTTGCGAGTGCGCCCGCCGGTGTGGAAACATGCCGGCCCATGTCGCGCCCTCGCCTCTGCGTACTCCTCCTGGCGGCCGCCTGTGCCGCGCTCGCGCTGCCGGGCGCGGCACAGGCCGAGCAGCTGCTGCGCGGGCGGCGTTTCACGGTGGCCGATCCGGCCCCGGCCGACCCGTCGCAGCGCACGCTGCGGGCCACCGCCCGCCAGGTAGGGGCGGCCCCGCTCGACGGCAATCCCACGCTGCCCACGGGCTTCGGGGGCGCCGTCGTCGAGATCGTGGCGAGCGGCGCCACACCGAGCTGGCAGCTCGTGTCGCTGCCGGCGGGCACGGCGGCCGACGGCACGCCGTTCTGGACGGCGCTCCGCACCGGTGGCTACCGCTACCGCGATCGCGACGGCGCGCAGGGTCCGGTGCGCTCGCTGGTGGTGAAGCGCACGGCCCGCGGCACGATGCGGATGAAGCTCGCTGCCGACGGCGCCGCGCTGGCCGTCACGCCACCCGCTCCCGGCACCGATGCGCAGCTCGCGCTCACGCTCTCGCAGGGCGACCGCCTCTGCGTGCAGTACGGTCCGGAATCGCGTCTCCGCAACGACGGTGCGGCGCGCTTTACCGCCGCGCGGCCCGTGGCGCTCGGCTGCGGCACGCGGCCGGAAACGACGGGCGAATTCGTGGCGCTCTCGTACAACGTCGCCGGGCTGCCCGAGGGCATCTCCGGGTCGCATCCCGCGACCAACACGGCGATCATCAGCCCGCTGCTCAACGCCTACGACCTGGTGCTCGTGCAGGAGAGCTGGCAGACGCCCGATCCGAACCCGCTCGCCCCGCTCCGCGTCTATCACGAGATCCTCGCCGCCGGCGCGCTGCACCCCTACAAGACGGTCTCCGCTCCGCTGCCGCTCGGCACCGATCCCCGCCGTCCGACCGCGCTCGTGAGCGACGGGCTGAACGCGTTCTCACGCTTCCCCTTTACGCACCTCGCCCGCGAGATGTGGAACGGCTGCTGGGAGAGCGCCGCCGACTGTCTCTCGCAGAAGGGCTTCATGATGGTGCGCATGACGGTCGCGCCCGGCGTCACGATCGACGTGTACGACCTCCACATGGAGGCCGGCGGCGCGCCCGAGGACGACGTGCTGCGCGACGAGGGCGTGACCCAGCTCGCCACCTTCATCAACGCCGTCTCCGCCGGCCGGCCGGTCATCGTCGGCGGCGACTTCAACCTGCACACCGACGAGGAGCCCGACGCCTCGCAGTTCGCGCGGCTGCTCGCCGAGACCGGACTCACCGACGTCTGCGCCGCGCTCGCCTGCCCACAGCCGGGCCGCATCGACAAGTTCCTCTTCCGCAGCGGCGGCGACACGACGATCGAGGCCCTTTCCTGGCGCTTCGAGACCGACATCTTCGTCGACGACGCGGGCGAGCCGCTCTCCGACCACGATCCGCTCGCGGTCCGCTTTCGCTGGACGCGCTGACTGAGGCAGGCCACGGCTGGTACGATCGACCCGAGGACGACGACCAACCAGCCGATCGCGGCTCCCGGGACCGGTCCTCGAGCTCGGCGAGCCGCTTTTCGCCGAGCTCCTCGGCGCGGAGGCCGCTTCAGCGCTGCAGCGACTCGACGTAGTCGGCGAGCGCCGTGATCAGCCGGGCCTGCTCCAGCTGCCCCGCCGCCGCTGCGGCCGAGTCGCCGGGCGTGAGCCGCTGACCCCAGATCGGCATCTCGGTCGTACCGTGCGCCCGCACGGCGCGCTCGCCGCTCAGCACGGCAACCACCCGCTCGCGCGGGAACGTGCCGCCCGTCCGGCGCGCGAGCATGGTGAGATCCGCCGGCGGAACCCTGAGCTCGGCCGCCGCCGGACCGTCGCCCCGGCCGTCCCGGCCGTGACAGGAGGCGCACAGCCGCACGTAGAGCTCGCGGCGCGCGCTCTCGGGCATCTCGCCGAGACCGAGCTCCGCCTCGATCGGCGCCGGGTGCGTGCACGCGGCTCCGAACGCGAGGCCGGCGAGCGTCGCGAGCGTCGCGAGCCGCACGGCGCTCAGTACACGATCACGCCGCGCGCGTTCCGCCCCTGCTCGAGGTCGGCGATCGCCTGCGGCGCATCCTCGATGCGGTAGGTACGCGTCACCATGTCGTCGAGGTTGAGCCGCCCGCCCTGGTAGAGCCCGAGCAGCTTCGGGAAGTCCGCCTGCACGTTGGCGTCCCCGTAGTAGCTGCCCTTGATGGTCTTGCCCTCCATGGAGAGCATGAGGGCGTTGAAGGGCACGCTGTCGGTCATGCGACCGACCCCGACGATGACGACCGTGCCACCGCGGCGGGCGGCGTTGTACGCGGTGACCATGAGAGCCGGGATGCCGACCACCTCGAACGTGAAGTCGGCGCCGACGCCCCCGGTGAGGTCCTTGACCGCCCCGACCGGATCCTGCTTGCCGCCATTCACGACGTTGGTGGCGCCGAAGCGCCTGGCCATCTCGAGCTTGTTGTCGGCGAGGTCGACGCCGATGATCGTGCCGGCGCCGGCGAGCCGGCAGCCCTGGATCACCGACAGCCCGACGCCGCCGCAGCCGAACACCGCGACGCTGGCGCCGGGGGTGACGCGCGCGGTGTTGATCGCCGCGCCCACGCCGGTCATCACGCCGCAGCCGACCAGCGCGGCCTTGTCGAGCGGGATCGATTTGTCGATCTTCACCGCCGACACCGCCGGCACCACCGCGCGCTCCGCCATGCAGCCGAGGAACTGCATGACGCCCACGTCCTTGCCGTGCTTGTCGTGCACGCGCGCCGTGCCGTCCATCATCGGGCCGAAGCAGAGGCTGTTGGCGCAGAACTGCGGCATCTGCCGGAGACAGAACCAGCACGAGCCGCAGCGCGGCGTGAAGCTCAGCACCACGTGGTCGCCCGGGGCGAACCCGGTGACGCCCGGGCCGACGGTCTCGACCACGCCGGCGCCTTCGTGGCCCAGCACGCAGGGCCGCGGCAGCGGCAGGGTGTCGTTCACCACGGACAGGTCCGAGTGGCAGACGCCCGTGGCCGCCATGCGGATACCGAGTTCGCCCGCCTTGGGCGGATCGATGGTCAGCTCCTCGACGGCATATTGATTGCTCTCGCGCGTGACGACGCCTTTCATCATCCTTCCTTCGTATGCGATTCAGCCGAGGCCGTAGAAGCGCCGCGCGTTGCCGCCGGCGATCTTGGCGCGCAGGGTTTCCGACACGTCACGGCGCTCCCGCAGCGGCTTCGTGCTCTCCGGCCAGGCGCCGTCCCAGTGGGGATAGTCGCTGGCGTACATGATGAAGTCCTCGCCCAGCGCGGCGGCGACGGCGGGCAGGATGGCCTCCTCGGGCTCGCAGCTCACCCACACGTTGCCGCGCTCGACGTACTCGCGCGGGTCCCGCCGCCACCCGTTGGGAATCCAGTCGCCGCGCTTCTCGTAGTGCTCGTGCAGCCGCTCGACGAAGTACGGCACCCAGCCGACGCCCGCCTCGAGAAAGCCCACGCGCAGCGTCGGGTGGCGCTCGAAGACGCCGCCCGAGACCATCGCGGTCATGGCGGTCATCTGGTCGAACGGGAAGCTCACGCAGTGCACCTGGATGTAGTTGGTGAAGCGGTCGACGCCGATCTTCGGCAGGTGGACGCCGGGCGCGCCGTGCACGCCGAGCGCCATGTCGAGGTCGCAGGCGGCCCGGTAGAACGGATCGAGATCGGGATGATCGAGGTTCCGGGTGCGCAGCGCCGGCGGGATCATGGCGGCCACGAGCCCGCGGCGGCGGGCGTTCCGCAGCACCCCGACCGCCTCGGGCACGTACTCCAGCGGCACCACCGCCACGCCGTGGAAGCGCCCGCGCCCACGGCGGCACCAGTCGGCGATCCATTCGTTGTAGAACTCGCAGAACTCGACCGCGACGCGCACGTCCCTGATGCTCGGCGCGCGCAGCCCGAAGCTCGGGAAGAACACCATCTCGTCGATGCCGTCCCGATCAGCGTTGGCGAGCGTCCCCTCCGGCGTGTAGGGATCGATGCCCTCGGCCCGGCTGAGCCCGTGCTCCGGCGGACAGCCGGCGCCGGGCCCGCTCGGCTCGGGATAGCGCCGGCCTTCGGTCATGACGTTGGGCGAGCCGTCGGCCGGCAGCGTGAACGACGCGGGCCAGCGCTTGAGACACTCGCCCACCATCTCCGCCTCTACGACGTGTGCGTCGGCGTCGATGAACTGAAGCGTGCTCGCTGCATCGTGGGACATGTCGGCACGCCCTGCCTACTCGGGATGCGGATCGTCAGTCAACCGCAAGGGTTGACTGCGACGACCCCGGCCCCCAGGATGCCGCCCATGCCAGAGCCTCGCGATCCGTGGACGCGCCCGCCGCAGCAGGACCCGCTCGCCGACATCCGCCGCTTGTGGGACGACATCCGCGCGCGGCTCTCCGACGACGACGGGCCGGTGGGCCGCGGCCCGAGCCCGCTGCTGCTCGTCGGCATCGCGCTCGTCCTCTGGGCCGCCAGCGGCTTCTACATCGTGGCGCCCGACCAGCGCGGCGTCGTGCTCCGCTTCGGACGCGAGGTGCGTCAGGCCGGCCCGGGGCCGCACTACCACCTGCCGTGGCCGATCGAGCAGGTGCTGCGGCCGAGCGTCACCGCGATCCGCAAGGAGGAGATCGGCTTTCGCACGGTGGACGCCGGGCCGCCCGGCCGCTACCGCGAGGTCCCTGCCGAGGCGCTCATGCTGACCGGCGACGAGAACATCGTGAAGCTCGACTTCATCGTCCAGTACAAGGTGCGCGCCGACGCGACCGGCACGACCGACTACCTGTTCAACGTTCGCAACCCCGATAAGGCGCTGCGCGCCGCGGCCGAGGCGGCGATGCGCGAGGTGATCGGGCGCACCGAGATCGATCAGGTGCTCACCGAAGGCAAGGATGCCGTGCAGGTCGAGGCGCAGCGGGTGCTGCAGGAGATCCTCAACCGCTACGATGCCGGCATCGAGGTGGTCACGCTGAAGCTGCAGGACGTCGATCCGCCCGACCAGGTCTCCGACGCCTTCAAAGACGTGATCAGCGCGCAGCAGGACCGCGAACGGCTCATCAACGAGGCCCGCGGCTACGAGAACGACGTCGTGCCGCGCGCCCGCGGCCAGGCGGCGCAAATCCTGAACGAGGCCGAGGGCTACAGCGCCGCCAAGGTCCGCGAGGCGACCGGCGTGGCGCAGCGTTTCGTGGCGCTCCAGGAGGAGTACGCCAAGGCGAAGGAGGTCACCCGGCGCCGCCTCTACCTCGAGACCATGGAAGCCATCCTGCCGGAGATGAACAAGATCGTGATGGACGACCTCTCGGCTCGCCAGGCGGTTCCGTACCTGCCGCTCGAGCCGTTCCTGCCCCGCCGCGCCCAGCCGGCGCAGGAAGGAGGCCGCTAGGATGGGCCGCCGTCTCCTCCCCGTGCTCGTCGCCGTGGGCCTGGTGGTCGCCGTCTGGAACCTGGCGCTGTTCACCGTGCCCGTCTGGATGCAGGCGATGGTGGTGCAGCTCGGCGAGCCGATCCGTCAGATCCGCGAGCCCGGGCTCTACTGGCGCATCCCGTTCATCCAGCAGGTGATCTACTTCGATCGCCGGCTGCTCGATTTCGACGCGTCGCCGAAGGAGATCCTGACGCGCGACAAGCAGCAGCTCGTGGTCGACAACTACTCGCGCTATCGCATCATCGATCCGCTGCAGTTCTATCGCACCGTGCGCGACGAGCGCGGCGCGCACTCGCGGCTCGACGACCTCGTCTACTCGAACCTGCGCGAGACGCTCGGGCGCCACACGCTGCGCGAGATCGTGAGCGACAAGCGGGCCGAGCTCCTCGAGGCGGTCACCGCGCGCAGCAACGAGAAGGCCCGCGAATACGGCATCGAGGTGGTCGACGTGCGCGTGAAGCGGGCCGACCTCCCGGAGAAGAACGAGATCAACGTCTTCAACCGCATGCGCACCGAGCGCGAGCGGCAGGCGAAGAAGTACCGGGCGGAAGGCGACGAGGAATCCCGCAAGATCCGCTCGGCCGCCGACAAGACGGTGCAGATCATCATGGCCGACGCTCGCCAGCAGGCCGAGGTGATCCGCGGCCAGGGCGACGCGCAGGCCACGCGCATCTTCGCCGAGGCCTACGGGCGCGACCCGGAGTTCTACGCCTTCGTGCGGACGCTCGAGGCCTACCGGAGCACGCTCGCCACCGGCACGACGGCGATCCTCTCGCCGCGCAGCGACTTCCTCGAGCTGCTGAACCGCATGGACCCCGTCCGGACGACGCCGTGATCCGCTGGCTCATTCTGCTCGCGCTGGTGGTGCTGCTGGTGCGGGTGCTCGGGCGCCCCGGGGTGGTGCGGCGGCCGCCGCCACCTCCCGGGCCCGACACCGGCTGGGATCCCTGGGCCGTGCTGGGCGTGCCGCGAGGCGCCTCGCGCGACGCCATCACCCGCACCTACCACGAGCAAATGAAGCGCTATCACCCCGACCGCGTGGCCGACCTCGGCGCGGAGCTGCAGGAGCTGGCGCACCGCAAGACCCTCGAGCTGCGCCGGGCCTACGACGAGCTCACCCGCTGACGCCCCCGCAGCGGCGCAACCATTGTAACGCGCGCCATTCCGTGCGACACCGCTGCGGATGCGCCGCCCGGTCTGGCTGCTCAGCATGGACACCGACCAGTTCTGCGCGCCGCCCATGACCACGGGCGCGCTCAAGAGCTATTTCGTCCGCTACGGCCGGACGGCGGCCGAGAGCCGGCTCGATCTCGTGCACTTCGCCAACCGCGCGGCAGTCGAAGCCTGGCTCGCCGACGCCTGGCCGCACGCGATCCGTCCCGAGGCCAAGGCCGCGCTCGCCGCCGGGCTCGTGCCCGTGCTGGCCGTCAGCTGCTACACCTGGAACGTCGCCGAGTTTCTCGAGGTCGTGCGGCGCGCCAAGGCCGACGTCCCCGGGCTGCTCGTGATCGCCGGGGGCCCGCACGTGCAACGCGCGCAGGACTTCCTCTACGGCGACGGCATCGACGTCGTCGTCCTCGGCGAAGGCGAGATCACGTTCACCGAGCTGCTCGACTGCGCCTCGCGGGAGCAGTGGCCGAACGTCGCCGGGCTCGCCTTCCTCGATGCGGCCGGCCGGGTGCACACCACGCCGCCGCGCCCGCGCGCCACCGACCTCGACCGCTTTCCGTCGGCGCTCGACGTGATCGAGCTGCGCGACGCCGACGGCAAGCCGCGCTACCAGCGCGCCGCCTACGAGACGTCGCGGGGCTGCCCCTACCGGTGCTCGTTCTGCGAGTGGGGCACCGGCGCCATCGGCACCAAGATGTACCAGTTCTCGCTCCCCCGCATCCGCCACGACCTCGAGCGGCTGATCGAGGGCGGGGTGCACGACATCTGGTTCTCCGACTCGAACTTCGGCGCGCTGCGCGAAGACCTGGAGAAGGCGCAGATCGTGGTCGATCTTCGCCGGCGCACCGGCCGCCCGCACACCTTCGCCACCTCCTGGTCGAAGAACCACAACACGCGCGTGCAGGAGATCGTGCGGCTGCTGCACCGCCACGGGCTCCTCTGGCACTACCACCTGGCGCTGCAGACGCTGACGCCGCTCGCCCTCGAGCTCTCGCACCGCACCAACATGCGGGCCAACGACTACGAGCCGGTGGTGAAGGCGCTCGCCGCCGAGGGCGTGCCGGTCACGGCGGAGCTCATCTGGGGGCTGCCGGGCGACGACCTCGCCTCGTTCGCGCGCAACCTCGACCACCTCTACGCCGTTTTCCCCAACATCAACATCTTCGCCTACACGCTGCTGCCGGGCACCGAGTTCTTCGACAAGCGCGAGGAGTACCGGCTGGAGACCCTGCCCGTCGCCGGCTACGGCAAGGCCAAGGGCGAGTACGTGGTCGGCTGCCACACGTTCTCGCGCGCCGACGGCGAGGAAGGCTACGTGCTGGTGGGGAGCCACGTGATGTTCTCCCGCGGCCACGTGTTCCCGCACACGCTGCGGCTGCTGGCGCTGGATGGGCGCACGTCCGTCTCGGCGCTCGTGCGCGCCACGGCGCGGGCGCTCATGCGGGAGTTCGCCGACCAGCTGCCCGCGGCCTGGCTCACCGACCGCATGGCGGTCTACGAGAACCGCGCCGCCCTTTACCTCACGTTCCTCGCCCAGCCCGAGCGCATGTGGCCGGTCATCCGGCGCACGGTCGAGCGGCATCTGGCCGACGCCGGGGCGAGCGACCTCTGGCCGCGCGCCGCGCAGGTGCTGGCGCTCGACGAGGTGTTCTGCCCGCGCACCGGCCCCACGCACGAGACGCGCGCACACTTCGACTTTGCGGCCGACCGGGTGCTGGCCGCGCTCGGCGAGATGGAGCTGCCGGCGGCGGACGCCTTCGAGCCCGGCGCCGGGATCGAGTTCGAGATCCATCATCCCGCGCAGGTGGGCGAGGTGCTCGTGGATCCGGACGGCGGAGCCTGGATGCGGGGCCGCATTCGCAGCATGCGCCGCGACGGCGAGGCGGTGGGCGGGCTCCCGGCCTGGTTCGCCGAGCAAGGCCGCATCGAAGCGGCCTAGCTCACGGCGCCGCGCCGAGCTCGTCCCGCAGCGCGAGCGCGCGCTGGCCCACCTCGACGAGCACGTCGTCGAGCGCCGCGCCGCACGCCGGCTGCAGGTCGCCGGCCGCGGTCTTCTTGGCGGCGCGCCGGCGCGCCGTCTCGGCCAGGTTGCGGGCGCTCTTCAGCAAGCGCCGGGCGCGACCCGTCTTGCGCGCGGCCTCGGCCTTCGCCACCCGGGCCTGCGCCCGCTCGATCCGCCGCTCGATCGAGCGCGGCAGCCCGGCGAAGCAGAAGGTATCGATGCGCGTCTGGTCGAAGGCGCAGCTCACGCCGGCGAAGCCCGTAAACGGATCGAACGTGCACCCCGTCGCGGGCACGCACGCATCGGTCGTGCAGGGATCGAAGTCGTTGCAGCTGCGGATGCCTCCCGGCGTACACGTGCCTGCCAGACAGCGATCCGCGACCGTGCACGCGTCGCCGTCGTCGCAGAGCCGGCCGTTGGGAAGCGGCTGCTCGCCGCAGAGACCGGTCGCCGGGTCGCAGGCGGCCGTGTGGCAGTCGTTGCTGGGGAGACAGACGGTCTCCGTCCCGCCCTGGCAGACGCCCGCGAGGCACGACTGGCCGTGCGTGCAGGCGTCGTCGTCCGCACAGGCGGTGCCATCGGAATCCGTGGCGCAGAGCGCGCTGCAGCAGTCGCCGTCCGCCGTGTTCCCGTCGTCGCAGGTCTCCTGCGGATCGAGGATGCCGTCGCCGCACGCCTCGACCGTGCAGTCGGGCCGGCAGCCGTCGCCGGTCGCGAGGTTGCCGTCGTCGCAGGCCTCGTCGGCCTCGATCGTGCCGGTGCCGCACGGGAAGTCCCCGCCGGTCGTGCCCGCGAGCTTCAGCACGGTGAAGCCGTCGGCCGCGGCGCCGTTGCGGGTGCGGCCGGCGGCCAGCGCCGCGCCGTCGGCGTCGAGCGCCAAAGCGAAGCCCACGTCGGCCTGCGACGTCGCGCCGTTCACCAGCCGCCGCCAGCGCTCGGCGCCCGTGGCGCCGTCAAAGGCCAGCACCGCCAGGTCGCGCCCCGAGCCCTGATTGCGGATCCCGCCCGTCACCACGACGTCTCCCGACGAATCGATGGCCGCCGCGGCCGCGTCGTCATCGTTGTTGTTCGAGCCGTTGACGGTGGCGCTCCAGAGGACGGCGCCGGTCGCACCGTCGAGCTTCACGACGTAGAGGTCGTCGTCGGTGTCGGCATTGCTCAGCACGCCGGCCGCCACCACGTCGCCGGCCGCATCGACCGCGACGGCGAAGGCGTCGTCGGCGTCGGCCGAACCGGTGGCCGAGCCGTCGGCCGTATACATCCAGTCGACCGTGCCGGACGCGGACAGCGCGCTCACCACGAAGTCGGAGCCGGTGTCGGCATGGAAGAGGCGGCCCGCCGCCACCGGCGCGCCGCCCGGGCGCAGCGCGAGCCCACGCACGACGGCTTCGCCCGGCTCGCCGGCCACGTCGGTGCGCCAGATCTCGGCGCCGTCGCCCGCCGCATGCTTGGCGACGAACCACTCGGCGCCCACGTCGCCGGCGACGAACGCACCGCCGGCGGAGTCGATCGCCAGCGCGCGCGCGATGCCGCCGTCGCCGGCGAGCAGCATCCGCCACGCCTCCGTCCCGTTCGCGGCGCCGAGCTTGAGCAGCGCCGGGCGGCTCGCCGTGGCGGCG
>DATMAZ010000210.1:0-26967 GCA_035559675.1 Candidatus Limnocylindria bacterium
CGTCCCGAGAGCGCGAGCCTCGCCCCCGAGGCGCTGCACGCCGCGTGGGCCTGGTACGGCGCGCCGGACCGGAACGACGACGCCAAGCTGGCGCGGCTGCTCGACCCTGCGGGATCGTCCGGCGCGCCGCTGGCGGCGATCGAGCGCTTCACGGCCGCGCTGGCGGAGGACGTCGAGACCCGCGAGATGCTGCGTCTCGTGGCCGCCAGCGAGACGGCCACGCTGGCCTGGCTCGGCGCCTACCGGCACGCCGCGGATTCCGGCCCGGCGCGCTCGGCCCATCCGTAGGCGGCCGCGCGCGGTCGAAGAGACGCCCGAGCCAGGACACCACCGCCTCGTCGACCTCGCGGGCGACCGCTTCCGGCGGTCGCACGCGCTTGGGGAGCGCGAGCGCGTGATCGGCCCCCTCGATGGCGTGCAGCGTCGCGGTCGGCAGCGCGCGCACCAGCGGCTCGAGCAGCGCCCACTCGGCGAGCGCGTCGCGCGTCCCGGAAACGAACAGCATGGGGACGGAAACGGCGGCGAGATGCGCGGCGCGCGCCGGTCCGGGCCGTCCGGCAGGATGAAGCGGAAAGGACAGCAGCACGAGCGCGTCCACGGCGGCGCCGGCGGCGGCGAGATGCGCGGCGGTCCGCCCGCCGAGCGAGCGACCCCCGATCGCGATCGCCGGCGGCGCGAGCGCGGGATCGGAGCGCACGTGGTCCAGCACGGCGGCATAGCAGGCGACGAGCGCAGGCATGCGGTCGGGCAGCCGTCGGCCGGCCTCGCGATACGCGAAGTTGAACCGGCAGGCGGCGAATCCGGCCGCGGCGATGGCCTGCGCCGTGCGGGCGAGCGCCGGCGCGTGCATGTCCGAGCCGGCGCCGTGCGCCAGCACGACCAGCGGCGTCGTGCCCGGCGCCTGGCTCTCGGGCAGGTCGTAGTGGAGGCTCGTGGGCCCGGCCGGCGTCTCGATGCGCACGCGCACGACGGCGCTCTACCAAGTGGCGGCCGATGGTGGTACCGACGGCCCGCCATGGCGGCGCTCTCGATCGGCCTCACCGGCGGCATCGGCTCCGGCAAGAGCACGGTTGCGGCCATGCTGGCCGAGCTGGGGGCCCTGGTCATCGACGCCGACCGCGTCGGCCACGAGATCTACCTTCCGGGCACGGAGGGCTTCCGGCGGGTGCGCGACGCCTTCGGGCCGGGGGTGGTCGCGCCCGACGGGACGATCGACCGCAAGGCGCTCGGCGCCCGCGTGTTCGCCGACCCCGCCGAGCTGGCGCGGCTGAACGCGCTCCTGCACCCGCTGATCGGCGCCGCCATCCGCGAGCGCCTGGCGGCGGCTCGTGCCGCCCGGCCGGACGTGCCGGTCGTGGTCGAGGCCGCCATCATGCTGGAGGCCGGCTGGCGCTTCTTCGACCAGCTCTGGGTGGTCGTCGTCAGCCCGGAGGTCGCGGTGGCGCGCGTCATGGCGTCGCGTGGCCTCGAGCGGGCCGAGGTGGAGCGCCGGATCGCCGCCCAGCTCTCGAACGAGGAGCGCCGCCGCCAGGCCGACGTCGTGATCGAGAACGACGGCTCGCTCGACGAGCTGCGGGCGCAGGTGAAGGCTGCCTGGCGCGCGCTGCCGCGCTGAGCGCCGCCCGCGCCGACCTTCTGGCGCGCGACCGGACGCCGCGCTAGGCTCCAGCCGCGTGGCGACCGCGGCGGAGGGCTTTCCCGCTACGCCATCGGTCTCGTGGCGGGTGCGGGCAGTGGCGCTCGTGATCGGGCTCGTCCTGCTCGCGCTCGCCGTCCATACGATCGCGCTCAGCCTCCGCTGGGTCGGCGCCACGTTCCCCGGCTTCCTCCTGCTCGACAACCGGGTCGTCGCCTCCATCGGGCTGCCGCGCTGGAGCGGCAGCCAGGTGGACGGGCTGCGGCAGGCGCAAGTGACGGCGGTGGACGGCGTGCCGATGGCGAGCACGCAGGAGATCTACCGGACGGTCGCCGCGCGGCCCCCGGGCTCGCCGCTGCGCTACACCATCGTGCGCTTCGGCGAGGCCAGCGACGTCACGCTCAGGAGCCAGCGCTTCGACGGCACGGACTGGATGCTGCTGTTCGGCGCGCTCTTGCTGAACGGCCTGGTGTTCCTCGCGAGCGGGCTCGTCGTCTGGGTGCTGCGTCCGCGAGCCCCGGTCTCGCTGGCGTTCCTCGTCTTCGGCGTGGCGTACGCGGTCTGGATGTTCACGTCGCTCGATCTCTACGGGCCGGCGGTCTACTTCCGGCTGCACGTGATCGGCGAGACGCTGGTGCCGGCGGCGAGCCTGCACCTCGTGCTCACATTTCCGCGGCCGCATCGCTGGGTCCGCTGGACGGTGCTGCCGTACCTCGCCTCGCTGGTGGTGCTCTGGGTGTACGAGGCGCACCTGTACGACCCGCCGGTGTACTCGCGCATCATCGTGCTCAACTACACCAGCATCGGCGTGGCGGCGCTGCTCTTCCTCGCCCGGCAGGTCGTCGAGCGCGTGCAGAGCGACTCGCCGCTCACCCGCAGCCGCACCTGGATCCTCATGATCGGCACGGTGCTCGGGTTGGCGCTCCCGGGCGCGTATCTCGCCATGTCGGCAGCGACCGCGGCCGACATCCCGCTCAACCTGGCGGCCTTCAACTTCCTGTTCCCGCTCTGCCTCGCCTACGCGATCATCCAGCACGATCTGTTCGAGATCGACGCCATGGTGAAGCGCGCGGCGTACTACCTCGTGCTCTCGGGCGCGGTCGGTGCGGCGTACGTGGCGGCGGTGGTCGTCTTCAACCTGGTGCTGCGCGCGGGCGCGGTGACCGACTCGCCGGTGTTCCCCGTCGTGTTCACGCTGGCCGTGCTGCTCTTCTTCAATCCGATCCGCAGCCGCCTCCAGTCGTTCGTCGACCGGGTCTTCTACCGCACGCGCTACGACAGCGCGCAGCTGCTGGCGCAGGCGGGCAGCGAGCTGTCGTCGGCGCTCACGCGCGACGCCATCGGCGCGCTCGTCCGCCGCACGGTCGACGAGGCGATCCCCAATCCCGGGGCGCGGCTCTTCGTCAGCCAGGGCGGCGGCGAGCCGGTGGAGATCGGCGGCGAGGCCGTCATGCCGGCCGAGCTCGCGCGGTGGCTCGCGGCCGGCCGCGTGCTGACGGCCTTCGACTCGCCCGAGGCCTATCCGAGCGCGGAGGACCACGATGCCGTGCGCCGGGCGCTTGGCGCGCTCGGGGCGGAGGTCGCGGTGCCGCTCCAGTATCGTGGCGAGCTGCGCGGTGCCCTGCTGGTGGGCCCCAAGCGCTCGGGGCTCTTCTACACCGCGGGCGACGCGCAGTTCCTGCGCGCGCTCGCGCATCAGGCGGCGATCGCGCTCGAGAACGCGCGCACCTACGAGGCGCTGGTGGAGCTGAACGCCAGCCTCGAGCAGCGCGTGCAGGAGCGCACGATGCAGCTCGTGCAGTCCGAGAAGATGGCGTCGCTCGGCCGGCTGGTCGCCGGCGTGGCCCACGAGATCAACAACCCGGTGAGCTTCATCTCGTCCGCCATCCCCGCGTTGCAGAAGCGGCTCGGCAAGGCGCGCGCGCAGGCTTCACCCGAGATCGGCGCGCTGCTCGGCGAGGCCGACGAGCTGGTGGGGGTGATGGCGCGCGGCGCCGAGCGCACCGCCACGATCGTGAAGGATCTCCGTACGTTCTCGCGCCTGCAGGAAGCGGTGCGCAAGCCGAGCGATCTCAACGAAGGGCTCGAGGTGAGCCTCCGGCTGCTGGAGTCGCAGTGGCGCGATCGCATCACCGTGCACCGGAGCTTCGGCACGCTGCCGCTGGTCGAGTGCGACGCGGGCCAGATCAACCAGGTATTCATGAACGTGCTCGCCAACGCCTGCGAGGCGATCGCAGGCGCGGGCAACATCTGGGTGACGACGCGTGACCAGAGCGGGCAGGTCGTGATCGAGATCCGCGACGACGGCCGCGGCATTCCTCCCGAGGTCCTGCCGCGAATCTTCGATCCATTCTTCACCACCAAGGAGGTGGGCCAGGGCACGGGGCTCGGCCTTGCCATCAGCCAGGGCATCGTCGCGGCGCATCATGGACGCCTGGAAGTGCAGAGCGAGGCGGGCGGCGGGACGACCTTCCGGATTGTGCTGCCCGTCGCCGGTGCCGAGTCTTCGCTTGACAAGGCAGCAACCGGCGGTTGAATGGCGCGCGCATGGCCCTGGACTACCGCCGGTTTCCGATCCTCGTCGTGGACGACGAGCCCGACATCCTGCGGTCGTTCGAGCTGAACTACGGCGACGAGTTCCACATCGTGACCGCCGAGGGGGGCGAGGAGGGGCTGGTCCTCCTCGAGAAACACCCGGTCGCGGTCGTGGTCGCCGATCAGCGCATGCCGCGCATGGACGGCACCGAGTTCTTGCGGCGTTCCATGCAGGTCCGCCCCGACGCCGTGCGCATCATCCTCACCGGCTACACCGACATCGACGCGCTGGTCACCGCCGTGAACGCCAGCCAGATCTACCGGTACGTCACCAAGCCCTGGGACATCGAAGAGATGCGCATGACCCTGATGCGCGCCATCGAGGTCTACGACCTGGCGGCGGAGAACCAGCGGCTGGTAGAGGAGCTGAAGACGCTGAACACGCGGCTCTCCGAGGAGAACGCGTACCTCCGCGAAGCCACCGTGGCCTCGAGCGAGATCGTCGGCGAGAGCCCGGGCATCCGCAACGTGCTCGAGCTGGTCGCCAAGGTGGCGCCGTCGTCGACGACCGTGCTGATCCAGGGCGAGACCGGTACCGGCAAGGAGCTGGTGGCGCGAGCCATCCACCAGGCGAGCCCGCGTCGCGACCATCTGTTTGTCGCGGTCAACTGCGCGGCGCTCTCCGAAGGCGTGCTCGAGAGCGAGCTCTTCGGCCACAAGCGTGGCGCGTTCACCGGCGCCACCAGCGATCGCAAGGGCATGTTCGAGGTGGCCGACGGCGGCACGCTGTTCCTCGACGAGATCTCCGAGACCAGCGTGGGGCTCCAGGCGAAGCTGCTTCGCGTGCTCCAGGAGGGTGAGATCCGCCCCGTCGGCCAGACCCAGGCGCTCAAGGTCGACGTCCGGGTCGTGGCCGCCACCAACCGCACGCTCAAAGACGAGGTCGCGGCCGGACGCTTTCGCGAGGATCTCTACTTCCGGCTGAACGTCTTTCCGGTGCTGATCCCGCCGCTGCGCGAGCGGCGCGAGGACATCGCGCTGCTGGCGCGCCATCTCACCCGCCGGCTCTCCGTACAGTTGAAAAAGCGCGTGGAGGGCCCCACGCCCGAAGCGATCGCGCTGCTCGAGCGCCACGACTTCCCGGGCAACGTGCGCGAGCTGGCGAACGAGATCGAGCGCGCCATCCTGCTGGCCGAGCCGGGCGCCCCGCTCACCGAGGATCTCTTCTCGGACACGATCCAGCGCCTGGTCACCAGCGACGGCGCGGCGGGTCTCCTGCAGCAACGCACCGACGACTTCGAGCGCGAGCAGATCCGCCAAACGCTCGAGCAGTGCGGCGGCGTAAAAACCCGCGCCGCCGACGTTCTCGGCATCACCTACCGAGGCCTGCTCAAAAAGATGAAACGCCTCGGCATGATCTAGCGACCCGCTGCACCAGGTCGCCGCCCCCGGCGGCGACCTGGTGCAGCGCGGCCGAGGAGATCAGCTCCCGGTGCGCCGAAGCGGCAGCTCGGCCGCCGGAAGCGAGACCCGGAACGTGGTGCCGCGGCCGACCTCGCTGTCGACGGTGATCGCGCCGCCGTGCTCGACCACCATCTGGTGCACGAGCGCCAGCCCGAGGCCCGTTCCGCTCTCCTTGGTGGTGAAGAACGGCTCGAAGATGCTGTCGAGCTGGTCGGCCGCGATCCCCGGTCCCTCGTCCTGCACCTCCAAGACCACGTTGGACCCCGCGGCGCGCAGCCGCAGCATCACCTCGCCGCCCGCCGGGCTGGCCTCGATGGCGTTCAGCAGGAGGTTCAGCACGATCTGCTTCGCCTGGTCGGGATCCGCGTGCACGCGGGCGAGCCCGGGTTGGGCCACGATACGGAGCGTCACCTGACGCTTGCGGGCCGTCGAGTCCATGAGCCGCACCACCGGCTCGATGGTCGCCATGAGATCGACGTCGCTGCGCGTGACGGTGGTCGACTTGCCGAGCGTCAGCAGCTCGGCGATCAGATCGGTGACGCGCTTCAGCTCGGCCAGGCTGAGATCGCGGAACTGGCCGAGGAACTCCTTGTCGTCGATGCGCTGCGGCAGGAGATCGAGGAAGGTCTTCACGGCCGTGAGCGGGTTGCGGATCTCGTGCGCGATGCCGGCGGCCAGCATGCCGAGCGACGACAGCCGGTTGGCCCGCGCCAGGAACGCCTCCGAGCGGCGCAGCTCGCGCGAGAGGCGGCTGTTCTCGAGCGCGACCGACGCGCTCGCTGCCACGGTGGCGAGGATCTGCAGGTCCTCGCCGGAGAACAGCAGGAGATCGCGGTTGCGCGAGAGCAGGATGACGCCGGTCACGCGCTCTTCGACGCGCAGCGGCAGCAGGCCCTCGACCTCCATCTGCCGGAGCAGCCGGCCCTCGTTGCGCCAGCGGGCCTCGACCTCGGCCACCAGCACGGGCACCGTCAGCTCTTCCACGACCGACTGCAGCTCGTCGGGGAGGGCGGAACCCTGCGGCTGGGGATACACTTCCGTGAACGCCCGCGAGCGCTCGTCGCGAAGCAGGATGCGGCACTGCTCGACGTCGAGCACCTCGGCGAGCGTGTCGCCGAGCCGCTGGATCAGCGCCTGCTCGTCGAGCACGTGGACCAGATCGGCGGCGAAGCGGCGCAGGCGCTGCCGGTAGTCGAAGCGGCGCGGGAAGAGGGCCTGCTGGACGCGCGTCTCGAGGGCGGCCTGCAGCGTTGGCACCAGCACCACGCCCGCCAGCGCGAGCGTGATCGCCGCCAGCACGACCACGAGCGGGGCTTCGGCGCCGACGGAGATGGCGAGCTGGTAGAGCCCGATGCCGCCCGGCACCAGCACCACGGCGAGCGACGCCGTGAAGCTCACGAACTTGCGGACGACGTAGTCCACGTCCATCAGGCGGTGACGCGAGATCGCGTAGGCGATCACGCCGGTGTAGAGCACGTTGCCGAGCTGCCCGAGCGGGTAGACGTGCGCGCCGTAGACCGTGGCGAAGTTGGTGAGGCCGAGCGGGATCGCGCAGAAGGCGGCGAGGAACCAGAACTTGGTCTGCACCAGCTCGCGCGGCGAGCGCGGATGGCGGTAGGCGTGGGCCATGCGCTCGAAGCACAGCAGCAGATAGGTGGCGATGAAAACCGTCATCGCCGTGTAGAGCGGCGTGACGGCGTCGAGATACCAACCCCAGTAGTGCGGCCCGAGGCGCAGCACGAGAAGCCCGCTGAGATTTGCCACGGACAAGGCGGCGGCGATCAGGTAGCCGAGCGCGCAGATGACGCGCGGCCACCGCGAGCTGCCGGGCGCCATGGCGTTGGCAAAGTGATAGGCGACCGGGGCTGCGAAAATCATCCCCACGCGGAAGATGCGGCTCCACCACTCGGCCGACTCCGGGTCCCGGAAATGGTAGAGCGAGAACATCCCGAGGTTCCAGCTCGCCACGCAGAGACAGAGGACGGAGAAGATGCGGATCACCCGCCGGCTCGCGCCCTGCGAGAGCGTCGCGACCCAGATGACGACGTTGGCGAGCGCCGCGATCAGCGGGACGGCTGCATGGATGCCCACGGTCTCGATTGTCCGACCCCGCTGCCGAGTCTCAAGCAGGTGCTGTGAACTCCAGGGCCGCATGGCGTCGTGTAGGAACCGCCGTTCCCGGCAGCCGGTGCGAAGTGCGTGGAAGGACAACGGAATTTTGACACCTGCGGCCGGGCATGGGGCTTGCTGTGCGGTCCGGCAGGAGGGTGAACATGGCAGTATCGATGCAAATCTCGCCGGAAAGCGTGACCAAGCCCCAGATCGAGCTCGGGGGCCTGCTCTGCGGTTACCGATTCCGCGTCTGCGAGACCCCAGAGGACGCGCAACGCTCGCTGGCCATCCGCCGCGAGGTGTATGTGAAGGAGAAGGGTGTCGACGTTCCGGTCCCCGACCCGTACGACCGCTACTCCTGGCTGCTGATCGCCGAGGAGGAGCAGACAGGCGACGCGGTCGCCACCATGCGGATCACCACCCGGGCGGCGGGGCCGCTCGAGTCCGAGCACAGCTTCGTGCTCCCGAGCTCGCTGCGGGCTCCCGAGGTCGTAGAGATCTCGCGGTACGCGATCCTGCCGCATCACCGCCGGGGCAAGGGCCGCTCGCCGGGCGTGTCGATCGGCCTCTTCAAGGCCGTGATCCACTTCGCCTACTACGTGGTTGGTGCCAAGCGGATCGTGGTGTGCTCGAAGGCCGAGCGTGTGCAGACCTACACCTACCTCTGCTTCCGTCCGACCGGCGTGCGCGCTCCGTACACGGCGCTCGACGGGGCCATGCACGAGATTCTCGTGATGGACCTCCGCCACGGCTTCGAGCCGTACCGCGGCCACGAGATGTTCGGCTTCTTCATCGAGACGCCGTCGCCCGAGATCCAGCTGCCGGACGTCCCGCCGCCGCTCGGGCTCGGTGTTGCGCCCGAGACGTCGCTGGCAGTCTCTGCCTGAGCGGTGCGGCCATGCTGACCACGCTGTTCGCGCGCTACGCCCGCTGGCTGCTGCGCCATCGCCTCCTGGTGACGGTGGCCGTGCTGCTCGTCACCGCGGGTCTCGTCCGCTTCGCCGGCCGCCTGTACGTCGAGGTCGACCCGGACAAGCAGGTGCCCTCGGGGCACCCCTACATCGTCACGTTGGGCGACGTGTACCGCATCTTCGGCGACAAGAACCTGGTGGTGGTCGGCCTCTTCCCGCGCGACGGCCAGGTCTTCACGCCGGCGTTCCTCGCGAAGCTGGACGAGATCACCAGGCGGCTCGCGACGGTGCCCGGGGCGAACACCGCGCTCATGCAGAGCATCGCCGCCGCGAACACGAAGGACGTGACGGGCACCGTCGAGCAGATCGAGGTGAGCCGCGTCATGCCGGCGCTGCCGGCGACCCAGGCCGAAGCCGACGAGGTCCGCCGGCGTGTGCATGCGAACCCGGCCTTCATCGGCACGCTGGTCACCGCCGACGACTCCGCGGCCGCGGTGCAGGCGAGCTTCGAGCTGACGCCCGCCACGCCGGACTACCGCTCGCTGCACCAGGCCATCGTCGCCGAGCTGGAGGCCGCCTCGGACGGGACGTTCGACTACAAGCTCGCCGGGCTCGTCGTGCTCCTCTCCGAGCTCAGCCACTACGCTGCGAAGATGGCGTACGTCTTCCCCGTGGCGCTCCTGGTGATCGCGCTGGTGCACTTCGACGCGTTTCGCACCTTTCAGGGGCTCGTGCTCCCGATGGTGACGGCGCTGCTGGCGGTGCTCTGGGCCATCGGTCTCATGGGGCTCTTCGGCATTCCGCTCGACCCGCTGAACACGACCACGCCGATTCTCATCCTCGCCGTGGCCGCCGGGCACGCCGTGCAGGTGCTCAAGCGCTTCTACGAGGAGTACGAGAAGATCGGCGAAGTGGACGAGGCGATCGTCTCCTGCATCAGCCACGTCGGCCCCGTGATGGTCGGCGCCGGCCTGGTGGCGACGCTGTCATTCTGGTCGCTCGTGACCTTCCAGACGGCGTCCATCCGCACCTTCGGGCTGTTCGCGGGCCTCGGCATCGCCTCCGCGCTGGCGATCGAGATGACGATCATTCCGGTCGTGCGCTCGCTGCTGCCCGCGCCGCCGGCGCGCGAGCGGCGCCGGCAGGCGGCGCACCATCCCGTCTTCGACCCGCTGCTCGGCTGGGCCGGCCGGGTCGCCGGGCACCGCCACGCCTGGCTGCTCGCCGCCGTGGCGGCGCTGGTCGTGGTGTTCGGCTGGTACGCCGAGCACGTCGAGGTGAAGACGAGCCTGCGCAGCAAGTTCCGGGCGACCGACACCATCCACGCCGACGACGAGGCCATCAACGGCCGCTTCGCCGGCACGAACACGCTCGTGCTGCTGGTCGAGGGGCCGGGCGAGGGCTCGCTCGAGGACCCGCGGATCCTCCAGGCGATCGACGGCGTGCAGGCGATGCTCGCGTCCAAGCCGGCGGTCGGCAAGGTGTTCTCCTACGTCGACGTGGTGAAGCGGCTGCACCAGGCGTTCACCGCCGACGACCCCGCGGCGCCGGCGATGCCCGACTCGAAGGCGCTGGTCGCGCAGTATCTGTTCATGCACTCGATGTCGGGCGGCGGCGACATGCTGGACTCGATCCTCGACCCGTCGCACCAGGTCGCGAAGGTCCGGGTGCTCAGCCGCGAGGACGACACGGCGATCGGCGAGACGCTCATCGCCGAGACGGCGGCGCTCGCCGCCCGCACCTTCCCGCCGGGCTACACGGTGCGCTTCACCGGCACGCTCGCGTCCACCGCGGCCGCCACCGAGGTGATGGTGAGCGGCAAGATCCGAAACATCATCCAGGTGGGGGTGATCACGTTCCTCGTCTCTGCGCTCCTGCTGCGCTCGCTGACGGGCGGTCTCCTCGTCGTCGTCCCGCTGGTGCTCACCGTGATCGTGAGCTTCGGCACGATGGGCATGCTCGGCGTCCCGCTCGACACGATGACGGCCGCCATCTCCGCGATGGCGATCGGCATCGGCGCCGACTACGCGATGTACGTGCTCTCCCGGGTGCGGGAGGAGGTGGCCCGCAGCGGCGACCTCGACCGCGGCGTGGCCGAGGCGATCCGCACGTCCGGCAAGGCCGTGCTGTTCGTGTCGTCGGCGGTGGCGGTGGGCTACGCGACGCTGGCGCTCACGGGCTTCAGCATGCACGTCTACCTCGGCTCGCTCGTGGCACTCGCCATGATCGTGTCGTCGCTGAGCGCCATCGTCGTGCTGCCGCAGCTCGTGGTGTGGCTCAGGCCGGCGTTCCTCGTGGCCGCGGCCGGCCGCCGCGAGGCGGCGGCGAGCGGGACCCCGACGCCGGACGCGGTGCGGACGGCCATCGTGTTCGCCGATCCCGAGCCGGCGCCGCTCGCCGCGATGCAGCCGGTTGCGCGGGAGCTCGACGCCTGAGCGGCTACGCGAGGCGATAGACGAGGCGGGGCAGCGAGCCGGCCGGCGGGCGTGGAGGCGACGCGGCCGGCCGGCCTGCACCCCATGCGGCGATAGAAGCCGGCGGCGTTGGGGTCGGAGGCGACGACGAGGCGCCGAGCAGCTCGACGGCGGCGCATCCGAGCCGGCGCCCGACCGTGAGGCCGAAGGCCGACGTGTAGAACGTCACCGCCTTCTCGAGGTCGTCGACGTCCACGTTGACCAGCACGTCCATACGGCGGCCGCATTCATTCCCGGCCGGCTCGGCGATGCAACGACGCGCCGCCACGTGACCGCCGCCGCTCGGCTATCGGAGCACGGCGGCGGCGAGCAGGGCGAAGAATCCGACCAGCAGCACGACCTGGCGAGCAGCGAACTCCGCGAGCCATCGCGTCCGCTGGTCCGCCCAGTCCTCGGGATAAGCGGTGGGCGACCACCGGTCCATGACGGCGTTTATGGAGACGTTCCAGCGCACGGCCAGCACGACGTCGGTCGCGAGACAGGCGAGTGCTGGGGCCGAGCCGACGACGAGGATCCGGTCTCCGCCGAGGACCGACAGCACGATCAGCAGGACGACGGCCGCCAGCGTGGCCCCGTAGACCACCGGCGCGCGGCGATTCATCACGGCGTTGATGGCCTGGCGGAGCTCGATGTAGGCGGGGCGGACAGCCCACGTTGCGCGCTCGCCAGGAAGAACGCGTAGGCCAGCGGCTGGCTCACGACGACCGCGTACCCGGCAAGCGCCGCAATGGTGGCTACGCCTAGCACGCCGCCATCCGACCGGCGCGTCCGGCGACTGCCTCGCAGCACTCCAGCCGCGGCCCGGCGAACGATCCCATCTTGCCGTCCTCGTCCTGCACGTATACCCGCACGGCGCGGCAATCCCACACCACGCGGACCCGGAAGCGCTCGCCGTCGGCGCGCTGGCGGACGTCGGTCGTCTCGGTTCCCTGCCGGCGGCGGATCTCGTCGCACTCGAGCCCGGCGAACACCTGCTCCGCCACCGCGCTCGCCGCCGCCGAGTATGTTGCGCGCTCGAGCGCTCGCAGCTCGAAAAATGCCGCGACGAACGCGGTCGCGAGCCCGATGGGCAGGATGGTGACGACGCGACCGACGAGCGGATGCGTCGTGCGCAGC
Organism: Candidatus Limnocylindria bacterium; assembly: GCA_035559675.1. Classification (GTDB taxonomy): domain Bacteria; phylum Desulfobacterota; class Binatia; order DP-6; family DP-6; genus DATMAZ01. The sequence continues at coordinate 12,249 of DATMAZ010000210.1, forward strand.
GGCATCCACCACGGCGCCGTGAAGAACATCGCGTTCAGCGTGTTCCACACGCCGCGGCCAAGCAGCACGTAGGTCATCAGCACGCCGGTCGCGTCACGGCCCCAGTCGAACAGCAGGTAGACGTACCGGGCGGGCGTCCGGGCCATCCAGAGCGGCCCGACGGCGACGAAGGTCGCGAGGAACAGATAGGCGCCGAGCGCCTTGGCGACCGCCAGGTGCGCCGTCCGCCGCCCGTCGCGGGCGAAGGTCACCAGCGTCCAGGCGTAGAAGGCGAGGTACGCGACGACCACCAGCAGCGAGTCGCGGTAGTGGGCGCGGTAGCCCGCGTCCAGCAGATTCGAGGCCAGGACGGCGAGCCCGCTCGCCAGCGCCACGGCCGAGATGACGACGTTCGTCCAGCGCATCGCGCGGCGCATCGGGGCGCTCATAGTGGCGCGCGGCGCCCCCCGCAACCACCTTGACATTGCTTCGAGCCCTGGGGCAGGTAAGTCGGATTCTTTCCGACCAGGGAGGCCTCTCGATGTTGCTCGAAGGGAAAGTTGCGATCATCACCGGCGCGGGGCGCGGCATCGGCCGCGAGCACGCGCTGCTCATGGCGAAGCTCGGCGCGAAAATCGTGGTGAACGATCTGGGCGCCCACTTCGACGGCACCGGGGCGCCGACCGCCACGCCCGCGCAGGAGGTCGTCGCCGAGATCAAGAAGAACGGCGGGGAAGCGATCGCCAACGGCGACAGCGTCGCCGACTTCAAGGCGGCCAAGCGCATCCTCGAGTGCGCGATCGACACCTTCGGCAAGTGCAACATCGTCGTGAACAACGCGGGCATCCTGCGCGACCGGATGATTTTCAACATGGGCGAGGAGGACTGGGATTCCGTCGTCGCCGTCCATCTGAAGGGCACCTTCGCGATGTGCCGCCACGCCTGCGAGTACTGGCGGGAAGAGCACAAGAAGGGCAACGTGCTCAACGGTCGCATCATCAACACGTCGTCCGATGCCGGGCTGCTCGGCAACGTCGGCCAGTCGAACTACGGCGCCTGCAAGGCCGCGGTCGCGGCCATGGCCATCATCATCGGCCAGGAGATGAAGAAGTACGGTGTGACGGCCAACGCGATCGCGCCGGTGGCGCGCACGCGGCTCACGGTCGACGCCACGCCGTCCACCGCGGCGCTCATGGGCGGTGAGGTGAAGCAGGGCGAGTTCGATCAGTTCGGCCCGCAGAACATCGCGCCGCTGGTGGCGTGGCTCTGCAGCGACGACGCCGCGGGCGTCAACGGCCAGGTCTTCCGCGTGGGCGGCCGCAGCGTGTGGCCGATGAAGGGCTGGCACTCGGCCACCCGCATCCAGAACCCGAAGGCCGCCACCTGGGATCCGGTCGAGCTCGGCAAGGTGATCAAGGCGGAGCTGGCCAAGGGCATCACCAAGCCCGAGACAATGGCCGACGTTTTTGCCGGCGGAGGCATGTGAGCGCGCCGCGCCGCGTGCTCATAGTCTGCCACGCGAACACGAGCCGCAGCATCATCGCCGAGGCGGTGCTGCTGCGGCTTCTCGCGTCTCGGGGGCTCGACGGACGGGTGACGGTGTCGTCGGGTGGCATCGCGCCGTTCGCGCGCGACGGGAGCCTGGTCTCGCTGGACGCCCGCTTCGTGCTGCGCGAGATTGGCATCGACCTGCCCGAGGGGGCGGGCGCCACCGATTTGAAGCGGCATCGCGACCACATCGAGGCCGCCGATCTGATCATCGCCATGACCGAGGAGCAGCGCGCCCAGCTGACCGCCCGGTTCCCCGAGTCGGCCGGCAAGCGCGTCGTGCTGATCCGCGAGCTCGTCGGCGAAACCGGCGACATCGAGGATCCGTCGATGAAGGACGAGGACGTCTTCCGCTTCTGCCGCGACGAGATCGTGCGCTGTCTCGACGCGGGCCTCGAGAGGCTGCTGGCGCACCTGGAGGAGTGACCGATGTTCGGGCTCTTCAAGAGCAGGCCCAAGCTCGAAGCGACCTTCGCCCCGACGCTCGCCGTGGCGCGCGAGCTAGCGCGCGAGGTCGAGGTGGCCGGCGAGCTGGTGGTGCGCAACGTCGGCAAGGCCGCCGAGCTGCGCGACCTGCAGGTCGTGCTGGTCGCGGGCGGCACGCGCCGCATCGATCTCCCGCTGCCGCACGAGCTCCAGGGCACGCAGCGGCTCCCCGCCGGCGGCGAGCTTCGGGCCACGGTCGCGTGGAAGATCCCGCTCGCGGCGCCCATGCGCGCGCCGGCCGCGGAAGTGCAGCTCATCACCACGGCCGGCGGCAAGCACACGCCGCTCGCGCTCTCGAATCGCTTCCCGCTCGCCAACGAGTGAGGCTTTCATGCGAACCCCGACGCTCGTCCCCAAGGCCACCCGCATCATGGCCGCCGGCAACAAGCCGAAGGCCATCGACGAGTACATCGGCCGCGTGAACTCGGGCACGACGGCGCTCAGCATCGCGCACATGCGGAGCCCGTCCGGCTGGGTCGAGCCGGGACAGACCCCCGAGTTCGACGAGTACACGGTCGTGCTGCGCGGCATGCTGCGTGTGGAGCATCGGGACGGCGTGCTCGAGGTCCACGGCGGACAGGCGGTCATCGCACCGGCCGGCGCCTGGGTGCGCTACAGCTCGCCCGGGCCCGAGGGCGCGGAGTACGTGGCGGTCTGCGTGCCGGCCTTCTCGCCCGACACCGTTCATCGCGACGCCTGAGCCGGCCGCGGGCCGGTCATGTGGAAGGCGGGTGACGAGCCGCCCGCCCGATCGAGCGCGGGGCTCAGCCGTTTGCGATGCCGAGCTTCTCGCGTTGCGCGCGCCGTGCGGCCCGGCTTTCGGGGTCGCGCCAGACGGCGTCCGTGCGCTCGCCGTCGGCGTCGGACTCGCGCGCGATGCGCTCGAGCGCCTCTGACACCAGCGCCAGCTTGGCGTCGACGTAGGCGGCGCGGGGAAACGCGCCGAGGCGCGCGGCGCGACGCTGCACGGTCGCCTCGAAGGCGTCCGGCGCGAGCAGCTCGTCGACGAGTCCCAGCCGCACGCCCTGGCTCGCCGGGTAGAGCGCGGCGCCGAGCATGAGCTCGCTTGCCCGCGCGTGCGGCAGGCGCAGCCGCACGATCTCGACGGCCGTGCGCGGGAAGCCAGCGCCCACGGCGATCTCGTTGAGCCCGATGCGGTAGTCGGCGTCGAGCCCGAGCCGATAGTCGCAGGCGAGCGCCAGCACGAAGCCGCCCGCGATGGCGTGCCCGTTCACCGCCGCCAGCGTGGGCTTCGGGAAGCCCAGCAGCTCGGCGTGCACGTCGCGGTAGAGCCGCTGCATCTGGCGTGCGGCGGCGGCGTCGCGGCGCGGCGCCGCGAGGTCGAAGCCGCCGCTGAAGAAGCGGCCCGTGCCGGTCACGGCCAGCGCCCGCACGGCAGGATCGGCCTGCGCCTCGTTGAGCGCCACCGCGAGCTCGGTGAGCAGCAACTCGTCGATCGCGTTGGCCGGCGGGCGGTCGAGCGCGAGCACCCGGACCCCGCCCGCATGATCGCTGGTTCGTATGACGGGCATTCGGGTCTCCGCTACGGCGCGGCCGGCGTCTCCACCACGGTCACCCGGTGCTTCTTCACCGTGGGGTACTCGTCGGCCATGAACCCGCCCCGGAAGCGCTCCTCCTTGCCCGCGGGGAGCGGCTTCACCTTGCCGGACGCGAGCATCTGCCGCGGATCGATGCCCGGCGCCGACAGCACCTCGGCGCTCTCGTTGTAGGTGTCGGTCGAGCCCAGCAGCGCGCCGTCGTCGTCGAGCGCGTCGATGCGCACCTTCACGTAGCGCAGCGCGTGCCCGCTCGTGTTCTTGAGCGTGCCCACCACGTTGTAGAACTTGGCACCGTAGCCCGACTCCCACTTCCCGTCGTGGCGAAGGATCGTGGCGCCTTCGCCGTCCGCGCGTGCGACGGCGGCGGCCAGCATCACGACGGAGAGGAGCGCGAACGGGCGCCGCATGGCCGGGGGTCAGTCGGTCATGCGGGTGAGCGTGCGGATGGAGAAGTACTTCGGATCCCAGTTCCGCTCGATGAACGACGTCTGATATCGGCCCCCGAGGGCGGCGCGGTTGCTCTTGTCGTTCACGCCGAGAACCATGCTCGGAAACGACGCCGAGAAGTTCTCGCCGTCCTTGATGAAGTGGTAGCCGCACAGCGCGGTGTAGAAGTACTCGCCGGCGCGGTTGTGCACGAGCTTCCAGTAGATGCGGTAGAGGTCCTTGTCGAAGTACATGATGACCTTACCGAAGTTGTAGTACGGGTCGCTCGACTGCCCCTCGACGATCCACACCGGGCGCGGCACGAACACCAGGTTCTCCTGCGGCCACCAGGGCGCGCCCTTGCTGCCCGGCTTCTCGTAGCCGGCCGCGACGTACGGCGTCTTGATGAGGAAGCGGGTGGCGCGCTTGGGGTCCTGCGACATGGAGAACGGATACGGCTGGAGCAGGGGGGCCAGCACCTTGCCCTCGCCGACCAGCTTCCACTGGTAGTACTCGATCTTGCCGCCGTAGCAGTTGAGGTCGTCGGCGAAGATGTCGAGGCCGCCCACGGGGTCGGAGCGCGTGGCCGCATTCACGCGGCGCGCGCGCCGCGTCGACGGCACGTAGGCCCAGAGCGCATCCTGGCTCTCCCAGTCCCAGTAGCGCTTGGTGAGCGTGGAGACGCCCTCGACGTCGATCGGCTCGATCGCCGCGCCGACGCCCTGCGCCTGCAGGTTGTCGGGGTTGTCCTTGATCTGGCCGTCGAGCCGTCCCTGGTAGCCCATCGTGTGGATGTAGGCCTTGATGCGCCGGAACTGGCCGCTGCCGTCGACGCCGTTCAGCGTGAAGGTGGCCCCGCCGCCGCCGCCCTGGAGGTTCGCGAAGTTGAAGTTGTGCGCGATCTTGCAGCCGACCTTGGGGTCCTTCGGATCGATCTCGGGAAACGGGAACCCCGTGAGGAACTCGGGGATCTTGCCCGTCGCCTTGTCCATGAGACCGCACTGCTTCGGCTCGACGTCGTACTTGCCGGCGTTCGCCGCGGTCGCATCCCAGAACTTCTTCGAAAAGTTCTGCTTGAACTTCACCGGGTCGACGGCGACGACCCGAAACCAGTACTCGCCGTTCTGCAGCCGCTTCAGCACCGGATCCGGCAGGAGGTCCTTGCCCTCCTGCCAGTTGTTCGCATCCAAGATCCACTCGCCCTCGTCGGCGACGGCGGGCTGCACCGCGGGCGCGCACACCAAGGTCACCAGGACGAGGACACGGACCAACCGGATCATGAAACCTCCTTCGGGAAGGGCAATGGTTCGCTCGTTTGGCCGAACATTGTCAAGCGCTATGGGGTCGCAACGGCGCGCAGCTTCTCCAGCTCCCAGTGGAGCAGGGCACCGACGACCACGACGTCGTTCGACCCGGTGCGTCGGACGTACACACCGGTCCAGGCCGGATTGCGGTCGCCGACCTCGAGCGAGGCCACGGGCTCTCCGGCCGCCGACACCACGACGCGGGTCGCGCGGGCGTCGAGCCCGTAGTCGGCCGGCTCCTGCGGCGCGCCGAGATTTTCCGTGGGACGTAGCATCGCGAGGGCTTCGAGCAGCTCGTCGATTGCCGCGGGGGCGACGGCGCCGGCGTCCGAGCGCCAGGAGCCGTCGCTGCGCCGGAAGCGGACAGCCGCATCCGGCCACGCGATCTCGATGGTATCTGCGCTTTCGACGGGGACGCCGAGCAAGGATTCGGGGCCGGGGGGTGGGGCCGGCGGCGGGACGATCAGCAGGTAGGCGGCCAGCACGGCCAGCACGGCGTACAGGACCAGTGTGCCACGGAGCGTCACGCTCGGGCCCGCCGCCAGACGAGCACGCCGCCGGCGCCGAACATGACCAGCGGCAGGAGCACCGCCACCGCGAGCAGCAGCCGCATCTCCCGGGCGCTCAGCACCAGCGGCGAGAACGTGGTGTCGCCCGGGCGCCCGGGGCGGCGCTCCGCGTGCGCCGTGCCGCGGGCCGCCAGCGAGGCGGCGGCCGCGAGCAGCTCGCGATTGCCGAGGAGATCGAGGTGGAGGTTGGTCGCGAAATCGGCGTCCCCGATCACCACGACACGTCCGCCGGACGGGCCGACGCGAGCGAAGACGGCGACCGGGAGCGGTCCCGGCCGGTCGTGCCCCGCGCGGAACGGCTGCGGGCCCGCCTCGAGCGTGCGGCGGTCGACATCGGCCCACGCGGTGTTGTCGGTGACGGCGAGATAGTCGCTCTCGATCCCGCGCCGGTCGACCAGCCGGAGCGTCTGCGCCAGCGGCAGCAGCGCGTTCACCTCGAGCCCGCCCGGGGCGAGCGCCTCGTTCAGATACGCGACCCGCGCCGTGAGGCCGTCGGCGCCCAGCAGCCGGCTCTGGTCGTCGACCACGACGTCGTCGCCCGGCTCGATGCCGAAGCCGTCGAGCAGGCGGCGCACCGAGGCCGGGGTCGGCGCTTCGACGAAGACGAGCAGCCCGCCGCCGTGGCGGACCCAGGCGTCGAGCGCTTCCACCTCGCGCGCGTGGAGCTCGCGGGTCGGCGCCGCCAGCACCACGAGCCCGGCGTCGGCGGGGATCTCGGCCGCGCCGAACAGCGAGCGGGTGGTGTAACCGTCGGCTTCGAGCGCGCGTTGCATGGCGGCGAGCCCGCGGCGCCCGCCCGCGTCGCCGGCGCCGCGCTCGCCGTGTCCCTGGACGATGTAGGCGATCGTCGGCGCCGTTCCGGTCAGGCGGACGAGCGCCGCCGTGAGAAACTCCTCGTTCGGCACGTCGACCCGGAGATGGCGCCCGCCGCCTTCGAGTGCCAGCACGTTGTAGGACGCCACGCCGAGCCGACGCGCCTCGCCCGGGCTGCGGTCGAGGTCGCGCGAGCGCACCCGCAGCCGCGGCGAGGCGTCGGCGTAGAGCGCGAGCAGCGTCGTCACCTCCCGGCGCGTCGTCTGGTCGTCGGCGGAGTAGAAGTAGGTGATCTGCACGGGGAACGGCAGCGCGGCGAGCACGGCGCGGGTGTGGGCGCTCAGCGTGAAGCGGTGCTCGGGCGTGAGGTCGAGCCGCCAAGGGTGGCGGGCGGCGATCGCCACCACGCAGCCGATGATGCCGGCGACCGCGACCACCTGCAGGGCCAGCAGCAGGCCGGGACGCCTCATCCGATCCCCCGCCAGGCGCGGACCCCGAGCGCCCGCATCGCGAGAAAGAGGAAGAACAGCGTCACGCCGGCGAAGTAGGCGACGCTGCGGCTGTCGAGCACCCCCTGTGCGAAGCCGGCATAGTGGTCGAACAGCGACACCGCGCGCACGAGCGGCGTCAGCGTGTCGCTGAGCGCGGCTTCGTTCCACGACGCGTACCAGCTGAACGCGAGCACGCCGTAGGTCAGCATCGCGCTCGCCATCTGGCTCTGGCTCGCCGCCGACGCCGCGAGCCCGCAAGCCACGAACACGGCGCCCAGCAGCAAGAGCCCGCAGTAGCCGGCGACGAGCGGCCCCCAGTCGAACGGGCGCAGCAGATGCAGCACGATCGGCCCGGGCAGCGTCGTCGCCACCATGGCGAGAAACGCCGTGTACGCAGCGGCGAACTTGCCGGCGACGATAGCGCCGTCGCGCACCGGGAGCGCGCAGAGCAGCTCGAAGGTGCCGAGCTGCCGCTCCTCGGCAACGAGCCGCATGGTGAGCAGCGGCACCACGAAGAACGCGACCAGCCGGAGATCGAGGAACACGAACGGCCAGAGCCCGGTGGTGAGCCGGTTGCCGCCGAAGACCTCGAAGAAGGCCACCTCGCTGTAGAAGAGATAGCCGCCGAGCACCGCGAACGTGCCGCCGAGGATCCAGGCCTGCGGGCGGCCGACGAGCGCCGCGAGCTCGCGGCGGGCGACGATGCCGGCGGCCCGCACGCGCTAGCCCTCGCCGCCCCGCTCGACGAGGTCGAGGAAGATTTCCTCGAGCGACGGCTCTGCGCGCGCCAGCGTGAGCAGCGGCCAGCCGTGCTCCACCACCGCGGCCGCCACCGCGGGCCGGACGTCGTGCCCCGGCATGGCGATCACCCGGCAGCGCGCCGCGGGGCCCTCGTCGTCGGCCGCCGTCACCCTGCGGACGCCCGGCACGCGCGCCAGCACCGTCGCCAGCTCGACGGAGGGCGCGTGGGCCACCACGTCGATGGGGCTCCGGGCGACGAGCCGGGTCGCCAGCTTCTCCGGCCGGTCGGACGCGATGACCCGGCCGCGATGCAGCACGATCACCCGATCGCACAGCGTCGAGACGTCCTCGAGGAGGTGGCTCGAGAGCAGCACGGCGCGCCGCGGGGCGAGGTCGCGGATCAGCGAGCGCGCCGCGGTTCGCTCCGTGGGATCGAGCCCGGCGGTGGGCTCGTCGAGGAGGAGAACCGGCGGGTCCCCCACGATCGCCGCCGCGAGCGCCACCCGCTGCCGCATGCCCTTCGACAGCGTGTGGATGCGCCGGTTCGCCAGCTCGCCGAGGCGGGTGCGCTCGAGGGCGGCGGCGGCGGCCCGCTCCGGCGTCGTACCGTCCCGCGTGCCCCTGAGCGCCACGACGAACCTGAGCAGCGCCGTCACCGTCATCTCCCCGTACAGGGCGGGGCGCTCCGGCAGATACCCGATCGACGCCCGCGCGCGCAGCGGCTCGCGCCCGAGGTCGGCGTCGCCGATGCGCACCGACCCAGCGGTCGGCGGGAAGATGCCCGCCAGGATGCGCAGCGTGGTCGTCTTGCCGGCGCCGTTCGGGCCGAGGAAGCCGACGGTCTCGCCGGCCGCCACGTCGAGCGAGACCGCGGAGATGGCGGTCCGCCCGCCGAAACGCTTGGTCAGCTCCCGGGCGGCGATCACCCGACTGCGCGGGCCGGCGTGGCCCGGGCCTTCGCTCTGGCGCAGCGCTCGGTGAGGAACCGCGGCCGGATGACCTTGATCCAGGAGGGCACCAGCACGAGCCCGCCGAAGGTGTTGAAGGCCATGAGCAGCGCCAGGAGAAAGCCCATCTCCGCCTGGAACTTGAGGTCGGAGAACCACCAGAAGATGGCGCCGACGATCATGGTGCTGGCGGTGAAGATGATGGCCTTGCCGGTGGTGGCGGTCGCGCCGTCGACCGCGGCGTCGAGGTCGTGGCCTTCTTCGGCGAGGTCGATCATGCGACTGAAGTGGTAGATGCCGTAGTCGACGCCGACGCCGGCCCCCACGGCCGCGACCGGCAGCGAGTTCACGTTGAGGTCGATCTGCATGAGATACATGAACGCCTCGGTTGCGAACTGCGCCATCAGCACGGGGATCATGAGGATGATGGTGCCGACGACCGTGCCGTAGGTGAAGTAGAGGAAGGCGGCCACCGCGCACATTACCAGCGCGAGCGTCGTCCAGTACGAGTCCTCGACCGCCTCGTTCACCGCGGCGAGCACGCCGAACAGCCCGCCGGCGAACAGCAGCTTCACCTTCTCGCCGCCGTGCTCGCGGGCCCAGGCCTGGCCGCTGTTGATCGCGTTCATGATGATGTCGTGCGAGTAGCCCCGATAGAGCGTGATGATGGTGCCGTAGCGCGCGTTCGGCGACATGAACCGGTCGAGCTCGCCCGCCTGCGACGTCTGCTGGAACTGATAGAACATCTCGGCGATGTACTTCTTGTTGTCGGGGATGAAGCCCCACTTGGGCTCGCCCTCGTGGAAGAGGCGGGCGAGCTGCTTCACGACGTCGATGATGGTGACCGACGCGCCGGCGCCGTTCGTCGCCTCCATGTGGTCGGCCAGCTCCTCCATCGCGGTGAGCGGCGCCACGTCCTTCAGCCCGTCCTCCTCGCCGGTGTCGGCGATGATGACGAGCTGCGCCGCGCCGAGAAACTTCTCGTTCAGCTTGGCGTAGGCGACGTTGTACGGGTGGTCCGGGAAGAGCAACGCGGCGCCCGGCGTCATGTCGCCGACCTTCAGCTTCCAGCCGTAGTACGGACACACGATGAAGAGCGCGATCGTGAGCCCGACGCCGAGCCACCGCCGCCAGCCCTCGCTCGCGATGATGATGCCGCGGGTGATGCCCTCGTAGATCTGCTCGTGCCGCAAGTAGAGCGCCACCGCGATGGCCACGAACACGCCGGTGACGACGGGTCCCATCAGCTCGACCGCCGCATAGAGCGTGATCGCCGTGCCGGCGACGGCCAGCAGCACGAGCAGCGCTTGTCCGAGCCGCTGGAGCAAAGGGTGCGCCGTGCTGCGCACGCCGGGCGGGTTCGTCGCCGACAGGATGATGGGGTGCAGCGTCACCACGCTGATCAGGATGGAGAAGATCCAGAAGCACGAGAACAGCGCCACCTTCTGGATGAAGGGGATGGGCGCCATGGTGACGAGAAAGATGCCGGCCGCGTCGTTCAGGATGGACGCGATCGCGGGCGGGAAGAGGTGCGAGTACGACTCGACGATGGCCGCGTGCTTGTCGTGCGTGCGATGGTACTCCTCGTGATAGCGGTCCATCGACTGCACCGAGTGCGAGAGCGCGCGCGCCGAGAGGAAGATCGGCACGACGAGGATGAGCGGGTCGAGGTTCAGCCCGAGCAGCGGCACCAGCCCGAGCGCCCAGATGGCGGAGAGCAGGCCGGAGAACAGCGGCACCCACACGCCGGGCCAGCTCCGGAAGTAGTTCCAGAGCAGGAACGCCAGCGCGCCCACCGTGATGATGAACACCTGGCCGACTTCCGGCGTGTACTGCTGCACGGAGGTGTAGAGCCAGGGGAAGCCCGTGAAGTAGACCGTGTGGTTGTCGTCCTCGATGAGGCGCTTGAGCGTCATCATCCGGTCGTAGAGGTAGTGGAAGTCGATGTCCTCCTCCCAGAATCCCGCGTGGACGAGCGCGGCGGTGTCGTCGGTCGAGACGTACAGGCCGCGGATGGCCTTGCTGGCGTAGACTGCGAACTTCACGCGGTCGACGTCGGCCTGCGTCTCCGGGACGCCCGGGTAGAAGACCGGCCGGATCTGGATCGACCCCTCGACCGTCGAGATGCTCTTCAACGCGGGGTGGGCGATCGACGTGATCTGGTACGGCACGACGCCCTTGCTCTCGACGATCCACTTGGTCATCTCGTCGAGCTTCTTGAGCGTCGTCGGGTTGTAGATGTCGCCGTTCTTCACCTCGAGGATCGCGGTGAAGATGTTCGCGCTGCCGAACATCCGGCGGAACTCGTTGTAGATCTGGATGTAGGGGTGGCCCTCGCGCCAGACGATCTCCTTCCCGAAGATGCGCACCGTGCTGGTGCTCGGGTAGAAGTCCATGAACTGCGGCAGCACGCGGATCTGCAGCGTCTGGTACGTGAAGAACACGGTCATGAGCGCCACGGCGATCGAGACCGCCAGCCGGTTGCGGAGCAGGAAGGTGAGGTACGCTTCGACCCAGCGCTTCGGGATCATGACGCGGCCTCCGGCGCGGCGAGCCGCTCGTACTGCTCGCCGTCGAGGCGGAAGACGAGACCGTCCGCACCCACCGCGAGCCCGCGGCCGTTCGGTCGGAGCGCCACCGAGCGGAGCCAGTTGGCCGCCAGCTCGATCGGCACCTCGCTCAGCCGCCAGGTGGCCCCGCCGTCGCTCGAGACCAGCAGCGTGCCGCTGTCACCGACGATCCAGCCGCGCTGGCCGCGGATGGCGACGTCGTAGAACGAGCGGCCGCGCACGGGGGGCGGCTGCACCGTCCAGGTGGCGCCGCCGTCGACGGTCGTGATGATGACCGAGTCGATGCCGACGGCCCAGCCGCGCTGCGCGTCGACGAAGTGCACGCCGAAGAGGGTGGACTCGAACGGCGAATGTTGCTGCGTCCAGGTGAGGCCGCCGTCGCTGCTCGTCATGATGATGCCGAACTCGCCGACCGCCCAGAGGTGGTCGCGGTCGCCGTACGAGAGGCCGTAGAGATTGACGTCGCCCGGCGCGACGCCCATGTCGATCGCCTCCTCGGGGAGCACGATGTCCTCCGGCACCTGCTGGCGCGTCCAGGTCTGCCCACCGTCCTCGGTGTGGACCATGGCGCCGAAGTCGCCCGCGCCGTGGCCGCGCTGCTCGTCGGCGAACGCCAGGGCGAAGACGTGCCGGTCGGAGCCGGTGTCGAGCGGCTTCCACGTGGCCCCGGCGTCGGTCGTCTGGTAGACGATGCCCTCCTTGCCGGCGATCCAGGCGCGGCCCGGCCCGGTGCAGCTGATCGCGAGGAACGGCCGCCGGGTGTCGGCGTGCTGCCGCTCCCACGTGCGGCCGCCGTCGACGGAGTGAAAGATACGCCCGAGCTCGCCCACCATCCAGACCTCTTGGTCCCCGGTGAAGCAGGTCGCGAACAGGTTTTGACGCAGCTCCGCGAGGTCGAGCGGCTCGGCCGCGCGGAGTCCCGCGGCCGGCACCCCCAGGCAGGCTGCGAGCGCGAGGACGCGGTACGCCCCGCGAAGCGGCAATCGCATCCGGCGGGGTTTAGCCGGGCCCGTCTTTCTCTGTCAACGACTATCCCGGGACGCTCGGCTCAGAACACGTACTCTACCTGGAAGCGGACGTTGTCGCGGTCGATCACGGCGCCGAACTGCCCGGTGGTGGCCCCGAAGACGCCCGTATAGTCCACGACGAACCGGAACGGGTCGCGGATGAAGGTGACGCCGGGCTGCAGCACGTAGGCCCCCTGCCAGTCGTAGAACATGCCGAGCTGCGGGACGATCCGCCCGCCGCGATACGACGTGGTGATGAGCAGCGTGTGCAGGAAGCGGTCGTCGTCGAGGTGCAGGAGCCGCGGCTGCAGCGCGCAGTTGCGGGTGACCCCCTTCTTCGACACGCAACCCTGGCCGAGCCCGGGGGCGGGGCCGTCGACCCCGACCACCGGCGCGTTCGAGTTGACGCCGATGTTGCGGTGGAGCACCGGCAGCACGAGGTCCCCGGGCGAATCGAACACGTGCTTGTAGAACATCTGGGTCGTGATGAAGAACGTCTGGTGCGGGTTGAGGAAGCGGATGTAGCGGTTGACGTCGAGGCCGATCGCGACGTTGAAGGTGTCGAGGCGCAGCGTCGTGCCCTTGATCGGGTTCTGGCGCGCGAGATCGAGGAAGCGCTGGTAGACGAAGGGGTTGAGCCCGCCCTCCGTGTTCTTCTCGTCGCGGAGCCGGTTCGCCTGCGGTGTGCCGAGCCCGAAGACGTTGTCCTCCGGGTTGCCCGTGCCCTGGCGGTTGAACGGCTCGCCGTTGAAGTACGCGATCTCCGTGCGCACGATGCTGTAGAACTTCTCGAGCGGGAAGGTGGCCGAGGCCCCGGTGATCGGGACGCGCGGGTGCTCGGCGACGGCGTAGATCGGATTGCTGAACGTGGGGGTGGCGGTGCCGGTGCAGGCGCCCGTCGCGTCGCGCGGACAGCCCGGGAGGATGAAGCGCGCCGTCGGGATGTCGAAGTAGGTCCAGTACTGCGCGAGCGTGAACGTGACGTCGTTCCACGTGGTGACCAGCCGGCCGCCCCAGCGGACGTCCCAGTAGTCCGGCACGACGGTGATCTGCTGGAGGATCGGATTCGGATACCCCATGCCCCCCGGACGCCACGGTGAGCCGTTCGGGATGCCCGGATCCTGCGCGACGCGGTTGCCCTGGGCGACGAAGGCCTCGAAGAACGTGTCGGACAGCGGCCCGACGCTGCCGAAGTTCCAGGAGCCGCGAATCATGTCGAGCGGCATGCGGCGCTCGTCGAGCGGGATGAAGAAGCCGCCGAAGCTGTCGTCGAGCGGGTTGATGTTGTCGAGCAACCGGAAGATGTCGGTCTCGCCCCAGGCGAGGACCTGGCGGCCCACGCGCAGGAACGCCGGACCCTTCTCGACGTCGAGGTAGGCGTAGAAGAGCTGGTTGCGCGAGTCGCCGATGCGGTGGAGCCGGCTCACCGTATCGTTGATGTACTTCCGCTCGAGCTTCTGCCTGAGGCCGACCGCCGCGGCGAGTCCGCCGGCGGGCACCTTGCGGCGGAACTTGAGCAGCTCGTTGCGGTAATCTTCGTATTCGGAGGGGCCGTACTCGTAGATGCCCTCGCGCTCGCCGCGGTACGTGACGGCGTACTTGAGCACGTTCGGGTCGAGCCAGCCGAGCAGCCGCGCAAGCCCCCAGCCCGAGTGGGTGTACTGCAAGAGATCGTGCTCGAGGTCGAGCTGGAGGAAGTAGCGGTGCTGGCGGACGTGGCCGGCGCCGGAGCGGGGGAAGTAGAAGGGCTCCTGGTCGCCGATCGTCTGCGTGCCGAGCCGCACCGCGTTGTAGGCGCGGAGCCCGAGGCGCATGGCCCCCTCTTCGTCCAGCTCGAGGGCGCGCACGCTGCCCGCGTTCACCAGCAGGCTCGCGACCGACACCAGAGCGGCTGCGAGAAACCCACGCCGCTGCTGCGTTTTCGATGCGGTCCTCATGTGTCCCCCCTCCCTCCGAGGTGAACGAATGGCCGCGGACACATAACGAGGGCCCGTCGAAGGTGTCAAGGTAAACGCACGCGCATTCGACGCTGCCTTGCGTCGTACGACGCGGGGTGTTAGCGCGCCGACCGTGGTGCGCCGGGTCCGAGTGGTCGCTGCGGTGTTGAGCGCGCTCTGCGCTGTCTCCGCGGTGTCGGGCCAGGCGGTGCGCGGCTGCTCGGTGTGTCCCATCGACTGCCCGATGCACGCGGCGCGGCCCGAACGGCCCGGCTGCCATCAGAGCGCCGCGGCCACGCGCCATGAGCCCGAGGCGCCGGGCGGCTGCGTGGTGCGCGCCAC
>DATMAZ010000211.1:0-8870 GCA_035559675.1 Candidatus Limnocylindria bacterium
CAGCGCCGACGCCACGCCCGCCGCTTCGAGGTCGAGCGCCGCGGCGACCGTGTCTACCGACACAGCGAACTCCGGCGACAGACGCACGAAGGCCGCGGCCGCCGCGACCTCGTCGTCGTGGCGGAGCGCCGCGAGCGCGGCGGCCGCGCCGTCGCCCGGGCGGTGCCGGTCGGCGAACGGGTGCACGACGATGCCGCCGGCGAGCGTCCAGCGGGCCGTCTCGTCGCGCAGGATGAAGCGGTCGCCCCGCACCGCGAGCACCGGCTCGGCCAGCACGAGCTGAGCCCAGGTGCCGGCGCCGGGCTCGAGGCGGGGGCGGCGGTCTATGAACACGACCTTGCCGAGGACCTCGGCGGTCCCGAGGTGCACGCGCACGCGGCCGTGGTGCGCCAGCGGGCGCCGGGCGCCAGGCCGCATCTCGACGAACGCATCGAAGCGGTCGGTGACACGCGTGAGCCCGGGATCGCAGACGACGTGGCCGCGTCCCACCGTGCCGCGCTCCGTGCCCGCGAGATTCAGCGCGAGCCGCTGGCGCGCACCGCCGCTCGGCACCGCGGAGCCGTGGCTCTCGACGGCGCGCACGCGTGCGACCTCCCCGCCGGGCAACAGCCGCACCATGTCCCCCGCCGCGACCCGGCCGGCCACGGCCGTGCCGGTGACGACCATGCCGCGCCCGCGCAGCACGAAGGCGCGGTCGATGGGCATGCGGAAGCGGCCCGGGCGTGCGGCGGCGGGCGCGTCCCGCAGCCTGCGGTCGATGAGCGCACGCAGCGTATCGAGCCCCTCCCCCGTCACCACCGAGACCGCCACGATCGGCGCGCCCTCGAGCGTCGTGTCCAGCGTCAGGATCTCGATCTCCTCCCGCACGGCGGCGATCCGGGCGGCATCCACCAGGTCGCTCTTGGTGATGACGAAGATGCCCCGGCGCACGCCGAGGAGATGCAGGATGTCCAGGTGCTCGTGGGTCTGCGGCATGACGCCGTCGTCGGCGGCGACCGTGAAGAGCACGAGATCCATGCCGTGCGCGCCGGCCAGCATGTTCCGGATGAAGCGCTCGTGCCCCGGCACGTCGACGATGCCGGCGCGCTCGCCATAGCCGGCGTCGAGCCAGGCGAAGCCGAGGTCGATGGAGATGCCACGGCGGCGCTCCTCGGGCAGCCGGTCGGTGTCCTGGCCGGTGAGCGCGCGCACGAGCGCGGTCTTGCCGTGGTCGATGTGTCCGGCGGTGCCGATGATCAGCGGCATGCGGCAGGATCGGGGAGGAGATCCTCGGGCCGCTCCACACCGCGGAGGTCGAGGAGGAACCGTCCGTCGAAGATGCGCCCCAGCACGGGCGGCGTGGCGGCGCGGAAGCGGGCGGCGATGGCGTCGGGCCCGAGCGTCGCGTGCGTCACGGCCAGCGCCCGGCTCGGAATCGGCCGGGCGGGCGCGGCGCCGCTGCCCACCTCGGCTTCGCTCGCGACCAGTTCCACCCGATAGCCGGCGCCGAGCGCGGTCGCGAGCCGCTCGAGCGAGGCTCGGCCCACGGCCTCCAGCTCGTCGAGCGGGCGCGTGAGCCAGCGCCAGATGGGTACCACCGCAAGGGGATCGGGCGCCTCACGATAGAGCCGGAGCGTCGCGCCCAGCGCCGCGATGGTGAGCTTGTCCGGGCGGAGCGCGCGGCGCAGCGGGTGGCGGGCGAGGCGCGCCACGAGATCGCGCCGGCCCACCACGATGCCTGCCTGCGGGCCGCCGAGAAGCTTGTCCCCGCTGAAGGTCACGAGATCCGCCCCGGCCGCCACGCGCTGGCTCACCACCGGCTCGGCCGGGAGCCCATGGGCGACCGGATCGAGCAGCGCGCCGCTGCCGAGATCGTCGAGCACGGGAATCGCCGCGGCGCGGCCGATGGCGACTAGCTCGGCCAGCGCCACCGAGGCGGTGAACCCCACCACCCGGAAGTTGCTGGTATGCACCTTCATGAGCAACGCCGTATCGGGTCCGATGGCGCGCTCGTAGTCCGCGGCATGGGTCCGGTTGGTGGTGCCCACCTCATGCAGCCGTGCGCCGCTCGCCGCCATCACCTCGGGCATGCGAAAGCTGCCTCCGATCTCGACGAGCTCGCCGCGCGAGACGATCACCTCCCGGCCTCGGGCGAGCGCGGCCAGGGCGAGCACGACCGCCGCGGCGTTGTTGTTCACCACGAGCGCGTCCTCGGCGCCGGTGAGCGCCCGGAGATCGTCACGCAGGAGGGCATCGCGGTCGCCCCGGCGGCCGGTGGCGAGATCGAGCTCCAGCGCCACCGGGCCCCGAGCGGCCTCGACCAGGGCGTCGACGGCCGCCGCCGCGAGCGGCGCCCGGCCGAGGTTCGTGTGCAGGCCGACCCCGGTCGCGTTCACGACCCGCTGCAGCACCGGGCCGCGAGCAGCGAGGCGTCGAGCGGCGGCGTCGATGAGATCCGCCGCCTCGGGCAGCGGCTCGCCGCCGGCGAGCCGCTGCCGCCATTCGTCGAGCACCGCGCGCAGCACGTCCACCACCCGGGCCCGCTGGTACACCCCGAGCAGCGGCTGCGCGGCCGGGTGCGCGAGCAGGCGATCGACCGACGGGATGGCGCGAAGCGCACGCCGCGCGTCTGGCATCGTCGAATCGTGCCCCAGAGGCGGGACCGGGCTCAATACCCGTACGGGCACCGCGGCTTGCGTCCACGCGCCGGCGCGTGCTTGGCTTTCGTCGATCATGCGCGCCTTGGTCTGCACCGCCAGCCTGCCCAGGCAGATCGTGAGCGCGCTGCTCGGGCGCCTCGACAAGCGGTTCTACCTCGGACCGTACGCGATGATCTCGCTTACCGACGTGCCCGATCCGGTGCTGCCGGCCGACGACTGGGTCGTGCTGCGCACTCGGCTGTGCGGCATCTGCGGCAGCGACTACAAGCAGGTGTACCTGAACGGCAACCGGGACAACCCGATGACGGCGCTGATATCGTTTCCGCAGGTGCTGGGACACGAGGTGGTCGGCACGATCGAGCAGGTCGGGCCCGGCGTCCGCCGGCGGCGCGTGGGCGAGCGCGTGGTGCTGAATCCGTGGCTCTCCTGTGGGCCGCGCGGCATCGAGCCCCCCTGCCCGGCCTGCCAGCAGGGGCAGTATTCCATCTGCCGCAACTTCCACCGCGGGCACCTGGCCCCGGGCATCCACACCGGCAACAGCGCGACCGCCACCGGCGGCTTCGCGCCGCTGGTGCCGGCCCACGAGTCCATGTGCATCCCGATCCCGGACGAGGTGCGCGACGAGCAGGCGGTGCTGGCCGACCCGTTCTCGGTGTCCTTCCACGGCATCTTGAAGCGACCGCCGGCTCCCGGCGCCAGCGTGCTGGTCTACGGCTGCGGGACGCTCGGCTTGCTCGCGATCGCGATCCTGCGCGCCCTCTACCCCTCGGTGCGGGTGCTGGCGGTGGCGCGGTTCCCGCACCAGGCGGAGCTGGCGCGCCGGCTCGGCGCCGCGGACGTGTTCCCGCACCGGCCCACCGACGGCATCGTGCGGAGTGTGGCCTCCGCGGTCGGCGGCGAGCCGGTGAAGCCGTGGTTCGGCTCGCCGTGGCTGTACGGCGACGGCGTGGCCGTGGTCTACGACACCGTCGGTGACGCCGAGACCCTGGAGGTCGGCATCCGCGTGGTGGCGCCGCGCGGGGCCATCGTGGTGACCGGCGTCGAGGTCCCCCGGCGCTTCGAGTGGACGCCGCTCTACTTCAAGGAGATCGAGCTGATCGGCTCCAATGCGTTCGGCGTGGAGGAGTTCGAGGGACGCCGGCGGCACGCCATGGAGATCTATCTCGATCTCGTCTCTAGCGGGCGCTTCGACGGCACCGCGATCCTGACGCACCGCTACCCGCTCGCGCGCTGGCGGGAGGCGCTGCTCGCCTGCGGCGAGCAGGCGCGCTCGCGCGCGGTGAAGGTGCTGTTCACCTACGACGATGGCGGACCGGGGCACGCTGGCGGCTAGCATCGTCCGGCGGCTGCGGGACGCGGGCTACACGGCCTACTTCGCAGGCGGCTGCGTGCGCGATCGCCTGCTCGGCCGCGTCCCGGAGGACTACGACGTGGCGACCAGCGCGCCGCCGGAGGCGGTGCGCAAGCTCTTCGCGCGGACCGTGCCCGTGGGCATGCAGTTCGGCGTCGTGCTCGTGCTGCTCGGCGACGAGCGCTTCGAGGTGGCCACCTTCCGCGCCGACGACGCCTACGTCGACGGCCGGCGGCCGAGCGCGGTGCATTTCGGCACGGCCGAGGACGACGCGCAACGCCGCGACTTCACCATCAACGCCATGTACTGGGACCCACTCACCGACGAGGTGATCGACTTGGTCGGCGGGCGGGCCGATCTGGCCGCGGGGGTGATCCGTGCCATCGGCGACCCGCGCGCCCGCATCGCCGAAGACCGCTTGCGTATGCTGCGCGCGGTGCGGCTGGCCGCGCGCTTCGGCTTCACCATCGAGCCTGCCACGCTGGCCGCCATCCGCGAGGCGGCGGCGACGGTGACGGACATGGCCGCCGAGCGCATCGGGGACGAGATCGTGAAGATCGTCACCGAGGGGCGTGCCCGCCGCGGCTTCGAGCTGCTCGCGGAGACCGCTCTCCTCGACGTCGTTCTGCCGGAGGTGGCGGCGCTGCGGGGCGTGGCGCAGCCGCCCGACTACCATCCCGAGGGCGACGTCTGGGTGCACACCTTGCTCGTGCTGGAGCAGCTGCCCGCCGGGGCGTCCGAGACGCTGGCGCTGGGCGCGCTCCTGCACGACGTCGGCAAGCCGATCCGGGCCGAGGTGCGGGACGGACGGATCACGTTCTGGGAGCACGAGGTGGTCGGCGCCGAGCTGGCCGTCGCCGTCTGCCAGCGGCTGCGCCGCAGCCGCGAAACCTGGGAGCGCGTGGGCTATCTGGTGCGCAACCATCTCCGCCTGACGCAAGCGCCCGCCATGCGGCTCGCGACGCTCAAGCGGCTGCTCGCCGAGGACGGCTTCGAGGAGCTGCTGGTGCTCGGACGGATGGACGCGCTGGCCTCGCACGGCAATCTCCGGGCCGTCGAGTTTTGCGAGCAGAAGCGTGCCGAGCTCCGCGAGACGGTGCGCCCGCCGCGGCTGCTCGGCGGCGACGATCTCCTCGCCGCCGGCTATCCCGCCGGCCCCCTGATCGGACGCATCCTGCGCGACGTCGCCGACGCGCAGCTCGAGGGCGAGATCACGACCCGCGACGAGGCGCTGGCGTTCGTGCGCCGGCGCTTCCCGCCCGAGCCCTCCGGCTCCTGAGACCTTCCCCTAGCTCGGTTCGGCAGCGAGGCTCCGCAGATAGGCGACGAGGAGTCTCACGCCGAAGCCGGTGCCGCCCTTCGGCACCTCCGGCCAGTCGCGATCGGCGAAGGCCGGCCCCGCGATGTCGAGGTGCGCCCACGGCACCCCGTCGACGAATTCCCGAAGGAACAGCGCGCCGATGATGGTCCCCCCTTCCGGTCCGCCGCCCACGTTCTTCAGATCGGCCACCGCGCTCTTCAGGTCGTCCTTGTACTCGTCGGCCAGCGGCAGCTGCCAGAGCCGCTCGCCGACTGCGTCCCCAGCCCCCCGCAGCGCGTCGATCAGCTGCTGATCGGTGCCGAGCACGGCCGCGTAGCGCACGCCGAGCGCCACCCGCGCGGACCCGGTGAGCGTCGCCAGGTCCACGATCGCGTCGGGCTTCTCGCGGCTCGCGATCACGAGCCCGTCGGCCAGCACCAGCCGTCCCTCCGCATCGGTGTTGAGTACCTCCACGGTCTTGCCGTTGGCATAGCGGATGACGTCGCCCGGCTTCTGCGCCCGCCCTCCCGGCATATTCTCGGTCGCCGGGACGTAAGCGGTCACGGCGACCGGCAGCTGCAGCCGCGCAGCCGCCATCACGGTCGCGAGCGCGGCCGCTCCGCCCGCCATGTCGTACTTCATGGTCTCCATCGACTTGGCCGGCTTGAGCGACAGCCCGCCCGAGTCGAACGTGATGGCCTTGCCGACAATCGCCACGCGCTTGCGCGGATTCGTGGGCGCCCAGCGCAGCGTGATGAAGCGCGGCGGCTCGTGGGTGCCGCGGGCCACCGCGGGCACGCCCGCCACGCCCCGCTTCGCCATGCGCGACTCGCCCCATACCTCGACCTCGAGGCCGCGATACCGCTTGGCGGCCGTGGTCGCGAACTCGGCGAGGAACGACGGCGTGGCCACCGACGGCGGCTGATTCACGAGGTCGCGTGCCGCGAGCACGCATTCGACCAGCGCGCGGGTGTCCTCGACCAGCCGGCTCGTATCCGGTGCCGCCGCCGCGCTTCCCGTGAGCACCAGGCGGGGCGCCGGGCGGTTCTCCGGACGGCCCTTCTGGTCTTCGAAGCGGTACCCCGCGAGGTGGAAGCCTTCGACGAAGGCGGCCGCAACAGCGGACGGCCCGTCCAGCCGCGCCTCCACGCGCTTCGCCTTGGCCGCCTCCACTTCGCGCCGGGCACGCGCGCCGGCACGCACCCAATCGGCGCGCGCGGGCTCGCCCTTGCCCATGCCGAGCAGGACGGCGGTGGCGTCGCCGCCGTGCACCACCAGCTGCTCGCTCCCGTCGCCGCGAAAGCCCGTGGCTCGCGCGCGCTGCTCGATGGCCCGCGCGAGCGCGCGGCGTACGCCATGCAGCGCCCGTCGCACCGGGCCGTCCATGACCGGCACCACCACCATGTCGGCCCGTGCCTCCCGTCCCGTCCGCCGTACCGTCACCCCTGCCAGCTCGTTCATCAGAAGCTCTTCCTCGCCAGGTAGAACATGAGGGCCCCCGCTCCCGCATAGGCCACGATGCCTTCTATTGCTCCCAGGCCCGCCGTCATCGCGAACACCGTCACTACCAGCACCGTACCCACCACCGCCACCACGCGCTCGATGCGCTCTTCGCGGTCGCGCTCCTCTTGCACGTGGCGGGCGACGGCCGCGCCGCACGATGGGCAGCGCCCACCCGGCTTGCGCACCAGCTCGATCCCGCACTGCGGGCAAAGAATGCGCTGCCGGAGCGGCACGCGGCGATGCTAACCGACGCGCGAGGCCGGCGGAAGGACGACGAAGCGACGGGCCCGTCGTGGTGAGCGGCAGCCGCCGTGGTCAGCGGCGGCTGCCGCTCGCGGCCTTCATCGGGCGCTCCGAGCCCCGCTCGAGGCGTACCACGTTGCCGGTGCCGGCCGCGGCGGCCGCCCGCGCGCGGCGCTTCCACTCGCGGAGGCCGCGCCGGATGTAGTCCGGCTCGAGATCGAGCACCGTGCAGATGTTCTCGAACGAAAAGATCCAGCTCGAGTCGCGGTCCTCGATCCAGGCCTCGGCGTCCTCGAACATGTGGCGCTTGCGGGTGTCCCGAGCAGCCGCCTGCTTGCGGTAGACGTCGATCGCGTCCTCCAGGATGGCCACCATCAGACGGTGCTCACCCTCGGAGAACCGGCGCCGGCCGGTCCGGTCGGCATGCTGCGAGGGCAGCAGCGTATCCGGCTCGAAAAGGGCCTGATGCTCGTCTCCGGGACGCTCGTTCGTCGTCATGATGGGGTCTGTGCCACGATAGACGGCCCCCCCTGCGGGATATTCAGGCCGCCCTGGCGCACAGCCTCCCCGACGGGGTGGCAGACGGAGGCGATCGTGGTGCTCTGGAAGAGGTCCATCACCCGGCGCTGCCCCTCGGCCCAAACGCGGTTCATGCCGCAGGCTCCCAGCAGCAAACAGTCCGGATGCTCGCCGACGCAGGTGTTGAGCGCGATCGGCCCTTCGACCGCCTCGATGACGTCCCGGAACGTCATCGTATCGGCCGGCCGCGCCAGCTCGTAGCCGCCCCGCGCGCCGCGGCGCGAACGCACCAGCCCCTGGCGGATCAGCTGCTGGAAGATCTTCTCCAGGAACTGGCGCGGAACCCGCTCGCGCTCGGCGATCTCGGCGATCGTGCAGATGCGACCGGCGTGCTCCTCGCTGGCGAGGTGAATCATCGCGCGTAGCGCGTAATCGATTCGACGGCTCACCTGCATGAACGCCATGGCTGCCTCCTTCCGGTCATCAAAGCTCGTCCAACGTCCGCGAGACGACGGTTTCCCGAAGCGCCTGGTCCATGATCCGGCGCGCGAACGGCTCGGTCGTCTGGCTCAGCACGTCGTACGCGTCGCGGATGCGGACGTAATCCTCGCCGGCCGCCGCGGCTTCGAGGGCCACCGCGGCGCGCACGATTCGCTCCCGCTCGCCCGGCTCGAGCAGCGCCGCGTGGTTCGCGAGCTGCGCCCGCGTGACGCGCAGGATCGTCTCGGCGTCGACCCGGGCCTCCCGGACCTGACGCTGGCGCACGTCTTCCTCGGCGTGATCGAACGACTCCTCGAGCATGCGCTCG
This sequence comes from Candidatus Limnocylindria bacterium, assembly GCA_035559675.1. GTDB lineage: Bacteria > Desulfobacterota > Binatia > DP-6 > DP-6 > DATMAZ01. Next base: position 8,364 of record DATMAZ010000211.1, read on the forward strand.
AGCTCCTCGTCGGTGAGCCCGTACGACGGCTTTACCTCGATCGAGTGCTCGCGCCCGGTGCGGAGATCGCGCGCGGTCACGCTGAGGATGCCGTTGGCATCGACCAGAAACATCACCTCGATACGCGGCACGCCGGCCGGCAGCGGGTCGATCGGGATCGTGAAGCGCGCGAGGCTGCGATTGTCGGCGGCCAGCTCGCGCTCGCCTTGCAGCACGTGGATCTCGACGCCGCTCTGCTGGTCGACGGCGGTGGTGAAGGTTTCCTTCACGCCCACAGGGATGGTGGAATTGCGGTCGATCAGGCGCGAGAACACGCCGCCCATGGTCTCGATGCCGAGCGACAACGGCACGACGTCGAGCAAGAGCACGTCCCTGCGGCTGCCGGTGAGGATGCCGGCCTGGATGCCCGCGCCGAGCGCCACGACTTCGTCGGGATCGAGGTCGACCAGCGGCGGCCGCCCGAACAGCGCCTCCATGTGCCGGCGCACGAGCGGGACGCGCGTGGCG
>DATMAZ010000212.1:0-2868 GCA_035559675.1 Candidatus Limnocylindria bacterium
GGCTCGCCGTCGTGCGGGACCGGCCGCTCGTCGTGGCCGACGGCGCGCACAATCCGGCGGCGATGGCCGCGCTCGCCGCGGAGCTGCCCGCCGTGCTCGCGGGCCGGCCGACGACGCTGGTGTTCGCGGCCATGCGGGACAAAGCGTGGGCGCGCGAGCTCGACACGCTCCTGCCGCACGTGGCCGACGTCGTGGTGACGCGTGTCGGTCGGCGGGGCGAGGATCCGGAGCGCCTCGCGGACGCGGTACGCGAGCGCCGCCCCGTCGAGGTGTGCGCCGAGCCGCGCCGCGCGCTCGACCGGGCCATCGAGCGGGCGGGCGAGGGCGGCGCGGTCCTGGTCACCGGATCGCTCTTCCTGGTCGGCGAAGCGTACGCGCACGGCGGGCTGCGTCCGTTCGAGACCTGGCACGGCTGGGAGGGGGATGGTACAGAAGCGCGCCGATGAGGGGCGTGCGCCGGGCGATCGCGGGTTGTCTCGGCGTCCTCGTGGCAGTGGCCGCCGACGCCTCCGCCCTCGAGATCCGCGTTCGCTCGCACGATCCCGCCGGCGGCACGGACCTGATCGTGGACGTGGGCGAGGCGACCGTCGAGGTGACGGATCGTACGCCCGGTGCGGGCGTACCCGCCGACGGCATGCTGGCGGCCGGAACCGCGTTCGCGGACGAGATCACGCTCGAGGTGCGCGCGCCGCGGCTCGAGCGCCCGCTGTCGATCGACGTGTCGGACGACCTGGTGAGCGCGGTGCGCGCGCGTCCGCTCGACGGCGGCATCCGCCTGGTGGTGTTCGTGCGACGTCCCGTTGCGTACACGGTTCGCGCGCACCCGGCAGGGCGGGGATTCGAGCTGGCGCTGTCGCCCGCCGCGGTGCGCGCACCCGAGCCCGCCGCTGCGGCCGCTGCGGGCGGCGGCGCCGTCTCGGTCGATGCCGACGCGGTGTCGTACGACCGCGACAGCGACACGGTGCGCGCGCGCGGCGGCGTCACCATCGTGCGGGGTGCCACCACGCTGCGCGCCGAGGACGTGCAGTACGCCCGGACCGCCGAGATCGCACGCGCGGCCGGCCGCGTGTCGCTGGTCGATCCCGAGATGACCATCCACGGCAGCGCCGCGGAGGTGGACCTGGGGCGCGAGCTGGGCTGGGTCGAGAACGCCACCGCGGATCTCCCGGATAGCCGCTACCGGCTCGAGGCGCGCCGGCTCGAGAAATGCGGCCCGGCTTCGTACCGGGCGGAGGACGGGGTGTTCACCACCTGCCGCTGCGGCGGGCTCGAGGCCCCCACCTGGAGCGTGTCCACCGCCGAGGCGGACGTGACGCTCGGCAGCTACGGCACGGCGCGCGACGCGCGCTTTCATCTGCTGGACGTGCCGGTCCTGTACCTGCCGCGCCTGGTCTTCCCCGCGGCCACCGAGCGTCAAAGCGGGCTGCTGCTGCCGCGCCTCGGCTACTCGAGCCGCGACGGCCTCGGCTACCAGCAGCCGTTCTACTGGGCGATCGACAAGAGCTCCGACGCGACGTTCGTGGCGGACGTCGAGACCGCGGCGCGGGCCGGTGGTGCGGCGGAGTATCGCTACGTCCGCTCGCGGGAGGCGCGTGGCGCGATCGCCGGGCTCCTCTACAACGAGCACATCGGCGGCGACCTCGACCGCAGCGAGGCCGAGAACATCCAGGTGGGCGACCGCGACATCCCGGAGAATCGCTACGCGTTCTTCGGACGTCACGTGCAGCCGTTCGTGAGGGACAGCCGGCTCTATGCCGACCTGTTTTACTTGAGCGACGACCTCTTCCTGCGCGAGATCGACGTGCCCGCCGGCGTCGACATCGGCCGGCATCCGCACAACACCCGGTTCACGCGTTCGCGCGCCGGGGTGATCGAGACGTGGAACGGCGGGCTCGTGCAGCTCGAGGCCGCCTACTTCCAGGATCTGGTCGACCCGCAGGAGCTCACCCTGCAGCGCGTGCCGCGGCTTCGGGCCGAGCACGCGGTCCCGCTGCTCGCCGGCCGCGTGGTGGCGCGTCTCGCCGGTGACACGGCGGTGTTCCAGCGCGAGCAGGGATTCGACGGCTGGCGGACGCAGATCGCTCCGGAGCTCTTCGTGCCCTTCCAGCTCGGGCGCTTCGCCTACGGCTCCGTGCGCGGGCTCGTGCGCGAGCAGCTGTACTATCTCACGGACACCGAGCAGATGGGGATCGCGATCCCGAACAACCCGGAGATCCTGCCGCGCTTCCGCAAGCTCCCGAGCACGCTGGCACCGGCGCTCGATCGCGCGCACGCCGAAGACAGCGCCGAGGTGAGCGCGCGGCTCGGCACGCAGCTCGCTCGCGTCTACGAGTTCCGCCGCTTCGGCTTGGAGCGGCTGCGGCACACGATCGAGCCGGAGGTGCGCTTCGATTACGTGTCCGACGTCTCCCGTCGGTTCGAGACGTTCGTGCTGCCGCCGTGCAGCGGGAATCCCGACGAGCGCGAAGGGATCGATTGCAACGGGCGCGTGTTCACGGAGCCCTACCTGTTCGACCAGGACGACGCTATCAACCGCCGCCGCTTTCTGTCCTACGGGCTCACCACGCGGCTGTTCGGGCGCTCGGCGCCGCGCACGCCGCCGGCGGCGTCCGCCGGTGACCCGGCGACACCGGCGTCCGCGCCGGGCGCGCCGCGTGAGCTGGCGCGGCTGAGCGTGCTCCACGGCTACGACGTCAGCCGGCGGCTGGTGAACGACAGCCATGCGAGCGACGTCGACCTTGGGCTGCGGCTGACGCCGGTGCGCTACGGCGGCCTCGGCTACGGCGCCACGGTGAGCTTCCAGGAGCGCCGGGTGATCGGGCAGAGCGTCGGGCTCTTTTTGCGGGAGGACTGGGAGCCGCCGGCGGG
>DATMAZ010000213.1:0-26557 GCA_035559675.1 Candidatus Limnocylindria bacterium
CGCTCGACGCTCCCGGCGGCGCCGCCGCTGGGAGCCGTCGGCATGGGGCCGCCGGCCGGACGCGGTCCCGGCGCGATGGTGGCGGCGGCGTTACCGGGGACGGTGCGCACCGCCGGCGTTTCGGTGGGCGGCTCCTTCGGCGCGGGTTCGGCGGAGCGCGTTTCGGCCCGCGGCTGCGGAGGCGCCGGCTTCTCGATTGGCGCTGCCTTCGCCGGCGGCTCTTTTGCCGGTGGCTGCTTCGCGGGAGGCTCCTTCACCGGTGGCTGCTCGGCGGGCGGCTCCTTGACGGGCGGCTTCGGCGCGGGCTTCTCGGCGCCCGCGCCGCTCTCGTCGCCGAGGACCGCGATCACCGCGCCGACGGGGGCCGCGCCGCCCTCCTTCACGCGGATCTCGCTCAGCACGCCGGCGTCGAACGCCTCGAGCTCCATGGTCGCCTTGTCGGTCTCGACCTCGGCGAGCACGTCGCCCACGGCGACCGGATCGCCCACCTGCTTCAACCACTTGACGATCGTGCCCTCCTCCATCGTGTCCGAGAGGCGCGGCATGACGACATCGATGGCCATCGCGCTCCTCAGCCGCCCCGGTGCGGCACGATCTCGCGCACCGTCGCCGACACCCGTGCGGCGTCGGGCAGCACCAGGGCCTCCAGGTTCTTCGCGTACGGGTGCGGCACGTCGAGGCTGGTGACGCGCACTGGGGGATGATCGAGCTCGTCGAAGACGTGCTCGACGATCCGGGCCGCGATCTCGGCGGCCACGCCGGCGAACGGCCAGCCCTCCTGCACGATGACGCAGCGATGCGTCTTGCGGATCGACGCGAACACGGCCTCTGCGTCGAGCGGACGGATGCTACGAAGATCGATCACCTCCGCCTCGATGCCCTCCTCGGCCAGCTGCGCGGCGGCCGCCAGGCTGACGTGCAGCATCTTGCCCCAGGTGACGATCGTCACGTCCCGTCCTGGCCGCTTCGTGTCGGCGACGCCGAGCGGAACCACGTGCTCGCCCTCGGGGACGGGCCCCTTCATGCCGTACATGAGCTCGCTTTCCATGAAGAGGACCGGGTTGTCGTCGCGAATGGCCGCCTTCAGCAGGCCCTTGGCGTCGGCGGGCGTGGCCGGCACCACGACCTTCAGCCCGGGGATGTGTGCGTAGATCGACTCCAGCGCCTGCGAGTGCTGCGCCGCCACCCCGTGGGCGGCTCCGCCCGGGCCGCGGAACACGATGGGCAAGGTGAACTGGCCGTTCGACATGTAGCGCAGCTTGGCGGCGTTACTGACCAGCTGATCGTACGCCACCAGCGAGAAGTTCCAAGTCATGAATTCGATGATCGGACGCAGCCCGACCATGGCGGCGCCGATGCCAACGCCCGCGAAGCCGGCCTCGGCGATGGGCGTGTCGACCACGCGGCGTTCACCGAAGCGCTCGAGCATGCCTTCGGACACCTTGTAGGCGCCGTTGTAGTGCCCGACCTCCTCGCCCATGAGGAAGATCGAGCCGTCGCGCTCCATCTCCTCCACCATCGCCTCGCGCAGCGCTTCCCGGAATGCCAGCGTGCGTGGCTCAGTCGACATAGACGTGCCGCATGACGGAGTCGGGCTCCGGCTCGGGGGATGCATCGGCGAACGCGACCGCGTCCTGCACCTCGGCCACCGCTTCGGCGTCGAGCTCCTTTAGCCGCTCGGGCGTAGCGATCCCGAGCGCCTCGATGCGCTGGCCGAGCAGCATGATCGGGTCCCGGTTCCGCCACTGCTGCACTTCTTCCTTGGTGCGGTACTTGGCGGGATCGGCCATGGAGTGCCCGCGGAAGCGATACGTCTTGGCCTCCAGGAAGAACGGCACGCCGCCCTTGCGGGCGCGCTCGACCGCCTGCCGCGTGGCCTCGCGCATCTCCAGCACGTCATCGCCGTTGACGATCGCGCACTCCATCGGGTAGCCGCGGGCCCGCACCGCGACGTCCTCCACCGTGAGCGTCCGGTAGAGCGGCGTCCCCATGGCGTACTGGTTGTTCTCGCAGATGAACACCACCGGCAGCCGCCACACCGACGCCAGCGCGAGCCCCTCGTGGAAGGCCCCCATGTTGGCCGTGCCGTCGCCGAAGAAGCAGAGCGTCACGTCGGGCTCGCCCCGGTACTTCGATGCGAAGGCGACGCCTGCAGCGATCGGCACGTGGCCGCCGACGATCGCCCAGCCGCCGAGGAAGCGGTCGGCCGCCGAATAGAAGTGCATCGAGCCGCCGCGACCGCCGGCGCAGCCCGTGGCCTTGCCGAACAGCTCGGCCATGGCGCCGCGGGTGTCGCCCGTGCGCGCGAGGTAGTGGGCGTGCTCGCGATACGTGGCGACGACGTAGTCCGTCTGTGCCGCCGCCGACAGCGCGCCGACCGCCACGGCCTCCTGCCCGATGTAGAGGTGTAGAAAGCCGCGGATCTTCCCCTGTGTGTACGCCTTCGCAGCCGCTTCCTCGAAGCGCCTGATCAGCACCATCTGCCGGTAGAGGTGAAGCAGAAGCTCGGCATCCATGCTGGCGACGAGGATTGCAGGAAACGCCGGTCGGGGAAAGCGAAGCTCAGTCGAACATGCCGAGCAGGCGCAGCTGGCGCGGTGCCACGGCATCGACCGGGGCGAACGACCGCCGGTGCACGGGCGACGGGCCGTGCTTGCGGAGCGCGGCCAGGTGCGCCGCGGTGCAGTACCCCATGTGGCGCTCGAAGCCGTAGTCGGGGTACGCCGCACCCAGCTCCCGCATGATGGCGTCGCGGCGGACCTTGGCGACGATCGAGGCCGCGGCGATCGACGCCACGAAGGCGTCGCCCTTCGGGTAGGCGCTCTGCGGAATGCCGAGCCGGGGCACCTCGCGGCCGTCGATCAGCAGGTAGTCGGGCTCGAGCGGCGCCAGCGCCGCCAGCGCACGCCGCATCGCCTCCTGGCCGGCGCGGTAGACGTTCAGCCGATCGACCTCGGGAACGTCGACGATGCCGATGCCGACGCCGCGCGCGCGCTTCATTACGCGCTCGGCGAGCTGCTCGCGGCGCTTGCGCGTCAGCACCTTCGAATCCGCGAGCCCGCGAATGGACACGTCCTCCGAGAAGACGACCGCCGCCGCGACCACGGGGCCGGCGAGCGGCCCCATGCCCACCTCGTCGACGCCCGCCACGCAGGTGCGGCCGAGCTGCCAGAGGAGCCGCTCGACGTGAAACGCCGCCGTCTTCATGCCGCCGCCCGGCCGCCGGGACGTACGAGCGCGCGGGCGAGCGCCAGCCGCCCGCGGCCCTCCCACGGCGCCATGCCGTTGTACCACTCGAGCGCCACGCGCTGTGCGCGGCCGCTGGTGCGGGCGAGCCGGAACCAGAAGCGCCAGCGGCGCCCGTAGCCGCGCGCCGCCGCCCAGCAAAGCCGCGCGAGTTTCCGTCCGATCGGCCCCGCGTGCACGGCGGCCTCGTAGGCGGCGACGTCGACACGCCCGCTCGGCCGCGCCGCCACGATGGCGTCGGCGGCCGTGCACCCGTACTCCAGCGCGAAGGAGATCCCCTCGCCCATCAGCGGATCGACGCCGGCCGCGTCGCCCACGAGCACCGCATCCGGGGCCGCCAGGCGGGCGCCGGGCGCATAGGTGTGGATCGGAAACGCGCGGCGGCGCACCGTGCCGCGCGCGCCGATCGCGCGCAGCACGCGGTCGAGCTCCGCGTCCATGGCCGCGGCGGCAAAGGGCGGGAGCGCGTAGACGCCGACGTTCGCGTGCGGCACGTCACCGACGAGCGTCGGAAAGACCCAGCCGTAGCCCCGCACGCCGCGCGCGATCCCGAGGAAGTCGAAATCGTAGCGGCGCGCAGCGAAGCCGTCCCAGCAGGTGTCCGCGACCGGCACGTCGCACATGACGGCGCGCGCCATGGGGCCGCCGGGTCCGCCGACGAGCCGCCGGCGCACGAGGCTGCCGCTGCCGTCGGCGCCGACCACGATCCGCGCCCAGAAGGTTCCGCGCTCGGTCTCGACCCGCACGCCGCCGCCGTCGCGGCGAAGCTCCACGACGCGCGCGTCCTCGAGCACCCGCGCCCCCGCGGCAGCCGCGGCGCGCACGAGGGCAGTGTCGAGCGCCCGGCGTCTGACGACGCGGCAGAGATCCGTGCCGGCGACCTGGACCCGGCCGCCCGGGACGACGACCGCCGCAGCGTCCACCCGAACCTGCGGCACGTCGAGCGCCACCCCGAGCTCTCGGAGCAGCGCCTGCGCCCGCGGGATGAGACCGCCGGCGCAGGTCTTGTCGCGGGGATGGCGCGCCTTCTCGAGCAGCAGCGTCCGGGCGGCGAGTTCGGGCGCGCGCCGCGCGAGTGCCACCGCCGTCGCGCTCCCCGCGGGCCCCGTTCCGACGACGATCACCTCGTAGCGCTCGACCTCCGCCACCGCCACGGCCTCCTAGCGCAAAGAGGCGCCGAGCGCCACGTCAGGCGAGCAGCCCCTTCCCCGGCACGTGGTTCACCTCGAGACGGATGCCGTCGGGATCCTCGAACAGCACCGAATAGTAGCCCGGCGCCCAGGGCGCCTCCTCCGGCGGGTGCACGATCGTGGCGCCCATCTCCAGCAGGTGGCGGTGGACGGCGTCCACGTCGGCGCGCTCGCGCACCCGGAAGCACAGGTGGTGCAGCCCGGGACGCGTCTGCACGAACCGCTCGCCGCGGTGGGCCTCGTCGGCCGGCTCGATGCCGAGCGCGGTACGGCCGCCCACACAGTAGAAGAGGTTGCTTGCGTCGAGCACCGGCCGCATGCCGAAGAACGGCAGCAGCCGGCCGTAAAACTCCCGCGAGCGCGGGAAGTCCGCCACCGTCAAGAAGACGTGCGCGACCCCGTTGATCTCCATCGCCCGCGCATGGCACGCCACGGCCCGAATCGTCAACGCCATGCCGACGCTGCTGCCCGTGCGCACCATGAGCCGCGTGATCGCCACGCTCGAGCGGCATCACCCCACGTGGAACACGACGGCGCTCGCGGCCGTCGCGGCCGAGAGCGGCCGCGACCCGTTCCGCGTGCTGATCGGATGTCTGCTCTCGCTGCGCACGCGCGACGAGACCACCGGCCCGGCGGCGGCCCGCCTCTTCGCGCTGGCCGACACCCCCGCCGCGCTGGCCGCGCTCCCCACCCGGACAATCGAGCGCGCCATCTTCCCGGTGGGCTTCTATCGCACCAAGGCGCGCACGCTGCGCGCCGTGTGCCACGAGCTGCTCGAGCGCTTCGACGGGCGCGTCCCGTCCGACCTGGACGAGCTGCTCACGCTCCCGGGTGTCGGCCGCAAGACGGCGAACCTCGTCGTGACCTTCGCCTTCGGGCTCCCCGGCATCTGCGTGGACACGCACGTGCACCGCATCACGAACCGCTTGGGCTTCGTGGCCACTCGCACGCCCGACGAGACGGAGCTGGCGCTCCGCGCGCGGCTCCCGCGCCGCCACTGGATCGGACTCAACGACCTGCTGGTCGCCTTCGGCCAGAACCTCTGCCAGCCGCTCTCGCCGCACTGCTCGCGTTGTCCCGTGCGACGCGCCTGCCAGCGGATCGGCGTCGTGCGCTCGCGCTGACGGCCCGCGTCGCGCCTCGGCGGGCCGTAGACGGCGAGCGGCTCGGCGCGGCCCGCGATCCAGCTCTGCGTGATCGCTTCGCCGAGGTCGCCGATATGGTCGGAGTGGAGGTGGGTGAGCAGCACGGTGCGGACGGTGTCGGTCGGAAGATCGGCGAGGTCGACGCGCTCCCAGGAGCCCGGGCCCGTATCGACCAGGTAGATCTCTCCGGCGGCCACCACCGCCGTGCACACACCGGTGCGCTCGGCGTCGGCCAGCGGCGAGCCGGTGCCGCAGAGTACCACGTGCAGGTCGGGGGAGGTCAGGATGGAACGGTCGACCCGCGTGAGGTTGCGCGTGATCTGGCGCTCGACGAGCCGGTCGCATCCGGCCAGCAGGCAGACACGGGCGAGGGCGACGGCGCGCGGCATGCGCGACTGCATAGCACCAGCCGCCGTGGCCGACGTCCCCGACGACTACGCCGGCGAAGTCACGCTGGGCGAGGACGGGATGCAGTTCCGGCTGGCCGCGCGCCAACAATGCGGTCGGCTGCACTACGAGTCGCTGGTGATCCAGGTGCTGAAGAAGGGCTCGGCCGAGCCGGGGATCTCGTCGGCGGCCGACGTCACGCGCGCCGAGCCGGGCGAGCGGCCGGGCGGCGCCACCGCGCAGTCGACCAGCGTGGTCGCCACGGTGCTGAGCGTCGACAAGAAGAAGCAGACGGTCACGCTGGTCGAGGTCACCCATCACGGAGGCGATCGGCATCGCCGTCACCCCGCCGGCGAAGAAATAGCCGAGCGACCGCGCTACACCGCACGCACGCGCACGTGCGTGCGCACCCACTCGACGATCTCCTGCGTGCTGGCGCCCGGCGTGAACAGGGCCGCGACGCCGGCCTCCGTCAGCGCGCGGCGATCGTCGTCGGGGATGATGCCCCCGCCGAAGAGCACCACGTCGTCGCCGCCGCGGCTGCGCAGCTCGGCCAGCACGGCGGGAAACAGCGTCATGTGGGCGCCGGAGAGGATGGAGAGGCCGACGGCGTCGACGTCTTCCTGCACGGCGGCGTCGGCGATCATCTCGGGCGTCTGGTGCAGCCCGGTGTAGATCACCTCGAAGCCCGCGTCGCGTAGCGCGCGGGCGATCACCTTGGCCCCCCGGTCGTGCCCGTCGAGCCCGGCCTTGGCCACCAGCACGCGTACCGGCCGCTCGCTCATACCCACCCGGGATCGCGGTACTCGCCGAAGACCTCGCGGTAGACGTCCGACAGCTCGCCCACCGTGCAGCCCGCCTTCACGGCGTCGATGAGCGGCGGCATGAGGTTCGCCCCGCTTTCCGCCGCTTCGCGCACCCGGAGCCGGGCCGCACGCGCCGCCGCCGCGTTGCGCCGCTCCTTGAAGCGCCGCACCCGCTCCACCTGCTTCCCCTCGACCTCGAGCGGGATGCGCAGCAGCTCCGGGGGGCGCTCCTCGGGCACCTGGTAGCGGTTCACGCCGACGACGGTCTTCTCCCCGGCGTCGAGCTGCCGCTGGTAGACGTAGGCGGCGTCGGCGATCTCCTTTTGCGGGAAGCCGAGCTCGATGGCGCGCAGCATGCCGCCCATCTCGTCGATGCGCCGGATGTAGTCGAGCGCCTCGCGCTCCATGCGGTCGGTGAGCGCTTCGACCGCCCAGCTGCCCCCGAGCGGGTCGACGATGTTGGCCACACCGCTCTCCTCGGCGATGATCTGCTGGGTGCGCAGCGCCACCATCGCCGCCTGCTCGGACGGCAGCGCCAGCGTCTCGTCGAGCGAGTTCGTGTGCAGCGATTGCACGCCGCCCAGCACGCCGGCCAGCGCCTGGATGGCGACCCGCACCACGTTGTTGAGCGGCTGCTGGGCGGTGAGCGAGCACCCGGCCGTCTGCGCGTGCGTGCGCAGCATCATGGAGCGCGGATCGCGCGCGCCGAAGCGCTCGCGCAGCAGCGTGGCCCAGAGGCGGCGCGCGGCGCGCAGCTTCGCCACCTCCTCGAAGAAGTCGTTGTGCAGGTTGAAGAAGAACGACAGCCGCGGCGCGAAGGAGTCGACCGGCAGCCCGCGCGCCACCGCGGCCTCGACGTAGGCGAGCCCGTCGGCGAGCGTGAAGGCCAGCTCCTGGACCGCCGTCGAGCCGGCCTCGCGGATGTGGTAGCCGCTGATCGACACCGGATGCCACCGGGGCGTCTCGCGGGCGCAGAACTCGATCATGTCGACGACGATACGCACGGCCGGCTCGGGCGGGCAGATCCACTCCTTCTGCGCGATGAACTCCTTCAGCATGTCGTTCTGGATGGTCCCGCCGACCTTCGCCCACGGCACGCCCTGCTCCTCGGCCAGCGCCAGGTACATGGCGAGCAGGATGCTCGCCGAGCAGTTGACGGTCATCGAGGTCGTGACCTCGTCCAGGTGGATGCCCCGGAAGAGCGCGCGCATGTCGTCGAGCGTGGAGACCGCCACCCCTTCGCGCCCCACCTCCCCGCGCGCGCGCGGATGGTCGGCGTCGTAGCCCATGAGGGTCGGCATGTCGAAGGCGGTCGAGAGCCCGGTCTGGCCCTGGCCGAGAAGGAAGTGGAAGCGCGCGTTGGTGTCCTCGGCGGTGCCGAAGCCTGCGAACTGCCGCATCGTCCACAGCCGGCCGCGGTACATGTTGGGGTAGACGCCGCGCGTGTACGGATACTCGCCGGGGAGCCCGATCCGCTCCGGGCCGGAGCGCACGTCCTCCGGACCGTAGAGCGGCTCCACGACCAGGTCGGAGACCGTGGAGAAGCGCACCGGCCGCTCCGGATGATTCCCGCCGGGAAGCCGCGCCATCTAGCGTCCCTTCCAGACCGGCGGCCGCTTCTCCAGGAACGCGCGCAGCCCCTCGGTGCGGTCCTCGCTGGCGAACGTCGCGGCAAACGCCTCGACCTCGCGCGCCAGCGCAGACGCGAGGTCGGAGCGCCCGGCGGCGCCCACCAGACGCTTGGCCGCCCGCAGCGCCACCGGCGCGCGCCCGGCCAGCTCGGTTGCCAGCCGGCCGGCTTCGTCGAGGAGCGCGTCGGCCGGATGCACCCGGTCGACCAGGCCGATGCGCAACGCTTCCCCGGCGTCGATCACACGCCCGAGATAAATCAGCTCCCGGGCTCGTGCCACCCCGACGCGCACGGCCAGCCGCTGCGTGCCGCCGAAGCCCGGGATCAGCCCGAGGTTGGTCTCCGGAAGCCCGAGCCGCGCCTGCTCGCTCGCCACGATCAGATCGCAGGCGAGCGCCAGCTCGAGCCCGCCGCCGAGCGCGACGCCGTTTACGGCCGCGACCACGGGCACGTCGAGCGCGGCCAGGCGGTCGAAGACCTCGTGGCCCAGCGCGGCGTAGGCGTGGGCGGCGAGCGGCGACATCTCGGCCATGGCCGCGATGTCCGCACCTGCAGAGAACGCCTTCGGCCCGCTGCCGGTCACCAGCACGCAGCGGACGTCGTTGTCGCGCCGCACGTCGCGGAGCGCACCCGCCAGCTGCCGCAGCGTGGGCTCGTCGAGCGAGTTCAAGGCGCGCGGCCGGTCGATGCGAATGGTGGCCACCGCGCCGGCGCGCTCGACCACGACGGTCGGGGTGTCGGAAGCGTCGCTCGCGTTCATTCGTACGTCGGCGCCCGGTCGAAGTGGTGATGGGCCTCGATCAGCCGCACCGTCCCGGTCACCGAGCGCATGACGACCGAGTTGGTGATGGCACCCCCCTTCACGTACCGAACCCCGGCCAGGAAGTCACCCGGCGTGACCCCGGTCGCCGCCAGCATGACGCTCCCGGCGGCCAGATCCTCCAGTCGGTACTTGCGCTTACGATCGAGGTGGCCGAGCCGGCGGAGCTCGTTGGCCTCGGATTCGTTGCGGGGGGCGAGGCGGGCCTGCATCTCGCCACCGAGGCACTTGAGCGCCGCCGCCGTGAGCACGCCCTGGGGCGCCCGCCCGACGCCCATCAGGATGTCGATCCCCGCTTCGGGCCGCGTGGTGGCCAGCGCGGCGGCGACGTCGCCGTCGCTGATGAGCTTGATGCGGGCCCCCGCCGCCCGCACCTCGTCGATGAGCGCGTCGTGCCGCGGCCGGTCGAGCACGGCGACGGTCAGGTCCTCCACGTAGACGCCCTTGGCCTCGGCCAGCGCCGCCAGGTTGTCGGCGACGCTGCGGTCGAGGTCGACCACCCCGCGGCCTTCGGGGCCGCAGGCGATCTTGTCCATGTAGGTGTCGGGGACGCGGAGCAGCGAGCCGCGATCGGCGAGCACGATCACGGCCATGGCGTTGTAGCCGCCGGTGGCGCAGATGGTGGCGCCCTCGAGCGCATCGAGCGCCACGTCGACCGCCGGCCCGCCGGCGCCCACGTGCTCGCCGACGTAGAGGACGTGGATGGCGTCTTCCGGCCCCTCGCCGATCACGATCGTGCCGTCGATGGCGATCGAGTCGAAGGCCCGCCGCATGGCCTCGGCCGCGGCGCGATCGGCCGCCACGTGGTCGCCGAGCCCCATGAAGCGGGCCGAGGCGAGCGCCGCCGCCTCGGTCACCCGGACGGCGTCCATGGCGAGGTTGCGGTCCATCAGCGTCTCAGCAGGCGCTCCAGCAGCCCGTGCGCATCGCCGAGGAAGATGCCCTGCTCGCGCGCCTCGCGCTCGGTGAACCGCCGCCGCGGCGCGCTCGCCCGGCCGGCGTCGCGCGGCGTCGCCACCACGAAGGGCACGGGATCGGCCGTGTAGCAGCGGGCCGTGCACGAGCTCGTGACGTCGGCCACCACCGCGAGCCGCCAGTCGCCGCCCGCCGCCCGCAGGCCTTCGACCATCGGCGCCAGCACCTCGGCGTCGAGGCGGCTTACGGCCTCGGTCTTGGCGACCGCGCCCCCGCGCGGCCGGACGTGATCGACGGTCTCCACGGTGAGCAGCACGAACTCGTACTCCGCGCCGAGCGCGAGCGCCCGCTCGACCCGCTCGGCGAGCGACGCGCCGCCGCCGGCCGCCGGCTCGACGTCGAGGCCGCACAGGCGGGCCATCCCGCGGGTGAGCGGGGTCACGGCTACCGCCGCGCCTCGCACGCCGAAGTGATCGACGAAGGCCGGCAGCGTACAGCCGGCGCCGGCGCCCCAGGGCCACACGTCGCTCGGCGCCGGCACGCCGCCCTCCCGCAGCCGCGTGCACGCCGGGTGGTCCCAGAGCACCACGCGCGCCCGCGACATGAGCGCCCGGAGCGCCCCGCTCGACTCCTCGGGCGGCAGCGCCTCGGCGAGCGGCCGCCCGAGCATCGCGTCGGGCGGCGCGGCGAGCGCGAGCGCCTCGGCCTCCGGGAACACGAGCACGTGGTTGCCACCCCATCCCGCATGCACGCGCGCGCCGCCGGAAGACACCGCCTCGTCGAGCGCCTCGGCCAGCCGGACGGCATCCTCGTCGCCGAGCTCGGGGAAACGGGTCTCCATCACCGCCGGGCCGCCGGTCTCCTGCTCGCCGACGGCGATCAGATCGAGACACGCCGCCCGCATGCCGGGCGGGACCGCGACGCCAGCGCCGGCCGCGGCGACCGCTCCGGGGGCCGGCACCTCGCCGGCGAAGTCGACGCCGAGGATGCTCCCCGTCGCCAGGCAGACCGTCGGGGCCGCACCCTCGGGGATGGTGCGCATGAGCCCGAGGATGCCGCGCGAGGCGAGCTCGTCGAGCACGGGCGTGCTCGCAGCCTCGAGCGGCGTCTTCCCGCCGAGATCGGGCGAGGCCACGTCGGCGAGCCCGGTCACCTGAATCACCACGGCGCGCACGGCGGACGTCTTTAGCGCAGCTCGAGAAGCGCCGCGAGCCGCTCCAGGTCTGGAGGCACGCTGATGGGCGCTTCGGAGGACTTGATCGCGGTGTCGGGGTCCTTGAGCCCGTGGCCGGTGAGCGTGAGCACGAGGACGTCGCCCGGACGCAGCCGCCCGCTCGCGCCGAGCTTCAGCGCGCCGGCCACGCTGATCGCCGAGGCCGGTTCGGCAAAGATGCCCTCGGTGCGCGCGAGCAGCCGATAGGCGGCGACGATGCCGTCGTCGTCGATGGCGTCGATCGCGCCGCCGGACTCGTCGCGCGCGGCAATGGCCCCCTGCCAGCTCGCGGGGTTGCCGATCCGGATGGCCGTGGCGAGCGTCGTCGGATTCTCCACCACCCGCCCGAGCACCAGGGGCGCGGCGCCGGCGGCCTCGAAGCCCATCATGCGCGGGCGACGCTCGATCAGCCCGGCGGCGTAGTACTCGCAGTAGCCCTTCCAGTACGCCGTGATGTTGCCGGCGTTGCCGACCGGCAGGAGGTGATAGTCCGGCGCACGCCCGAGCGCGTCGCAGATCTCGAACGCCGCGGTCTTCTGCCCCTCGACGCGATCCGGATTCACCGAGTTCACCAGGGCGAGCTGCGTCGGATAGCGCTCCTTCACGTCCCGCACGAGCGTGAGCGCCTGGTCGAAGTTGCCGTCGATCTGGATCACCTTGGCGCCGTGCATGACCGCCTGCGAGAGCTTGCCGAGCGCGATCTTGCCCTGCGGCACCACCACGTAGGCGCGGATGCCGGCGCGGGCCGCGTACGCGGCGGCCGAGGCCGAGGTGTTGCCCGTCGATGCGCAGATGATGGCTTCGGCGCCTTCCGACACGGCGCGCGTCACCGCGACCGTCATGCCGCGGTCCTTGAACGAGCCCGTCGGGTTCTGGCCGTCCACCTTGAGGTACAGCTCGATGCCGGGGGCGACGGCGGCGGCGAGGCGGTCCGCCCGCACCAGCGGCGTGTTGCCCTCGTTCAGCGTGACGATCCGATCGCCCGGCCGAATGGGCAGCCGCGCACGATAATGGGCGATCAGCCCGCCCCACGCCGCCGACTGGGTCACGCGAGCTGCTCCTCGATGCGTATCGATACCGGACGTCCGCGTACCACGTCGAGCCGCTCGATGGCACGGAGCGCCCGCCGGAGGTTGCGCTCCTGCACGCGGTGGGTGCGCAGCACGAGCGGCACGGTGGTGCCGGCGCGCCGCTCGCGCTGGATCACGGACGCGATGCTGATCTCGCAGCGCCCGAGCACGCCGGCGAGCTTGCCGAGCACGCCCGGGCGGTCGACCGCCGCGAAGCGCAGATAGTACTCGCCCTCGTGGGCCTCGAGCGGCCGGATGCGAAGCCGCCGCAGCTCGGCCTGCGGCACGCCCCACGGCGGCACCCGCACGTCACGCCCCACCGCGCGATCCCGCGCGATGGCGACGAGATCGGCCACCACCGCCGTCGCGGTCGGCCGGGAGCCGGCGCCCTGCCCGTAGTACATGGTGGGGCCGAGATACGACCCGGTGACGAAGATCGCGTTGTAGTTGCCCGACACGTCGGCGAGCAGATGCCGGTTCGGAATCATGGTCGGATGCACCCGGGCCTCGATGGCGTCGCGGCCGTCCTTGGCAATGGCGAGCAGCTTGATGGTGTACCCCAGCTCGCGCGCGAAGGCGATGTCGACCGCGCTCACGTGCCGGATGCCCTCGGTCGGGATGTCGGCGAACCGCGGCGCCACGCCGAAGGCCAGCGTGGTGAGCAGCGCCAGCTTGTGGGCGGAATCGATCCCGTCGACGTCGGTGGCGGGGTTGGCCTCGGCAAGCCCGAGCTTCTGCGCCTCGGCGAGCACCTCGGCGAAGTCGCGGCCCTCGCGGGTCATGGTGGTGAGGATATGGTTGCAGGTGCCGTTTACGATGCCGTAGACCGCCGTCGTGCGGTCGGCCGCAAGCCCTTCCTTCAGCACGCGCAGGATGGGGATGCCGCCGCCGACGCTCGCCTCGAAGCCGAGCCGCGTGCCGCGCCGCTCGGCCGCGGCGACGATCTCCTCGCCGTGGACGGCGAGCAGCGCCTTGTTCGCCGTGACGACGTCCTTGCCCGCCTCGATGGCGGCGAGCACGAAGCGCCGGGCGGGCTCGTAGCCGCCGATCAGCTCGATCACCACGTCGATCGCCGGATCCTGCAGCACCGCGCCGGCGTCGGTCGTGAGGCGCGCGGGCTTCGGATCGACGCCGCGATCGGTCTTCACGTCGAGGTCGGCGATGCTGACGAGCCGAATCGGCATGCCGGCACGGCGCGCGATCTCGGCGCGATGCTCGCGCAACAAACGCACCACCCCGGCACCGATGGTTCCGAAGCCCAGCAACCCGACGGTCAGCACACGATCCCCGGTGGCACGGCGTCCCGATTGTTAAGGGATCGGCCCCCGAGTTGCAATCAGCGCGGTGTTTCCTGGCCGTTTAGATGGGCGTGCAGGAACGCTGTGGCGCGGCGGAACGACTCCGCGGCGGCGGCGGGACGATAGGCGTCCGGCCGCGTGTCGTTCATGAAGGCGTGCCCGCAGCCCGGGAAGGTGACGATCTCGAAGCGTTTGCCGGCGCGCGCCAGCCGCTCGCGCAGCTCGTCCACGTCGGCCAGCGGGATGAGCGCGTCCTCCTCGCCGAACAGGCCGAGATACGGACACGCGAGCTGCTCGGCGAGATCGAGCGGGCTCCGCGGGCGGTGCGGCGTCCGCTGTGTGTAGCGCAGCATGCCGTACCACGAGACGCAGGCGCGCAGCGTGGCGTCCGTGCACGCGGCGAGCAGCGCGTACTGCCCGCCCATGCAGAACCCCGCGATGCCGACGACGCCGGCGCACTCCTCGCGCCGGCGGAGATGCTCCGCCGCCGCCGCGAGGTCGCCGAGGATGCGCGCGTCGGGCAGCGCCGCCATCCAGCGGAAGACCGCGTTCATGTCGGGCAGCTCGGGCATGCCCTCGCGGCTGTACAGGTCGATGACGAGGGTGGTGAAGCCTTCGCGGGCGAAGCGGCCCGCGACCTCGCGGTAGTGGTCGGACAGCCCGCGCACGTCGGGCACGAGCACCAGCCCGGGCCCCACCCCGGCGTCCGGCACCGCCAAGTGGGCGCGCAGGAACGCACCGTTGCCCTCGAAGCCGATGTCGTGGGCGTGCATCACGCCACCTGTAGCACACGGGCGGACGAAGGTGAGGTGCCGACGCCGGCGCCGTTTGACCCCTTCGGCGACCGACCGCTACCATTCGGCGCGTTGGGACTCCGCGCGGTGGCCACGACTCTGGTGCTGCTCGCATCGTCGGCGGCCTGGGCGGAAGCGCCACCCGCCGCATCGGTGACGGCGGTGCTGACCGAAACCGGACGCCTGCTCACGCGCGGCCGCGAGCTCGCGCCGGCGCTGGAATGGTCGCCCGCGCTCTTCGCGGCGACGGCCGCGTGCCCGGACGCCGACACCGCGCAGACCACCTGCGCCGGGCTCGACCTGGGCCCCTGCCTGCGGAGCCTCGTCGTCCTCTATGACACGCTTCGCAGGCTGCCCTGTCCGCCGAGCGCCGTCCGCGCCGTGGCTGCCGAGCTGCTGGCGGACGACGTGGGGGCGATGATCGTGCGGATGCAGGAGGCCGCACGGGCGGTCGCGCACGGACGCTGCGATCCGCGCGCTGCTCCCGACGAGTGGCCGGCGCGCGTGATTCTCGGCCCCTGGCCGGAGCGCTTGGTCGTCGAGCCCGTGCTGCCGCTGCGCGCGGGCACGCGATACGCGCTCGCGATCGCGGGACTGTCGCCCGCCGAGATGGCCTACGCACGCGCGCACCTGGTGCCGCGCCCGGATGGTGCCCGCCTGAGCGTGCCGAGCGGCAGCTTCGTCGCGCCCGCTGTGGCGCGCCAGCAGGCGCTCGGCGTGCTGAACCTGGCGGCCGCCACGAAGCTCGCCCGGCAGCTGGAACGCGATGCAACCGAGCTGCCGGCGTGGCCGGCCATCGCGGGCGTCGCACTGACGCTGCCGGCCCCGCTCTCCGGTGCAGAGCTCGCTGCCTTGCGCCTGCGCTACGTTCCCGCCGATTCGGCGCCGGCCGCCCAGACGGTGCTCGCGTTCGACGTCCTCGACGTGCGCGCCGGACTGACGGCGCTGCGTACGGCGCTAAAACGCCTGTCGTGTCCCGAGGACGCGGGCGCGGTCGTCACGAACGACCCGGTACTGGCGGGCCCGTTTCCGCACGTCGGCGCCCTGCTGCGTTTCCGCGTCGAATCCGTCGAGCTGGGGACGGGGGACGGCGTACCGGCGACTCTGGGCGCCGCATCGGATCCGCGGCCGGTGTCGCGGCCCGTGCTGGCAGCGGTTCCACGCGACGTGGCGCCCGATGCGCCGGTCGTCCTCTTGGTGGGCGGCCTCAAGCAGTCGGCGGCCGTCATGCTGGCCGCACACGCCGAGGACCTCGCGGCGATGGGCATGATGGCGGTGGCGCTCGAGCTGCCGCATCAGGGCGAGCGAGCGGATGGCGGCGAGATCCTGACGCTGCTCGATCCCGCGTCGCTGGCACGCAGGCTGCGGCAGTCGGCCGTCGATGCCGTCGCGGCGATCGCGACGGCACGGCGTTGTGGCTTCCGCCTGCCCGACGGTCGCCACGTCCGTCCGAGCGAGGTGCTCTATGCCGGCTACTCGCTGGGCACGATGGTGGGCACGCTGGTGCGCGCGGTCGAGCCCGACCTCGGCGCCAGCGTGTTTTTCGCGCCCGGAGGCGATCTGGCCGACTGGACGTGGATCCTTGTGGCGCAGGCGCTGGGCTCGCCGTTCCTCTCCTGCATCGGGGGACCCGAGGAAGGCCGCGGCTGTCTCGAGGATCGTCGCTGTGCGCCGCCGGGCGTATGTGGCGCCGACCCCGCGATGCAGGCGCTGGGCGCGGCGCTTCGACTCCCGTACACGCTCGCGAGCGCGGGCGGGGAGCCGCTCGCGTTCGCCGCCGAATCGCGCGCCGACACGGCGACGCACGCGCCGCTGCTGCTGCTGGCCGGAGCCGGGGACTACGTCCTCCCTCCCAACCTGGCGGGCCACCTCGCCGACGCGTACGGGCTTGCGCCTGCCGGTCGGGGTCGCCGCGCCTCGGGCACGACGGTCTTCATCGAGGTGCCGGAGGTCGGCCACGAGCTGTCGACCGTGCCCGCGGTGCGCGAACGCGCCTACGCGTTCCTCGCCCGTCGTGGCATCGATTCCCCGGAGGCCCCGTGACCGAGCGCAGGAGCCTGTATTTCGAAACTTTCGCCGTCGCCTTCGCGGTGCTCCTCCTCGAGGTGAGCTACACCCGCGTCTTCTCGTTCAAGCTGGTCTACTACTTCACCTACCTGGTGATCGGCATGGCGATGCTCGGGCTGGGCGCGGGCGGCGTCTTCGTCGCCATCTTTTCCCGGCTGCGCAGCACACCGATGGCGCGGCTGCTCCCCGCGTGCGGCCTCGGAGCCGGGATCGCCGTGGCGCTGGGCTATCTGCTGGTCGCCACGGTGCAGCTCAACCTCTTCGAGCTGATCGTCCACCTCACGCGCGGCAACGTGGCGGGCGCGGCGATGGAATCGCTCAAGCTGGTCGTGATCTGCCTGACGCTGCTCGTCCCCTTTCTCCTGGCCGGCATCGTCCTGGCACGAATCTTCGCCACGCAGACCGATCGCATCGGCCGGCTCTACGGCGCCGATCTCGCCGGCGCGGGACTGGCCTGCGCCCTGTGCATTCCGCTGCTCACCTACCTCACCCCGCCGGGCGTCGTCTGGCTCGCCGGTGCCGTGCTCGTGCTGGCGGCCTTGCCGCTGGCGGCCGAGCGCAGCCGCCCGCTCGCCGGCGCCGCCGTGGCCGTCGCCGTGTCGCTGCTCGCCACCGCCGCGATGCCGTCGTGGCTGCCCGATCCCGTGCGCGACCGCTTCAAAGTGGCCATGGGGCAGCCGCTGGAATCGCGCTGGAGCCCGGTCTTCCGCGTCGACGTGATTCCGGAGATCCGCGGCACGCCGTCCATGTTCCTGGTGCACGACGGGCTGCTCGGGTCGTCCATGCAGCGGTTCGACGGCGACCTGTCCCGCCTGACGGCCTTCGAGACGAACGAGCGCAGCTACCCGTTCCGCCTGCTCGGCCCCGACCCGAAGGTGGCGATCATCGGCTCCGCGGGCGGCTACGAGATCCTCGTCTCCCTCTACTTCGGGGCGTCGCACGTGACCGGCATCGAGCTGAACCCCGTCACGGTCGATCTCCTGCGCAACCGCTTCGCGGACTACACGGGACGGATCGCGCATCACCCGAAGGTCACGCTGCTCAACGCCGAAGGCCGTTCGTTCCTGGAGAGCTCGCCGGAGCGCTACGACCTGGTGTGGTTCGTCGCCCCCGATTCGTACGCCGCCATGAACGCGGCCACCTCCGGCGCCTTCGTCCTGGTCGAAAGCTACCTCTACACCGTCGAGATGGTAGAGACGGCGCTCGCCCGTCTCGAGCCCGGCGGCATCGTGTGCGCCCAGTTCGGCGAGATCGATTTCGACCGCCAGCCCAATCGCACCACGCGGTACGTGGCCACCGCGCGCGAGGCGTTGCGGCGGCTCGGCATCACGGACCCGGCGCGCCACGTGCTCGTCACCAGCGTGCCAGGCTTCGGGACGATGCAGACGTCCACCGTCATCATCCGGCGGACGCCGTTCACGGCCGAGGAGATCGCGCGCTTCGAGCGCGCGACCACGGCCATTCCCGGCGGCCGCCTCCAGTTCGCCTGGACGCAGCCCGCCGACGGGCAGCCGTTCGACGCCGTGCTCACGCTCTCGGACGACGCCTTGCCGGCGTGGCACGCGCAGTCGCGCGCGCTCGTGGACGCCATCGAGGACGACTCGCCGTTCTTCTGGCACTTCGTCTCGTTTCGCGACGCGCTGTTGCGCTCGGATGGCAACGTCGAGGAGGGGTTCGGCGAGCGCGTGCTCATCGTCCTCATCGTGGTGGCGACGGGGCTCGCGGCGGTGTTCCTGCTGCTCCCGCTGGTCACGATCCGCGCCACCTGGCGGGCGATCCCGCACAAGACGAGCGCGGCGGTCTACTTCGCCGCCCTGGGCTTGGGATTCATGTTCATCGAGGTGAGCCTCATCCAGCGCCTCACGCTGTTCGTCGGCTACCCGACCCATTCGCTCACCGTGACGCTGTTCGCGCTGCTGCTCTCGACGGGGGTCGGCAGCCTGCTGAGCGAGCGCGTCATGGGCGCCTGGCCTCGGGCGGTGGTGGTCTACGGCCTGGTCCTGCTGGTCCTGGTGCTCTTCTACGAGTCGGCGCTGACGCCCATCGTCCGCGCCGGCATCGGCTGGCCCTTCCCCGTTCGCGTGGCGGCCACGGTGGTGCTGCTCGTCCCGCTCGGGCTCTGCCTCGGCGCGTTCATGCCGCTCGGCTTGCACGCGGTGGCGGGCGCGACGGTCCATCGGGAAGCCTTCGTGGCCTGGGCCTGGGCCGTCAACGGCTTCTGCTCGGTGGCGAGCTCCGTGCTGGCCACCGTGCTGTCGATGATCGTCGGCTTCGCCGGCGTGATGGCGTGCGGGGCGGCGCTCTACGTGCTCGGCATCGCGGCCTTGCTGCGGGTTAGACCCCGCGTCGACTCCTCGATGCGGGCCGCGCTATGAAGGCCACGATGCTCCGGGTGCTCAAGTACGCCCTGCTACTGCTGATCGTGGTCCTGGTCGCGGGTGCGGGCTTCGCCTGGTGGCGCACTGGCGTCCTGGAGACGACCGACGTCAAGCCGAACGTCTGGATGCTCTCCGGGGTCGGCTCCAACGTCACCGTGGTCGCCACCAGCGAGGGGACGATCGTGGTCGACTCGATGGCCCTGGTGCAGCAGGGCGAGCGCATCGTCGAGCGCGCGCAGGCGCTTACGGGGACGCCGGTCGCGGTCCTGATCAACACGCACTACCACCTGGATCACACGCACGGGAATCCCGCCTTCCCGATCGGCACCAAGGTGGTGTCGACGGACCGGACGCTCGAGCATCTCAGAACGCTCGACGGGCGCTGGTGGAAGGACTCGCCCGCCAAGGATCTTCTCCCCAACTACACGTTCACCGACACCTGGTCGGCGCGCTACGGCGAGACCACCCTTCGCGCCATCCATCCCGGCCGCGGCCACACCGACGGCGATCTCGTCCTGCTGCTCGTCGAGGAGCGCGTGCTGGTCGCGGGCGATCTCTTCTTCAACGGCTACTATCCGAACATCGACCTCGAAGCCGGCGGCACCGTCGCCGGCTGGCCCGAGACGCTGGACGCGGTGCTGGCGCTCGACTTCGACACGGTCGTGCCCGGGCACGGACCGCTCGCCACCCGCGCCGACCTGGAGCGCTTCCGCGACTTCATGCGGGCGCTCGCCCAGCAGACGGCGGCCGTCGTGGCGCGCGGCGGCACGCTGGCCGACGCGCAGCGCGAGGTCGACCTCGAGGCGTTCGGGCTGCGGCGCGTCCCGTTCGCGCCCTTCTTGAGCCGTTCGTTCGTCATCGAGCGCGCCTACGAGGAGGCAACGAGGAAGCCGTCATGACCACCCGCAGGATCGCGTTCGTCACCGGGGCGAGCCGCGGCATCGGGCGCGGCTGCGCGCTCGAGCTGGCCCGGCGCGGCTTCGACCTCGTGCTGGCGGCGCGCACCGTCACCGGCGCCGAGCGTCTGGAGCACTCGCCCACGGTCCAGCGCTCGGTGACAACGCCGCTGCCGGGCAGCCTCGAGCAGACCGCTGCCGAGGTGCGCGCGCTCGGGCGCGAGGCGCTCGTCGTGAAGCTCGACCTCGCCGCGCGCGAGGACTGGGCGCCGGCCGTCGAGCGCGCGCTCGCGCACTTCGGCCGGATCGATCTGCTGGTAAACAACGGCCGCTACGTCGGCCCCGGGCACATGGATGCCTTCGAGGACACGCCGCTCGAGCTGATCGAGCAGATGTTCCTCTGCAACGTGTTCGCGCCGCTGGCCCTGATCAAGCTTTGCCTCCCCGCCTGGAAGCGTCAGGGCGGCGGGATCGTGATCAACGTCACCTCGGCCGCGGGGCAGACGGAGACGCCCGCGCCCATCGGCAAGGGCGGCTGGGGGCTCGGCTACTCGCTCACCAAGGCCGCGTTCAGCCGCATGATCCCCGGGCTGGCGAAGGAGCTGCGCCCGTATCACGTCGCCGTGATCGGGCTCATGCCAGGCTTCGTGCCGACCGAGCGCACGGCCGTCGAGCTGCGCGAGTACGGCTTCGACCCGTCGAGCGGGCTGCCGGTCGAGAATCCCGGGCGCGTCTGCGCCATGCTCGCCACGGCACGCGACCCCATGTTCTTCTCCGGCCGCGACATCCGCGGTCCCGAATTCTATGCCGAGCACGAGCAGGTGCGGTTCGAGCCCCCCGCCAACGGTTGACCCGCCGGCAGCCAGGTCGTAGACGGGCGCCCATGACCGAGCTGCTCGACAACTGGCGCAAGGTGCTCGAGCAGGGCAACCTGCCTGAAGGCCGCGCGATCGACGGCGTCTCGCGCTGGCTGCTGATCACCCGCGCGGCGGTGTTCTCCATGACCATCACGTCGGGGCTGATCGGCGGCTTGCTGGCCGCCGCCACGGCGGCCGACCCCAACTGGGGCTACTTCGCGCTCGCCGTCCTCGGCCTCGTGGTCGCCCATGCCGCCAACAACATGATCAACGACTACTTCGACACCACCGGCGGGGTCGACACCGAGCAGTACACGCGCGCGCTCTACGCCCCGCATCCGCTGCTGTCGGGCCTGATCAGCAAGGGCGGGCTGCTCGCCGCGATCGCCGTCGCCAACCTGCTCGACCTCGTGATCCTCGTGGCGCTCACCGAGGCGCGCGGCTGGCCGGTGATCGCCTTTGCGCTCTCCGGCCTCTTCATCAGCGTGTTCTACGTGGCGCCGCCGCTCAAGCTGAAGCACCACGGCCTCGGCGAGCCGGGCGTGTTCCTCGTTTGGGGGCCGCTCATGATCGGCGGCACCTACTACGTCACCGCCGGCAGTGTGCCGGCGTGGGTGTGGATCGCCTCCCTGCCCTACGCCATCACGGTCACCACTGTGCTGATCGGCAAGCACATCGACAAGTACGAGCAGGACGGCGCGCGCGGCATCCGCACGCTGCCGGTGATCCTCGGCAAGGAGGCGTCGCTCCGTCTCAACCAGGCGCTCATGATCGCCTTCTACCCGATCGTGGCGCTGCTCGTGCTGACGGGCAGCCTCGGCTGGGGCGTGCTGCTGGTCGCCGGTGCCATCCCCCGGCTCGTGCGCGTGCTCAGGGCCTACGACGAGCCGAAGCCCGCAAGCCCGCCCGAGGGTTTTCGCATCTGGCCGCTCTGGTACGTGGCGCTCGCCTTCTACCACAACAAGCTGGCCGGCGGGCTGTTCGTGCTCGGCTTGATCGTGAACCTGGTCGTCGGCGCCTGATCGCCGCCGGTTCCGCTCACGCCGGCGGAAAGAAGATGGCGTGCTGCTCGCTGCGGTACGTCTCGATCTCCCCGCCCGCGCCGTCGGGCTTCCACATGCGGAAGCGGAACTGCACGTGGATGCTCTGCCCGATGCGGCGCACGCGCCCGATCTCGACGCGCGTGTAGAACGTTTCGCCGAGGAGCACGGGCGCCGAGAAGCGGGCGTCGACGATGCGCACGCCGTGCCCGCGCCAGCCGTCCTCGATGAGCCCTTTGCGATGGCACGCGATGAATCCGGCCTGCCCGGTGAGCGCGATCGTGAGCTCGCCGGGGAGATGGTGCGGCCAGGCGGGCGTCACCCGCTGTTGCGCCACGCCCGGGTCGTCGGGACGCACGGTCTTCTCGAGCACGAACGCGTTGCCGTCCTCCGCCACCAGCGCGTCGAAGAGCGCCGGCGCGTGGGTCCAGCGGTCGAGCGCGGCGCGCAGAATCGGGAACTCGCTCACCATCGCGCCCCGAGTAGCGTCGCGGCGCCGTTCCTTCAAGCTTCGCCGCGGCTCGTCGGTCCCCGCGCGCCTTGACAGTCGTGGGCCGCGGCGTCACGGTGCGCGCAATGGCCAGCGATCGGTTTCGCGTCGGGCTCGTCCAGATGCGCTGCACTACCGACCCCGACGCGAACGTCGAGCGGGCCGTGGCCGGCGTGCGCGACGCGGCGGCGCGCGGCGCCGGCGTCGTGTGCCTGCCGGAGCTCTTCCGCACACAGTACTTCTGCCAGCGGGAGGATCCGGATCTGTTCGAGCTGGCCGAGCCCATTCCCGGGCCGACCACGGAGCGCTTCGCCGCGGTCGCCCGCGAGTGCCGCACGGCCGTCGTCGTCTCGCTGTTCGAGCGGCGGGCGGCGGGCGTCTACCACAACACGGCGGTCGTGCTCGACGCCGACGGCACGCTGCGCGGCCGCTACCGCAAGATGCACATCCCGGACGACCCGCTCTACTACGAGAAGTTCTACTTCACGCCGGGGGACCTCGGCTTCGTGGCCTTCGAGACGCAGGCCGCGCGGGTGGGCACGCTCGTCTGCTGGGATCAGTGGTATCCGGAAGCGGCGCGGCTCACCGCCCTCGCCGGCGCCGAGGTCCTCTTCTACCCGACCGCCATCGGCTGGCATCCCGCCGAGAAGGCCGAGCACGGCGCGGCGCAGCTCGCCGCGTGGCAGACGATCCAGCGCGCGCACGCGATCGCCAACGGCGTCTACGTGGTCGCCGTGAATCGCGTCGGCCACGAAGGGCCCGCCGGCGGCGGGCTCGAGTTCTGGGGGTCGTCGTTCGTCGCCGACCCGTTCGGCGTGACGGTGGCCGAGGCGTCGCGCACGGACGAGGAGACGCTAATCGCCGAGTGCGACCGCCGTCGCCTCGAGAACGTGCGGCGGAACTGGCCGTTCCTGCGCGACCGGCGCATCGACGCTTACGCCGGGCTCGACAAGCGGCTGCGCGATTGATGCGTTCGCCCGCCGCGCTCGGCTTCCGCATGCCCGCGGAGTGGGAGCCCCGGGCCGCCACCTGGCTCGCCTGGCCCCACAAGCGCAGCGACTGGCCCGGCCGCTTCGAGTGCATCCCGTGGGTCGTGGGCGGCATCGTGGCCAAACTCACGCCCGGCGAGCGGGTGCGCATGCTGGTCCGCCACGCGGCCGACGAGCGCGCCGCCCGCTCGGTGCTGCGGCGCTGCCGCGTCGATCTGCGCCGGGTCGACTTCGTGCGCGCGCGCACCGACCGCTTCTGGACGCGCGATTCGCTGCCCACGGTGGTCCGCCGCGATCGCGACGGCGCCCGCGCGCTCGTCCACTGGCGGTTCAACGCCTGGGCCAAGTACACCGACTGGCACCACGACGCACGGCTCGGCGAGACGGTCGAGCGGGTGCTGGGCGTGCCGCGCTTCGTGCCGCGCGTGGGCAGCCGGCGCGTCGTGCTCGAAGGCGGCGCCATCGACGTCAACGGCCGCGGCACGCTGCTCACCACCGAGGAGTGCCTCCTCTCGGCCGTGCAGGCTCGCAACCCCGGCCTCGGCCGCCGCGCGGTCGAGCGCGTGCTCGCCGCCAACCTCGGCATTCGCCACGTGCTCTGGCTCGGCAGCGGCATCGCCGGCGACGACACCCACGGGCACGTCGACGATCTCGCCCGCTTCGTCGGCCCGCGCACCGTCGTGGTGGCCGCGACGCGCGACCGCAGCGACGTCAACTACGAGCCGCTGCGCGACAACCTGGCCCGGCTCCGCCACATGCGCGACCAGGACGGCCGGCCGCTGCGGGTGATTCCGCTGCCGATGCCCGCGCCCGTCTTCCACGGCAGCCAGCGCCTGCCGGCCAGCTACGCCAACTTCTACGTGGGCGCGCGCGTCGTGCTCGTGCCCACCTTCAACGACCCGGCGGACCGCGTGGCGCTCGAGACGCTCGCGCGTTGCTTCCCCGGCCGCGAGGTGGTCGGCATCCACGCCGGCGACCTCGTGCTCGGTCTCGGCACGCTCCACTGCATGACCCAGCAGGAGCCGGCCTAGGCGTTCGTCGCGCCGTCAGGGCGGCACCGGCCTCGACGCCTACGACAGCACGCCGGTTGCGAGTGCCGACCACCACCGGCTCTCCTCTTTCCCGTCGACGCAGTCGTTTCTCCGGCAGCGCGTCAGCCGACTTCGGCCAGCTCGAGCCGGCCCGCCCAGCGATGCGCGAGCACGGCGCGCACGGCGGCGGACTCGGGGCGTGAGAGGTCGGGGTCTGCCTCGAGCCAGGCGAGCGCCTCGTCGCGCGCCGCCCGCAGCAGCGCCGTGTCCCGCATGAGGTTCGCCACCCGGAGCGGCGGCAGCCCGGCCTGGCGCGTGCCGAGGAAGTCTCCCGGACCGCGCAGCTCGAGGTCAGCCTCCGCGATGCGAAAGCCGTCGGTCGTGCGCTCGAGCACGCGGAGCCGCTTGAAGGTGTCCTCGTGCATCCAGTCGGGCGCGATGAGATAGCACCAGCCGCGCGCCCGGCCCCGCCCCACCCGGCCGCGGAGCTGGTGGAGCTGCGCCAGCCCGAAGCGCTCGGCGTGCTCGATCACGATCACGGTCGCATTCGGCACGTCGATGCCGACCTCGATCACCGTGGTCGAGACGAGCACGTCGAACTCGTGCGCCTTGAAGCGGCGCATGACGTCGTCCTTCTCGTCGGCCCGCATGCGGCCGTGCAGCAGCGCCAGCCGGAGCCCGGCGAGCGGCCCGGCGGCCAGCTCGCGCACCATCGTGGTGGCGGCGCGGAGCTCGCTCTTCTCCGACTCCTCCACCAGCGGATAGACCACGTACGCCTGGTGGCCGCGCGCCACCTCCTCGCGCAGCCGCTGGTGCACGACGTCCCGGCGGGCGGCGCGACGCACTTCGGTGGCGATGGGTGTGCGGCCGGGCGGCAGCTCGTCGAGCGTCGAGACGGCGAGGTCGCCGTAGAGCGTGAGCGCCAGCGTGCGCGGGATGGGCGTGGCGCTCATCACCAGCACGTCGAGCCCCCCGCCCTCGCCTTCGCGACGCTGCCACGCCGCGCGCTGCAGCACCCCGAAGCGATGCTGCTCGTCGACCACCGCGAGCCCGAGCCGGTGGAACTCCACCCCTTCCTGGATGAGCGCCTGCGTGCCGACCACGATGTCGACCTGGCCCGAGGCGAGCCCGTGGAGCACCTCGCGGCGGGCTCGCCCGCGCACCGCCCCCGTCAGCAGCTCGGCCCGGACACCGAGCGGCGCCGCCAGCGCCGCGATGGTCGCATGATGCTGCTCGGCGAGCAGCTCCGTCGGCGCCATGAACGCCGCCTGATGGCCCTGCTCGACCACGGTGAGCGCCGCCAGCAGCCCGACCAGCGTCTTGCCGCTGCCGACGTCGCCCTGGAGCAGCCGCCGCATCGGGTGCGGCTCGGCCAGATCGGCCTCGATCTCGGCCACGGCGCGATCCTGCGCCGCCGTCAACCGAAACGGCAGCGCCGCGCGCAGCGCGGGGGCGAGCCGCGTGGACGCCGGAAACGCCGTGCCCGGCGCGCGGCCGGCGGCGCTTCGCCGGAGCGCCAGGCCGAGCTGCAAAAAGAACAGCTCGTCGAAAGCGAGCGAGTGGTGGGCGTAGGAGCGCTGGGCGTTCAGCGCCTCCACGCTGGCCTCGTTCGGCGGAGTGTGCAGGTAGCGGAGCGCGCGGGCCGGATCGAGCACCCGCTGCCGCGCCACAACGGCCGGCGGGAGCGCAGCGGGCAGGCGATGCCCGTAGGCCTCGAGCGCGGCGTGGACCAGCCGCCGCATGACGCCGACCGGCATGCCGGTCGGCTTCTCGTAGACCGGCACGATGGCGGCCCGGGACGCGGCGTCCTCGTCGTCGAGCACGACCACGTCCGGATGGACGATGCGGTTCGGGCCGTTGCCGATCGGCGGCTCGACACGGCCGTGGACGAGCAGCCGCTGGCCGGGCACAAACCGCTGCGCGAAGTACTGGACCTGGTTGAACCAGACGAGCAGCACGGCGCTCGGGCCGTCGCGCAGCACGACCTCGAGGAGCCGCCGCCGCGTCCGGCCGACCACCGCCTGGCGCACGCCGGCCACCTCGCCCTCCGTGGTGGCGTCGCTGCCGATCACCAGCTCGCCGAGCCGTGTGACGATTCGCCGGTCCTCGTAGCGAAACGGCAGGTGGTAGAGCAGGTTCTCGACCGTGCCGAGGCCGAAGCGCACGAGCTCCTGCGCCCGCTTCGGCCCGACGCCGGGCACGCGGTTGATCGGGGCCGCCAGCGCGGCGAGCGCCGCCGCGAGCTCGCCGGGCGGCGGCAAGGAGGCGGGCGGCGGCAAGGAGGCGGGCGGCGGC
>DATMAZ010000214.1:0-9161 GCA_035559675.1 Candidatus Limnocylindria bacterium
CGCGGCCGGCGCGAGCACGACCGCCCCGCTCGCCAGCGCCTGCCACAACGCCTCGGCGCGTGCGGGCACGACGCGCGAGAGCACCGCGCTCCAGCCGCCGCCGGCGAGCAGGCTCGCAAGGGGCAGCCGTATGCGGCGGCCGCCTCCCGCCAGCACCAGCGCCTGGCACCCCTGCGTGCAGGTCTCCACCTCGCTCCATTCGAGGCGAGCCACCGAGCGGCCGGGGCCGAGCCGCGTCACCTCCGTGTCGTCGAGGTGGTGGCGACAGAGGCACTCGAGCGGTGCGGGAAACCGGCGCGCGAGCCAGATGCCCGTCAGCACGATGGCGGCGGCAGTGCCGAGCGGCCCGACGACACCGAGGAGCGCCGGCGCTGCCCCCGCGCCGCCCGCCAGCCACGCGAGCCATCCCACGAGCAGCGCACGCGATGGCGCCGGCAGCGTGAGCCACAAACTTGACGCCGGTGCGCCCATCGCCCCGTCTGTCCCTGGCGGTTATCGGCGTGCCGGCGAGCGCGCTTGAGCGGCCCGCGGCTGGTTCGCCCCACGGTGCTGTGCTAGGGGGATCGCGCCATGGCCGCGCCGGTTCGCCGCATCGTGCTCGCGTACTCGGGCGGGCTTGACACCTCCGTCATCCTGCGCTGGCTCGTGGAGACGTACCAGGCCGAGGTGGTCGCCTTCTGCGCGGATCTCGGCCAGGCCGAGGAGCTCGACGGCCTCGACGCCAAGGCGCGCGCCACCGGCGCGGTGAAGTGCGTGGTCGAGGACCTGCGCGAGGAGTTCGTGCGCGACTTCGTCTTTCCGATGCTCCGCGCCGGCGCGATCTACGAGAGCCACTACCTGCTCGGCACGTCGATCGCGCGGCCGCTGATCGCCAAGCGACAGGTCGAGATCGCGCGCCAGGAGGGCGCCGACGCGGTGGCGCACGGCGCCACCGGCAAGGGCAACGACCAGGTGCGCTTCGAGCTGACGTTCGCCGCGCTCGCCCCCGAACTCACGGTGATCGCACCGTGGCGGACGTGGGACATGCGCGGGCGCGCGGACCTCATCGCCTACGCCGAGCGCCACCGCATCCCGATCACCGTCACGGCCGAGAAGCCGTACTCGATGGACCGCAACCTGCTGCACGTGAGCTATGAGGGCGGCATCCTCGAGGACCCGTGGCGGGCGCCGTACGACGACATGTTCCGGCTCACCACCTCCCCGCTCGCGGCGCCCGACCAGCCGGAGGAGGTGGAGGTCGAGATCGAGGCGGGCACGCCGGTCGCGGTGAACGGCGAGCGGCTCTCGCCGGCCGCGCTGCTCGAGCGCCTGAACGGCGTGGCCGGCCGGCACGGCGTCGGGCGGGTCGACATCGTCGAGAACCGCTACGTCGGGATGAAGTCGCGCGGCGTCTACGAGACCCCCGGCGGCACGGTGATCCGCGCCGCGCTGCAGGCCGTCGAGTCGCTCACGCTCGACCGCGAGGTGATGCATCTACGCGACAGCCTCGTGCCGCGCTACGCCGAGATGGTCTACTACGGCTACTGGTTCGCGCCCGAGCGCCAGATGCTGCAGGCGGCCGTCGACGAGGCGGCGCGGGTGGTGACGGGCACGGCGCGGCTGCGTCTCTACAAGGGCAGCGTGAGCGTCGTCGGCCGGCGCGCGCCCGGCTCGCTGTACGACCCGAAGCTCGCGAGCTTCGACGAGGCGGGCGGCTACGACCAGGCCGACGCCACCGGCTTCATCCGGCTCTCCGGGCTGAGACTCCGCATCCGGGCGCTGGTCGAGCGCCGCCGATGAGCCCCCGCCGCCGCTCGTCCGGCCGGCGGACGAGCCGCAAGGCGTGGGTGGGCCGCTTCGACGAGCCCACCGCCGCCATCGTGGAAGCCTTCACCTCGTCGCTCGCCGTCGACCGCCACCTCTACCCGTACGACATCGCCGGCAGCCTCGCCCACGTCCGCGCGCTGGTGCGCGCGCGGCTACTGACGCCCGCCGAAGGCCGCCGCCTCGCGCGCGGCCTCGACCGCGTGCGCCGCGAGCTCGACGACGGCCGCTTCCGCTTCCGCGCGAGCGACGAGGACATCCACATGGCGATCGAGCGGAGGCTCACCGAGCTGGTGGGGCCCGTCGGCGGCAAGCTGCACACCGGCCGCAGCCGCAACGACCAGGTGGCGCTCGATCTTCGCCTCTGGCTGCGCGACGAGTGCGCGCGCCTGGCCGACGCCGTGCGTGCCCTCGAGCGCGCGCTGGTCGCCACCGCCGAACGGCACCGCACGCTCGTGCTGCCCGGCTACACGCACCTCCAGCGCGCCCAGCCCGTGCTGCTGGCACACCATCTGCTCGCCCACCGCGCGATGCTGGCGCGCGACCGCGGCCGCTTCCTCGACTGCCGCAAGCGTGCCGACGAGCTGCCGCTCGGCGCCGGGGCGCTCGCGGGGGCAGGATTTGCGATCGACCGGGCGCGGCTCGCGCGCGACCTCGGGTTCGCCCGCCCGAGCGCCAACAGCCTCGACGCCGTCGGCGACCGCGACGCCGCGCTCGAGTTTCTCGCCGCCTGCGCCATCACAGCGGTGCATGTGAGCCGGCTCGGCGAGGAGCTGGTGCTGTGGGCCTCCGAGGAGTTCGGCTTCGTCGAGCTGCCGGACGCGTTCGCCACGGGCAGCTCGATGATGCCGCAGAAGAAGAATCCGGACGTGGCCGAGCTGGTGCGTGGCAAGAGCGGCCGCGTGATCGGCGCGCTGGTGGCGCTGCTCACCACGCTGAAGGGCCTGCCGCTCGCCTACAACCGCGATCTGCAGGAGGACAAGCCGGTGCTGTTCGACGCCGCCCGCACCGTGCGCGATTCGCTCGCCGTGCTGAGCGCCATGGTGCCGCGGCTCCGCTTTCGCGCCGCGCGCATGGCGGAGGCGGCCGACGGTCTTCTGCTGGCCACCGATCTCGCCGACGCGCTGGTCGAGCGCGGCCTGCCGTTCCGGCAGGCGCACGAGGTGGTGGGCGGGCTCGTGCGGCATTGTCTCCGCACCGGGACCGCACTGCGCGCGCTCGACGCCGCGACCCTGGCGCGCCATTCGCCGCTGCTGACGCGCGCCATGGTGCGACGGCTCACCCCCGCACGCTCGCTCGCCCGCCGCCGTGTTATCGGCGGCACCGCACCTGCCGAGGTGGCGCGTGCGCTCCGTCGCGCCCGCCGCGAGGTCGAGCGGTGAGGCGCGGCGCGCGCACCGCGGCGCTCGTGCTGGTGCTCGCGGCGTGCGGGTTGAAGAACGATCCGCTGGCGCCCGAGCTGGTGCGGCCGATGCCGCCCGCCTCGCTGTCCGCGATCGCCGCGGCCGACGGCGTGACGCTGCGCTGGCGGCGTCCGACCTCCTATGTAGGCGGCCAGCGCATGCGCGACCTCGGCGGCTTCGACATCGAGCGTGCGCCGGCGGCCGGAGAGCCCTTCGCCAAGGTTGGGACGCTCACGCTCGCCGACCAGCAGCGCTTTCGCCAGGAGCGCGACCTCTCCTGGACCGATCGCTCCGTCGTGCGCGGCGAGGAGTACGTCTACCGCGTGGTGGCGTTTACGACCGACGGTAGCCGCAGCGTGCCGTCCCGGGTGGCGCGCATACGCTGGGTGCCCCCCGCGCCCGCCACCGGCGCGGACTGAGGACACCCAAGTTTGACGCTGCGCGACGCGGGGCTATAAAGAGCGCCCCGCTCGGGGTGCGCGCATGAGCATCCTGCCTTTTCGCAAGCTGCACGGCACCGCCAACGACTTCGTCTACGTGGACGGGCGCCGCGGCTTGCCCGCCGATCCGGCAACGTTGGCGCCCCGGCTCTGCGACCGCCACCGCGGCATCGGCGCCGACGGGCTGATCGTGCTGCTCGACTCCACGCAAGCCGACTGCCGCATGCGCATCTTCAACGCCGACGGCACCACCGCGGAGATGTGCGGCAACGGCATCCGCGGCTTCGCCAAGTACGTGCTCGACCACGGTCTCGTGCGCGCCGAGCCGCTGCGCGTGGAAACCGACGCCGGCGTGAAGACGATCGTCGTGCGCCGCGAGGGCGGCAAGGTGGCGGCCGTCACGGTCGACATGGGTCCCCCGGAATGGGAGGGCCGCCGGATCCCGGTGGACGCCGACGGCCCGGTGCTCGACCGCGAGCTGGAGGTGGCGGGCCGGCGCTGGCGCGTCTCGTGCGTGTCCATGGGGAACCCGCATTGCGTCGTCTTCGTCGACGACCCCACAGCGCTGGCGCTCTCGGAGATCGGGCCGGCGTTCGAGCATCATCCCTTCTTCCCCCGCCGGGTAAACACCGAGTTCATCGCGGTCGAGTCGCCGGAGCGGCTGCGCATGCGTGTCTGGGAGCGCGGCGCCGGCGAGACGCTCGCCTGCGGCACAGGGGCCTGCGCGGCGGCGGTGGTGGCGGCGCGCACGGGGCGCACGGGACGCCACGTCACGGTGGCCCTGCCCGGCGGCGAGCTCGAGATCGACTGGCGCGCCGACGACCACGTGTACATGACCGGCGACGCCGTCGAGGTGTTCGCCGGCGACATCGAGGTGTGACCATGTGGCACGGCTGTCTCACGGCGTTGATCACGCCCTTTCGCCCCGGCGGCGACGTCGACTACGACGCGCTCGCCAAGCTGGTCGACGCGCAGGTGGCAGCCGGCATCGACGGGCTCGTGCCCTGCGGATCGACGGGCGAGGCGGCCACCCTCACGCACGAGGAGCACGGGCAGGTGGTGCGCGCCGTCGTCGAGATGGCCCGCCGCCGCGTGCCGGTGATCGCCGGCACGGGCTCCAACTCCACCGCCGAGGCCGTGCGGCTCACGCAGGAGGCCGAGCGCGCCGGCGCCGACGGCGCGCTGCTGATCTCGCCCTACTACAACCGCCCGCCGCAGGAGGGCATCTTTCGCCACTACGAAACGGTGGCGGCCTCCACGCGGCTGCCGCTGCTCATCTACAACATCCCCGGCCGCACCGGCTCGAACGTGCTCCCGGAGACCATTCTGCGTCTCGCGCGCATCCCGAACATCGTCGGCGTGAAGGAGGCGAGCGGCTCGATGGCGCAGGTGCAGGAGATCCTCGCGGCCTGCGGGCCCGACTTTGCCGTGCTCTCCGGCGACGACAACATGACGCTGCCGATCATGGCGGCGGGCGGCACCGGCGTGATCGCGGTCACCTCGAACCTCGTCCCCGAGCGCATGGTGGCTCTCACGGCGGCCTCGCGTGCCGGCCGCCTCGACGAGGCCCGCAAGCTGGCACGGGCGCTCCTGCCGCTCATGCAGGCGCTCATGTCGCTCGACATGAATCCGATCCCGATCAAGACCGCGCTCGCGATGCGCGGGCAATGCCACGAGGAGTTCCGTTTGCCGCTCGTGCCGATGGCGGCCGCCGCACGCGAGCGGCTGCGTGGCGTGCTCGAGGCCCATGGCCTCGGCTGAGATGGTCCCGATCGTCGTGTGCGGGGCCGCGGGCCGAATGGGCCGCCGGCTGATCGCGCTCGGCGCCGACACACCCGGGCTCCGCATCGCCGGCGCGGTCGAAGCCCCCGGCCACCCGGCCGTCGGCACCGACGCGGGCGAGCTGGCCGGCGGCCGCGCGCTCGGCGTGCGGGTGACCGACGACCTCGGGGCGTCGTTGGACCCCTCTTACGTGGTGATCGATTTTACCGTGCCGGCCTCCACCGTGGCGCACGCACGGCTCGCCGCCGAGCGGGGTGCGGGCCTGGTGATCGGCACGACAGGCCTCACGGCCGACGAGTCCCGCGCGCTGCATGCGAGCGCGGCCCGCACGCGGAGCGTGATCGCGGCCAACTTCAGCGTCGGCGTCACCGTGCTGACCGAGCTCGTCGCCACGGCGGCGCGGCTCCTCGAATCGAGCTTCGAGGCCGAGATCGTCGAGCTGCATCACCACGACAAGCGCGACGCGCCGAGCGGCACCGCGCTGGCGCTCGCCCGCGCGGTGGCCGCCGCCCGCGGGCTCGATTTCGAGCGCGCCAAGGTGACCGCCCGCAGCGGCGAGGTCGGCGCCCGCCGGCCCGGCGAGATCGGCATCGTGGCGCTGCGCGGCGGCGACGTCGTGGGCGACCACACGGTGCTGCTCGTGGGCATGGGCGAGCGCCTGGAGCTCACCCACCGCGCGCAGAGCCGCGACTCGCTCGTGCGCGGCGCGCTGCGCGCGGCCCGCTGGGTGGCCGGACAGCCCGCGGGCGTCTACGGCATGCGCGACGTGCTCGGCCTCTGAGCTGCGGCCAACCGGCATTTGAAAACGGGGCAGCCTTCCGATATCAAGCCCCTGCCATCTCGCATCGGCGCACCGAGGACTGGGAAAATCGAGCCGATCCAGCCACTTAGGCAGGAATTCGTGAGGGGGAGCTAGGGGTGCCGAACCGCGCCTACATCGGCATCGGCTCCAATCTCGGTGACCGGAAGGCGAACGCCCAGGAAGCGATCCGCCGGATCGCCGAGCTGCCGAACACCCGCGTGGTGCGCGCCTCGTCCTTCTACGAGAGCGAGCCGCTCGGCGACGCCAAGACCTGGTTCGTCAACTGCGTGATCGAGGTCGAGACCGACTTCGGCCCCGAGGCGCTCCTCAAGCGCACGCAGGCCATCGAGGAGGCGATGGGCCGCAAGCGGGTGAAGGGCAAACGCTGGGGCTCGCGCATCATCGACCTGGACCTGCTGCTGTGGAACCAGGAGGTGGTCCAGAAGAAGAACCTGAAAATCCCGCATCCCGAGATGCACAAGCGCCGCTTCGTGCTCCTTCCGCTCGCCGAGCTGGCGCCGCACGTGATCCATCCGCAGCTCGGCAGCTCGATCTCGTCGCTGCTCGCCAACGTCGCCGACACCAAGCGCGTGACGCTGCTGCCGCGCGCCTGAACGCCATGCCGCCCGCCATACGCCGGCGGCTCGCCGCGCTCGTCGTCTGCGCGGCCCTCGGCGCCGCCGCGGCGTGCGCCGGCCCACCGCCGAGCCCTCGCCAGCCTGCGCTGGTGACCAAGGTGCTGGACGGCGACACGATCGAGGTGGAGCGCGGCTCGCGCACCGAGCGCGTGCGGCTGATCGGCGTGGACGCGCCGGAAGCCCACGACTCCCCGAAGCTCGACCGGCTGGTGGCGCGCGGGCTCCCGCAAAAGGAGATCCTGGCGCGCGGCCGCCAGGCGACCGCGTTCACCCGCGCGCAGCTGCTGAGCCGCCGCGTCGAGCTCGAGCTCGACATCGAGACCCACGACCGCTTCGGCCGGCTGC
This sequence comes from Candidatus Limnocylindria bacterium, assembly GCA_035559675.1. Taxonomy (GTDB): domain Bacteria; phylum Desulfobacterota; class Binatia; order DP-6; family DP-6; genus DATMAZ01. The sequence goes on from DATMAZ010000214.1 coordinate 7,214, forward strand.
TGGCGTACGTCTGGCTCCCGGACGGCACGCTCTTCAACGCCACCTTGCTGGAAGCCGGGCAGGCGCAGCTGCTCACCATCCCGCCCAACGTCCGCTACGCCGAGCGCCTGGTCGCCAGCGAGCGGGCGGCGCGCCAGGCCCGGCGCGGACTGTGGGCGGGCCCGCCCTTCGCCCGCTAGGAACGCAGCGCGAGACGACCCTCGGCGACGAGCGCGCGGTGGGTTTCCGCGGCGCGCTCGCGCACGCGCTCGGCCGCGGCGCGGACCGCCTCGGCCCCGGCGGCGGGCGCCCGACGCGCCTCGTCGGCGACGGCGCAGAACTCGCCGTACGCTTCGAGGAGGCGCTCGAAGGCCGTGAGCGACGGCGGCCGATCGGCGCCGCTGCGGCGTGCGGCCTCCGACGCGTACGCTCGAGCGCGGTCGAGCGGGTAGTGCAGCTCGGCGAGGGTCTCTGGGGTGAACCGGTGGGCGGCCACGAGGTCGGCGCCCTTCCCGGCCATCGCCGCCAGCAGCTCGGCGTGCATGGCGAGCCGCTCGCCGTACGAGCGCCAGAAGCAGCCGGCGAGCGCCGCGAGCGCGACGGCGAGCGCAATCGCCTTGACCCCCCGCGGGCGCGAGCCTACAGTCGCGACCGTACCTGGTGCCGCGTGACTGTCGCTCGCCTGCCTACGATCTACTTCGAGAAGCTGGTCGAGCACTCGCCGGACATCGTGGTCGCGGTCGACCGGCGCGGCACGATCACCTTCTACAACGACGGGGCCCGCCAGATGCTCCGCTACGCGGCGGACGAGGTCTTGGGCCAGCACGTGACGCGCCTCTATCCCGACCTCGACGAGGCGCGCAAGGTGATGCAGGCCATGCGCGAGGGCGGCGGCACGGTGAAAAACTTCGAGACGGTCTTCATCGACAAGTCGGGCGAGCGCATCCCGGTCGCGATCTCCGGCTCGCTCATTCGCGACGACGCCGGCAATGAGCTCGGCTCCATCGGCTTCGCCAAGGACCTGCTCGACATCCGCCGCCGCGACCGGCTCGCGACCCTCGGCGAGGTCGCGGTCAGCGTCGCGCACGAGATCAACAACCCGCTCGAGGTGATCGTCAACAACCTGAGCCTCCTCGAGCAGTACGTCGAGCGGGTGAGCAGCGACGACGACTTCGTCGTCGAGAGCGAGCGTGTCGACTCGATCCGGCTCGCGGTGGCGCGCATCCAGGAGATCGTGGCCCAGCTCGCCGCCCGCGCGCAGGAGAGCGAGTACGCGACGCGCGAGTATCTCCACGGCACCCGCATGACCGACCTGCGCCCGGCCGACGCGCGGGCCCGGCACTCCGCGCCCGACCCGGCGCTCGCCGGGCTCCGCATCCTCGTGGTCGACGACGACCTCGGCGTCTGCCTCTCGCTGCGCGACCTGCTCACGCAGGCGGGCTGCGTGGTGACCGTGGCCACCGGCGGCCGCGAGGCGCTGGTGCGGCTGGCGGAGGGGTCGTACGACCTGCTGCTGAGCGATGTGGTGATGCCCGACCTCGACGGCCACGCGCTCTTCCTCGAGGCGCGCCGGCGCCATCCCGATCTCCCGGTGGTGCTGATGACCGCCTTCCACTTCGACAAGGACCACGTCATCAAGCGCAGCAAGCTCGCCGGCCTCGAGGACGTCATCTACAAGAAGCCGATCGATCCGGCGCGGCTCCGCGAGATCATCAAGCGCCACGCCCGCCGCCCCGGCACCGCGGCCTGACCGCGCCGCGGGTGTGGACTCCCCGTCCGGCCGCAGCTAGGTAGGGCCCGTGGCGATCCGCATCACGCGCGTCTACACGCGGCGCGGCGACCGAGGCGACACCGATCTCGTCGGCGGCGCCCGCGTGCCGAAGGACAGCCCGCGGATCGCCGCCTACGGCACGGTGGACGAGCTGAACGCGGCCATCGGCGTCGCCCGCGCGGCCAACGCGGCGCGCGG
>DATMAZ010000215.1:0-13808 GCA_035559675.1 Candidatus Limnocylindria bacterium
CGGTTTTTCACCGGCCGGTCATGACCGATCGGTCCCGCCGGCGGCCGGCCGGCGGATCGTGCTGAGCGCCAGCTGGATCATCGAGCCGACGTCGGCGACGTTGGCCGGCAGCACGAGCGTGTTGCTCTCCTTGGCGAGCAGGCCGAGACGGTCGACGTATTGCTCGGCCACGCGCAGCTGCACGGCTTCGAGGCCGCCGGGCAAACGAATCGCCTCGGCTACCTGGCGAATGCCTTCGGCCGTGGCGCTCGCGATCGCGAGGATGGCTTGCGCGGCCCCCTCGGCCTCGTTGATCTGCTGCTGCTTCTTCGCCTCCGAGGCCTTGATGACCTGCTGCTTCTCGCCCTCGGCCTGGTTGATGGCAGCGTCGCGCGTGCCCTCCGAGGTGAGCACGATGGCGCGCTTCTCGCGCTCGGCCCGCATCTGCTTCTCCATGGCGGTGAGCACGTCGGCGGGCGGCGTGATGTTCTTGATCTCGTAGCGCAGGACCTTGATGCCCCACGGCTCGGACGCCTTGTCGAGCTCGTTCACGAGCGCGACGTTGATCGTGCCGCGCTCCTCGAACGTTCGGTCGAGGTCGATCTTGCCGATCTCGCTGCGCAGCGTGGTCTGCGCGAGCTGCGAGATGGCAAACAGGTAGTCGGCGACGCCGTAGGAGGCGCGTTCCGGGTTCAGCACCTGCAGGTAGATCACCCCGTCGACGTGTACCTGCACGTTGTCGCGCGTGATGCAGATCTGCTCCGGGATGTCGACCGCCACTTCCTTCAGCGAGTGCCGATAGCGCACCACGTCGAGAAACGGCACGAGGATGTGGAAGCCGGCGCCGAGCGTGGCGCGGTACTTGCCGAGCCGCTCGACCACGTACGCGTTCTGCTGGGGCACCACGATCGCCGTGCGGGCCAGCACGAAGATCACGAGCACGGCCAGCACGACGAAGACGGCCAGTCCACCGGTCAGCATCGAGTCCACCTCCGTCACTCCGGGCGCACCCAGAGCACCAAGCCTTCCACGCGCTCGACGCGGCAGCGCCGGCCCGCCGGCAACGGCTCGGCGTGGTCGCTGCGCACCGACCAGGTCGTGCCGCGCAGCTCGGCGCGGCTCACCTGCCCGGGCTCGAGCGGATGGAGAAGCGTCGCCACCTCGCCGATCAGCGTCTCGATGCCCACGCCGGTGTCCTGTGCGCGCCGCAGCCGGGCCACCAGCGGCGAGCGCAGCCCGAGCATGCTCGCCACTGCGAGCACCGAGAACAGCAGCAGCTGGGCCGTGAGCGAGGTCACCAGGCCGAGCGCCGACGCGCCGCTCACGCCGAGCGCGGCGATGCCCAGGAAGAACACGAAGAAGTCGACCGGGACGAACAGCTCCGCGCCCAGCAGCACGAGCCCGGCCACCGCCCACACCCACCACGCCATCGCGCCCGCAAGGTAGACGGCGGGCGTGGGGGCCGTCAAGAAAGGAGGGCTTCAGCGCAGCCGATACGCTTGGACCCCGCCCTGGTTCCCGTCGACGCCGTACGGCAGGTAGAGCGTGCCGTCGACCACGATCGGACCGCCGGCGCTGGTGGTGCCTTCCGGGAGCGTGAAGGTCGCCAGCCGCGTGCCGGTCTGGGCGTCGTAGGCGTAAAACTCGGGCGCCGCCTCGGTAGCGGCGTAGAGCACGCCGTTGGCGAGGCCGACGTGGCTCCAGCTCGGACCGATCTCGTCGGTCCACACGGTGGCGCCGTCGACCTCGCTGAACGCCATCAAATGCTCGGGCTGGGGGCCGGGCGCGATCAGCTGGAAGAGCGCGGCGTAGAAGCGCCCGTCCGCATAGCCGACGGCGCCGTTGAAGAGCCCGTAGCCGGCGAAGGCGGGGCTCACCGGCGTCGGCAGGACCTCGTTGCGCCACACCGGCTCGCCGGTGGCGGCGTCGAGGGCGTGCAGCGACCCGTCCTTGCTGCCGGAGACGACCAGCTCGCGCGTGCCGCCCTGGCCGTCGTCGGCGGTCACCAGGAGCGGGCCGTTGAGGAACCCGAAGTCGTGGTAGAAGGTCTTCTCGACGCACGGGCCGGCCGTGTCGCACATCGCGTCGGTGCTGCACTCGAGCGCGGTGTCCGCGGTGCAGAAGCCGAACTGCTCGAGCGGCGTCACCTGCCGGATCCACTTGACCTCGCCGGTGGCCGCGTCGAGCCGCATGATGGCGTCGGCGTTCTCGCCGACCGCCGGGAACCGGTACGAGCCCACGGTGTTGACGAACACGTCCTCGCCGCCCACGCCGATGGCGGGCGTGGCGGTCACGCCGGCGCCGTACGCGGTGACGCACGCCCCGGCGTCGGGACAATCCGCCTCGGTCGTGCACGTGACCGAGGCGTCGGTCCGACACACCTTGGCCGGCACCATGCGCCGCTGCCAGAGGACGGCGCCGGTATCGAGGTCGAGCACGGCCAGGCGGCCGGGCGCGCGGCCGACGTCCGTGTCGGTGAAGCCCGAGATGCCGATGAAGACGCGATTGTTCGCAACCTGCGGCGACGACCACACGTGATCGCCAATGGTCTCGTTCAGGTCCGTCTTCCAGAGCAACGACCCCGAGCGCGCATCGAGGCAGTGCACGACCGTGAGCCCGTCGGCGATGATGACGCGGCCGTCGGCCGTGACGGCCGCCGAGCTGTGGATGCCGATGCCGCCGGGAGCCGCGTACGACCACTTGATCGTGCCGTTCTTCGGCGAGAGCGCGTAGAGCGTGTTGTTCCACGCCGGCACGAACAGCAGCCCGTGGCCCATCGTCGGCGTGGCGGTGACGCCGTTCAAGATCCAGTCGGGCGTCTGCTCGTCGACCCGGAACGTCCACTCGAGCTTGAGCTTGGCGACGTTGTCCGGCCCGATCTTCCTCTCGTAGGGGGTGGAGCGATGGTTGGCATGGCTGAAGCCGTGCGAGGGCCAGTCGCGGCGGATGCAGCGCAGCTTCAGCACGTCCTTGTCGCGTCCGGCGCTCCCGGCGGCGGTGACCTTCACCGTGGCGCGCGCCTCCTTCTTGTTGCCCTTGAGCGCCACGGCGAGCGTCTGCCCCGTGGTGCACGCGGGCGGGGACGCCAGCGCGCGGACGGCGTCCGCCAGCGCCTGCGCCTTGGCGCCCTTGGCCTTCACCGACACCTTGTCGACGGTGGTCACGGTGCAGTCGGGTAGCGCCGGGTCGCTGGCCGCGAGGCACACGTTCATGTTGAACGTGCACACGCCGTCGATGCGCCCGTCGGCATCGCAGCCGGCGTCGCCCTCGTAGCAGCGCAGCTCGGTCTTCGGCTGCGGGTCGGCCGGCACGTAGGGCGGGTAGTTGAGCAGCAGCCCCGCGCCCAGGAACTCGGCCGTGCAGTCGTTCGCTGTCGGACCGCCGCCTGGAACGCACGTGCCGCTCGTGCAGTCGCCGTAGGCACGCGGAACACCGAGCGCGACGAGAGCCAGCAGCAGGGGGGGGAACCAGCGCATGCGACCTCCTCGAAGCGAAGAGTACAGCACGAATCGCGCCGTCGAGTCACGACCCGCCAGCGCCGGATCGCTCAACCCGAACGGTCCGAGGGCTGAGCGGCCCGAACGGCGGGCTCACCGGTGTGGTCGTGGCCCACAGGACACGACCACACCGGCGCGCCGCTACGTGCAGCTCCCCGGAGCCGTCGAGTTCTTCGAGATGATCTTGTGGCCCGTTCCGCCGGCGACGGACGCGGCGATCTCGACGGTGAAGTCGGAGCACATGATGTGCGTCGAGGCATCGCTGCCGTTGAGAATCGTCACGCGTACGCGCAGCTGGTCGCCCACGCCGAGCGCGCCGGCGTCAAGATCGCTCGCGTTCTGGTCGCCGGTGGCGGCGTCGCCGTCACCGAGGCTCTTGCCCACAATCTTGAGGAGCAGGTTGGGCTTCACGACCGCGACCTTGACGCCGCTTCCCCCGGGCGCTGCCGTCTTTAGCACGTACTTGGCGACCGTGGGCTTGTTCACGAGCCAGTTGGCGGCGGCGAGGTCGTAGACCGCGGCGTTGGACGGATTGTTCTTGTCGAAGATCTCGACGGTGCCGCTCAAATCCGGCGGGCTCGCCTGGACGCCCTTGTGGATCGCGCCCGAGGTGGTGTCCTTCGAGACGACGACGGCCTTCGCCTTCGAGGAGGCGACGTATTTGTCGACCAGGATGAGCTTCAGGCCCGTGATGCCGGTGGACGTGACGTTTGGCGGGAGCGTCGTGCTGGTGGTGGTGGTGGGCATCGCACAGTCGCTGTCGTTGGGGTAATCCCGGGCGCCGTCACCGTCGTTGTCGAGGCCGAGCGTGTCGACGTCGGTGGCGAGATCCTCCTCGGCGCTGTCACACGGATTGGTGAGGTTGCTGTAGGCGGGATTGAAGTACGGCGGCGGCACGTCCTCGGTAAAGAGCGGCGGGAACGGGTTTTGATGGCCGAGCGCACCCGGCTGGTGACAGCTCGCACACACCGTGACGCCCTGGCTGGCATGGTACGCGCGCAAGCCGTACCCGGTGGCCTTCGGCTGGCCGCTGTTGGGTGACGTCTCGCCGTAGTCGTTGCCGTGGCAGCCTGCGCAGCCGAGGCCGCCGCCGGGGCCGCTCGAGTAGGTGAGCACGGGCGTCGTGCCGCCGCCGTTCGGATGGCAGAGATTGCAGGTGGTGACGCCGAACGCCACCCGGTGCTGTGTGTGGAGCGCCCCGTTGCCGCCCTGGAAGCCCGGGTGGCACGCAACGCAGCCCACGCCGGCACCGTCGTCGTACGACGGGTACGCGGAGGCGCTCTGCAGGCCGGCCGCGAGCAACAATACCGCCACGGCGCAGCCGGTTCGCAGTGCGATTGCTCCGAGTCGAGTCATGGTCGCTCCCCTGCCTTCGCGCCGCGCAGTCGGTGCGGGCGCCCGCATGGCAAGCATTTCAAGGCTCGGTGGGTCAATGTCAAGCGAGAAATGCACAGGGCGCGCGCTTCATCGCCAGTCTACCCCGCCGGCGTCTGCACCGCGTCCGCCTCATAAGCCGAATCGGCCCCGGCCGGCTGCTCGCCGAGCCGGCGCAGCACCGCGTCGAGCGCGTTCTGGACCGCCCGGCTTGGCTTCTGCGCGAGCGAGCGGCGGTAGTACTCGGCCGCCTCCGCGAGCTTGCCCTCGCGGGCCAGCGCCTCGGCTAGGTTGTTGTAGGCGGGGGTGTAGCGCGGGTCGATCTCGATCGCCTTGCGGAACTCGGCGATCGCCTCCTCGGTGCGTCCCTGCCGGCCGAGCACGAAGCCGAGCCCGTTGTGTGTCTCGGCCGCCGGCCGCCCGGGCAGTGCCTTGCGGTAGTGGGTCTCCGCCGCGGCGAGATCGCCGGCCTGCAGCATCGCGACGGCGAGGTTGAAGTGGGCCGAGGCGCACGCGGGGTCCAAGGCCAGCGCCTTCCGGTAGGCGGCCAGCGCCTCGTTGGAGCGCCCGAGGCGCGCCATGATGAACCCGAGGTCGCTGTAGATCTCCGCCTTGGGCTCGACCGCGAGCGAGGCCCGGTAGTGCTCGGCCGCTTCCTCGAGGCGCCCGAGCTCGACCAGCGCCAGCGCGAGGTTGTTGTGCGACTTGACGTGCTGGGAATCCACCGCCAGCGCGCGCTCGTACTCCGCCACCGCTTCCGCGGTGCGGCCGTCCTGGAACAGCGCCCAGCCGAGCGCATTGTGCAGCTCGACGTCGTTCGGGGCCAGCTCGAGTCCGCGCCGGAACGCGCGCTCTGCGCCCTTGTAGTCGCCGGTGTTCGCGTTGGCCATGCCGGCCCGGTAGAAGGAGTAGGCGTCGAGGAACTGCTCCTTGATGTCGGCGATGGCGGTACCCGGAAGCTTCACAAACTCGGGAATGTTCGCCGCCCGGTCCGCCGACGTGAACCGCTCGAGCAGCACCGGCGGGCTGTCGTTCCCCTCCTCGTCGATGTGCGTGAGCCACAGCTGCGTATAGGGCCCATTCGCCTTGGACGAGAACACGAGCCAGCGGCTGTTCGACGACCAGCTGTGCCAGGAGTTCATGCGGGGCGTGTTGTACCGGAGCCGGCGCGCCGGGCCGCCCGTGGCCGGCATGATCCAGAGCTCGCTGTCGGGCTGCAGCAGCATGTAGCTCTTGGACTTCGTGAACACGATCCATTTCCCGTCGGGCGAGTATTTCGGGAAGTAGTTGCTCATCCCGTTGTTGGACGCGCCTGCGATCGGCTCCGGCGTGCCGCCCTTCCCGTCGTTGAACGGGATGCGGTAGAGGTCGTAGCGAAAGGGCCGCTTTTCGACGATGAACTCCGGGACGTCTTTCTCGTCGACGAGCGCGCTGTTCTGCTGCTCGAGGCGCTCGGCGCGGTAGGCCTTGGTGCGAGCGAAGATCAGCTCCGAGCCATCCGGGCTCCACACCGCGTTGGTCTGCACGTACTGCGGGTCGTCGGCCCCCGGCAGCGCCGCAAACGTCCTCGTCTCCCGATCGTAGACGACCAGAATGCCTTTGATGGGGAAGAAGAGCTGGGAGATCATCAGGTCCGGAATCGCGACGAAGACGGAGCGGTCCTTGACGGTGCTGACGACGTAACGGCCCGTCGGGGAGACCCGCGAGAGCAGGCCGAAGGTGAGCTCCCCGTCGTCGCGCCTGTAGTCGGCCCAGGTGATGATCTTGGCGTCGTCCATCACCATGTGGGTCGACACCGGCAGGATGGCGTACGCGCCCTTGTCGTTCCCGTAGTCGACGTCGAGGCCGAGCACACTGCCGTTGTCGGCGAAGGAATGGCAGTTGCCGCACACCGGCAGGTTTTGCAGCACGATCGGCGGGCCGGCCTCCATGTCGATCGTGCCGTAGCGCCAGCGGATGCGCGACGGGTCCTGCACCGCGGTGAGAAACGGCAGCGGTACCTCGCGGTAGAAGAGGGCGTCGGACACGGGGTCCTTGGAGGTGCGGATCCGCACCCGAGCCGACGACAGCACGGTGCCGCGCCGCGTGTCCTGCACGCCGGCCACCACCACGGCCCCGTCGCGCTCGGCGGTGCGGTCCTTCACGCGCCGCCAGTCGGCCTCGGACGGCCGCCAGCGCGGGGCGTCGACCAGCGCCTGCACGACATCGGCGCCCGTGTCGTCGCGCACCACGACATGCCAGCGGTCGACTCCGCGCGTCTGGTCCTTCCAGACGAAGGTCGGCGCCACGATATCGGGCGGGAAGAGCGTGCCGTCCTGCGGGTAGGTGATGTCCAGCTGCGCGATGCCCGGCGCCGTTGCCGCGCCCACAATGTCCTGCGTGGACACTTCGCGGTCGCAGCCGGCGAGCCAGGCCGCTGCCGTGGCAAGTGCCGCCGCGGCGGCCGCCCGTACCGAAGGCCGAAGTCCCGGTGGCATGCCGGGAGCCTACGCCTCCGCGGGACGTATCGCCACGGCCTCGGTCTCGCACAGCAGGTCTGGCCGGCAGAGCGAGGCCTCGACGAGCGCGCACGGGAAGCCGTCGTAGCCGCGCGCGCGGCAGAGCGCCCGCACCGCCGGCGCGTCGGTTGCGTGCTTCACGTAGGTGACGCCCGAGATCACGTCTGCGAAGCCGGCACCGTGCTGCGCCAGCAGCGTGGCGACGTTGTGCAGCATGCGCTCGGCCTGTGCGGTGACGTCCCCCGCGTGGATCGTGCGTCCCTGTTCGTCGATGCTGGCCGTGCCGGAGACGAGCAGCGTGACGCTGTTGCGGTCCGCGAGACGCAGCCCGCGCGAGAAGTCGGCCCCGTAGCTCGAGGCTTCGTTCAAGGTGGGCGTCGAGACGGGCGCCACGTCGAGCGAACCCGACGATCGGAGCGCCGCGACGCTGACGGTCACGTCGTGCGCCCGCGGGAACGGTCCGCCCTGGACGCCGGTGCTGGCCGGCAGGCGGGTGATGCCCCGCCGCTGGAAGAAGTCGCGGCGGGCGCGGTTGAGCGCCGCGTAGTCGCGGCCGATGTCGCGGAGGTGGATCCAGATCCGCACGACGTCGCCGAATTCCATTCCGCACTGCCGCAATAACGTCTCGGCGGCGCCAAAGGCGTTGCGCGCCTGTTCGAAGGTGTCGTGGCCGGTGCCGTACAGGTTCGTGGTGGTGAGCAGCGTCCGGTCGCCGGCACGCAGGACGCGCGCCCCGGATCGCGTGCAGCCTTCGCACGGGCAGGAGGGTGCGGCGCGCACGTTGCGCACGGAGCGCGTGCCGGTCTGTGGCACGACAGCCGAGGCGACCAGCTCGAACGCCGCACCGGGGGCGAGCGGCGGCTGCTGGATGAAGCGTGGCAGTGGAGCGACGCTGTCGAGCCCCAGCTCGGCGAGTACGCGCCCGCGCACGTCGAGGATGGCCGCCAGATCACGCTGGACGTCGCGCACGAGCAGCGTCTCGCAGGCGACGTCCTCGAACGAGGCCTTCTCGGCCCGCAGCAGCGCGGCGAGCTGGCGGTAGGCGTCCTCGGCTTGCCAGCTCGCGTCTGCGCGGTCGCCGGTCGGGCGGCAGAGGAGGGACAGCTCGTGCGCCTGCGGGCCAGCGAACCGCCGCAGCATGGTAGAGCAGGCGCGTCGGCGCCGCACGTCAGCCCCCGCCAGCATCACGCGCGCGCCGCAAACCGATGCGGCGCGGCGTTCGGTGTGTCAGGTGCACTCCGCCGGCAGTGTACCCGGAATCGACGTGCCGATCGTGTTGCCGGTAAAGCAGTTGTTGGCTGCCAGCGAGGTCACGTCGCCTGCCAGGCCTCCGAACGGCGGCCCGGGAGGATTGCCCCCATTGCCCGTGATCGTGTTTTTCACGATGCGGTTTCGCTCGGGAACAGAATCTGGGTCCTCCGGCGGATTGGAGACGCAGTCCTGGACCAGGCACCAGTCGATAATCGCCAGGCCGAGGAAGTCGTTGCCCGTGACGGTGTTTTTCTGAATCAGGTTGTCGTCGGGCCCGATCAACAGGATGCCGATGCCGGGGATGAGATCACCGACCAACCCGCCCGAGACCGGGTTCGGGAAGTTGTTGTTGACGATGGTATTGCCGATCAGTTGCCAGTTCCCCTCGAGCCCCGTCGACGGCATCCCGGCGGCCGCGGAATGATAGAAGCCGACACCCACGGTGTTGTCGTGGACGTTGTTGGCCTTCATGAACACGTTCTTCGAGATCGTGACCTCCAGCCCCGTCGGCGCATTGTACAACTCGTTCCGGATCACCCGCACGTTCTCGGACGCCTCGACCCAGAGCGCGCTATCGAGCGACCCGTAGGACACGTTCTTCTTGACCAGGCCGTTGGCCGACAGGGTGGGCCAGATGCCGTTCTCGAGGTTGTTGATCGTCTCGTTGTTCTTGATCTTGAAGTTGCGCGTGTGCTTGAGCCAGATGCCGTTGTTCTGGAAGCCTTCGACGGTGAACCCCTTGATCAGAATGCCGTCGACATCCGGATCGCCGGGATTCGCCGGCTCGACTACGATGCCGTCGGTCTGCGACGGGTTGTTCGGATCGGGCAGGATGCGGACCTTCGCAGTCGGTTTGCTCTTCGCGATCAGCTTGAGTGTCTTGGTGATGCGAACGGCCGCCGGACCGCCGTGCGTCTCAATGTAGTCGCCCGGGTTCACCTTGACCACGTCACCCGGTGCCGCCGCGTCTACGGCGGCCTGGATCGACTCCGGCGGCGTCACCGTGATGACCGCTGCGCTGGCCATTTCCGGCACCCAAAGGGCGGCCAGAGCGAAGGCTGCACACAGACCTACTCGAGCTGATCTCATCGTCACTGATCCCCCACGCCTCGCAGACGCATCGTGTCGTTCGCGAGGGCCGAGACTAGGCGCGGTCGTGGGGTCGAGTCAAGGAAAAAGCCCCGAGGGAGCGCGCCCCGGCAGTGGGTTGGCGGTCGGCCCTACCGAACGGCCCGCCGGCTCTGGCTGCGCCCGAACGGTCCATTGGCTCGATGCGCCCTGGCGGACCTTTCTCGGCCCGGCGGCGGCCGACGCCCGGTCCGGCGCTACGGGAGGGATGGCCGCTCAGTGGATCGTCGGCGCCGTGTCGCGCAGCCGCGAGAGCCGCTTCTCGACGTCAGCGGCGTCGGGCGCCTGCGGCGCGAGCTGGAGGTAGCGGCGGAAGTCGGCGGCGGCGGCCGCGGGGCAATCGAGCTGCTCGTAGAGCGCGCCCCGCGTGCGGACCTCCTCGGGCGCATTCGGTGTCAGCACGAGCAGCAGGTCGACGGCGGCGAGCGCGCGGGCGTGGTCGTCGCGCTGCGTGTAAATGCGGTGCAGGTTGCGCAGCATGCGCGAGACGATGGCGGGCCGGGAGGCGTCGGCCAGGAACTCCGCCGGGACCGCGTGGAACTCGGGCGCGGGACGGCCTGCCTGTTCGGCGAGTACCTTGAGCCGCCAGAGCAGCTCGTCGTGGTCGACGGTCGAGCCCCCGTGGAAGGGGTCGAAGATCGTCTCGCCGCGGCCCGCCGCCGCCCGCACGAGGAAATGGCCCGGGAAGGCCACGCCGGCCAGGCGCAGCCCGAGCCGCGCGCCGACTTCCATGGCGACCACCGAGAGCGTGATCGGGATACCGAGCCGGCGCGTCAGCACCTCGTCGAGGCAGCTGTTGCGCGGATCGTAGTACTCCTCGTGGTTGCCGCGAAAGCCACGCTCGCGGAAGAGAAAGTCCATGAGGGCCTGTGCCCGGACGCTCGGCGGGCCGGCGTCTCCGACCCGGAGCTGGGCCCCGGCCGCCAGCGCGTCGAGCTCGGTGAGCGCCGTCGCCTCGTCGACCGGCTGGTGGTCGATGCTCGCGATCACCAGCGCGGCGCGGGCGAGGTCGAGGCCGTCGCCCGCCGCGACTGCACGCTCGAACCGGCGCCGCAAGCTCTCCGCCACGCCGCCACACTACCGACGGATGGCGGCGGCGGGCAAGGGCGATCGCCGGCGCAGAACGCATGGGCCGTGCCGCAGATGCGTCGATTGACTTCAGCCGCAGCGGGCGGGCAAGACGGGTCGAGGAGGCAGCGCACATGGGTCCCGATCGGCTCGGCTTCGGCGTATTCCTGGCTCCGTTCCACCGGCTCGGGGAAAACCCCACGTGGTCGCTCCACCGCGACCTCGAGCTGGTCGAGCACCTCGACCGGCTCTGCTACGACGAAGCCTGGATCGGCGAGCACCACTCGGCCGGCTACGAGATCATCGGCTCCCCGGAGGTCTTCGTGGCGGCCGCCGCCGAGCGCACCCGCCACATCCGGCTCGGCACCGGCGTGTCCTCGTTGCCCTACCATCATCCGCTCATGCTGGCCGACCGCATGGTGCTGCTCGACCATCTCACGCGCGGCCGCGCGATGTTCGGGGTGGGGCCGGGGGCGCTGCCGTCCGACGCGTTCATGATGGGGATCGACCCGCTGCGGCAGCGCGAGATGATGGACGAGGCGCTCGACGCGATCGTCGAGCTGCTGGTCTCGGACGAACCGGTGACGCGCGAGACGAGCTGGTTCACGCTGCGCGACGCGCGGGTGCAGCTCAGGCCGTATAGCCGCCCGCACATGGAGCTGGCGGTGGCGGCGCAGGTATCGCCCGCGGGACCACGCGCGGCCGGCCGGCACGGGCTCGGGCTCCTGTCGCTCGGCGCCACCACGCTCGGCGGCTTCGACGCGCTCGGGCACCATTGGCAGATCTGCGAGGAGATTGCGGCCGAGCACGGCCGGACCGTGAGCCGCAGCAAGTGGCGCCTGGTCGGCCCGATGCACGTCGCTCCCACGATGGACCAGGCGCGCCGCGACGTGGAGTTCGGCTTGAAGGCGTGGGTCGACTACTTCCTCCGCGTGGCGGCGCTCCCGCTGGTGGGCGACGCGGTCGAGGTGGGGGACATGGTCGACGCGATGAACGCCAACGGCTACGGCGTGATCGGGACCCCGGAGGACGCCGCGCGCCAGATTCAGCGGCTCTGGGACAAGTCAGGCGGCTACGGCACCTACCTTTTCATGGTGCACGACTGGGCCGACCGCGAGGCCACGTTGCGCTCGTTCGAGCTGATCGCGCGCTACGTGATGCCGCAGTTCCAGGGCACGCTCGGCCGGCTCGCCGCGAGCCACGGCTGGGCGGCCGAGAACCGGCCGACGTTCATCGGGCGCGCCGTCGAAGCGATCGGCAAGGCGATCCAGGATCACCACGCCGAGCGCGCCGGCAAGCACAAGGAAGCGAGCTGAGAGAGGAAGGCGCGCGGCGCCCGCGTGCCCGCGGGGCCGCGCGCCGTAGAGCGTCAGCGCGCGGTGGAGCTGACGGGCTCGGCGAGCCTGCCGTCGCCGATGGCGGCGGGCGCCACCTTCAGCTTGGCCCGCGAGTCCTCGCCCATGGAGCAGTGGCCCTCGAAGGTTGTGCCTTCCTGGATCACGAGCGTGGCGGTCGTGATGTTGCCGTGCACACGGCCCGGGTTGCGGAGCTCGAGCCGGCTCTTGGCGACGATGTCGCCGGTCACCTGCCCGTGGACGATCACCGTCGTGCCGGTGATCTTGGCCTTCACCACGGCGTCCTCGCCGATGGTGAGCGTGTCCTTGGCGTCGATCTCGCCTTCGACGTGGCCTTCGATGCGAGCCGGCCCGTCGAGCGAGATCTTGCCGACGAGCTTGGCGCCCTTGCCGAGGAACGCCGTGGCGGTCGCGGGGTCGGCGGCCTGCTGTGCCTTGTTGCTCTCGAACATCCCAACACCTCCTGGTCGGTCGTCTTCTGCTTCTTCGGCTGGAGCGGGGCGCGGCTTGAGCGGTGCCGTGAGGCGTGCGGTGTCGGGTTTCTGACTCCGCTCGCTCACAACGAGGCCAGGTAGGCCGGACCGAGGCGCGCCATCTCCGCCTCGATGCGGCGGGCGCGGGCCGCGACGTAGGCGGACGGCCGCGCGACGCGCCGGCCCTTCGGGTTGGGCAGGACCGCGGCGAGCAGCGCGGCTTCGTGCCGGGTGAGCCGTGAGGCGGGGTGGCCGAAGAAGCGGCGGCTCGCGGCCTCGACGCCGTAGACGCCGTCGCCGAACTCGGCGACGTTGAGATACACCTCGAGAATCCGCCGCTTGGGCCAGCACGCTTCGATGAGCAGTGTCACGTAGGCCTCGAGCGCCTTGCGCAGCCAGCTGCGGCCGGGCCAGAGAAAGAGGTTGCGCGCCGTCTGCTGCGAGATCGTGCTCGCACCGCGCGGCCGCGCGCGCTGCTCGGCGAGCGCCTCGCGGATCGCGTTCAGGTCGAAGCCGTGGTGCACAGGGAAGCGTTGGTCCTCGGCAGCGACGACGGCCAGCGCCGCCACCGGCGCGATGCGCGACCACGACACCCACACGTACTCGATGGGGACCGCCGGGCGCCGGCCGAGCACGCCGTCCAGCCAGCGCCCGAGCATGAAGGGCGTGCCGAGCGGCGGGACCCAGCGCAGCAAGAAAACGGGCAGCACGCTCGCGAGCAGCGCCGCGCCGGCGGCCGCGGCGAGACGGCATCGCCACCGCCGGCCGGGCGCGCTAGCTCGCGCCACCCTGGCGGCGGAGCACGCCCACGACGTCGTGCATCCGGCGCGAGAGCTCTGGCGAGCGCCCGTGGCGCGCGAACGCGATCGCCAGCTCCTCGGCGTCCGCCCCTGCGATGCTGCGCAGCGCGCGGGCGAGCGCGTCGTCGGGCATGCCGTTCAGCGTGGCGACCAGCGCGTCGCGGACCGTCGGATCGGCCACCAGCGTCTTCACCACCACGCGGCGCCCCTGTGCCCGCACCCGCGGGTCCTCGTCCTTCAGCGCCGCGTGCAGCACCTGCTGGAAGGTGGCGGTATTCGTGCCGAGCGCGCGCCCGAGCCGGCCGCCCACCGCCACCGTCGGGTTGCCGCGCACGTACTCGCTCACGCGCGCGTTGGGGTCCGTGGCCGGGTTGCCGCTGCCGTG
>DATMAZ010000216.1:0-13796 GCA_035559675.1 Candidatus Limnocylindria bacterium
TCCGCGGCGCGCCCGCCGGCGGCCCGCACCGCCTCGACGCCGCGGCGCCGCTGCTCCGCGTTGCGGCTCACGATGCCAACCGTGGCCCCCGCGCGCGCGAACTCGACCGCCATCGCCTTGCCGAGCCCGGTGCCGCCGCCGGTGATGACGACCACCGTGCCGGCATACGTGTCCGGCGGAAGCATCGGCCGGCCCGGAGCCGGTGGCAGCGGCAGCGCCATGGCGGGCGATCCTGGCACAGGTGCCCGCGCGGTCGCCAGCGAGCGCACCCCGACGCGTGCGCGCCCGATCGGGCGCCGGCGCGTCACTCGGGGTGGCTCCGAACGCAAGCCAGAGCGACGCGAGGCCGGGCGTCGCCCAACGCCGAGAGCTGGCGCCGACGCTCGGCTTGTTCCAACGAGACCGCGTGCGCTACGACGCCCGGCATGGCGGACCAAAGCAGCGACCTCGTCACCCTCGAACGCGACGCCGACGTGGCGATCGTGTCGCTCAACCGGCCCGACCGCTTGAACGCGTACGGCTGGGAGATGGGCGCGGCGCTCCTCCAGCGCATGGAGCAGGTGGCGGCTGATACCGAGGTGCGGGCCGTGGTGCTCCGCGGCAACGGCCGGGCCTTCTGCGCCGGCCTCGACTTCACGAGCGACGTGCGCGAGCGCATCGTCGGCCGCTCGCCCGCCGAGCGCGTGCGCAACTACTATCTCCGCTTCCGGGGCTCGCACCGGCGCATGCAGTTCATCGAGGAGGTGCCGCAGCCGGTGATCGTCGCCGTGCACGGCTACTGCCTCGGGGCCGGGCTCGAGGTGGCGCTGCTCGGCGACATCCGGCTGGCCGCCGAGGGCACGGTGTTCGGGGCGCCCGAGGTCGCCATCGGCGTCGCCATCGACGGTGGGCTCGACATGCGGCTCTGCGAGGAAGTGGGCCCGGGGTGGGCCAAGTGGATCACGCTGACGGCTCGGCGCTTCGATGCGGCCAAGGCGCGGGAGATGGGCCTCGTCCAGGAGGTTCACGCCCCCGACGCCCTCGATGCCGCGGCCCGCTCGCTCGCCCACGAGATCGCGGCGCACGCCCCGCTCGCCGTCCAGGGGACCAAGCGCACGCTGAACCTCTGGGCCAAGCGCGGCCTCGCCGACACGCTGCGCTTCGAGGCCATGAGCACGGCGAGCTGCTTTGTCTCCGACGACCTGCTCGAGGGCTATACGGCGGCGCGCGAGCGACGCAAACCCCGCTTCGAGGGCAAGTAGCGCGCGATTGTGAAGCATTCTCGCGACCTTCCGCGCAAGCGCGCCGGGTCGCAAGCTCTTGTATTACCGCGCTCGACTTCGTATGCACCCGAGTCTTGCCGTGGAGGGACCGAGAGGCATGAGGGACGATCGCCTGCGCATCTGTTTGCTCACCTACCGCGGCAACCCGCGATGCGGCGGGCAGGGCATCTACATCCGGCTGCTGAGCCGCGAGCTCACCGCGCTCGGCCACACCGTGGACGTCTGGAGCGGGCAGCCCTATCCGGAGCTGCTGCCCGGCGTGAAGCTCGTGAAGGTTCCGAGCCTCGACCTCTGGAACGACGCCGCGCTCTTGCACTGGCCGGGCTTTCGCGAGCTGCGCGACCCGATCAACCGCTGGGAGTACGCCCAGTCGGTCACCGGGGGCTTTGTCGAGCCGATGAGCTTCTGCATGCGCGTGGCTCAACGGTTTCAGCAAAACGGCCACCGCGAGGCCTACGACATTGTCCACGACAACCAGTCGCTCGGCCCCGATCTCATGAAGGTGGTTGAGCACACCCCGGTGGTGGCGACCATCCACCATCCGATCACGATCGACCGCCGGATCGGCCTCCAGCACGCGCGCTCGCTCAAGCAGCGGCTCGGGCTGCTGCGCTGGTACACGTTCGTGCCGTCGCATCTCCGCACGGCGCGCCGGCTCGACCGCATCATTACCATCTCGGAATCCTCGGCGCGCGACCTGCAGACGGAGTACCGGCTGCGCCCCGAGCAGCTGCGCGTCGTCGGCAACGGCATCAACCTCGAGGTGTTCGGGCCCCGGCCCGAGATCCGGCGCGACCCGAACCGCATCATCACGATTCTCTCGGCCGACGCGCCGCTCAAGGGCTTCCGCTATCTCCTGGCGGCGATGGCGGAGCTCAGGCGTTCGCGCCCCGCACTGCGCCTCACCGTGATCGGCGCCCCGGGTCTCAAGAGCCCGACGCGGGCGCTGATCGAGCGGCACGGGCTCACCGACGCCATCGAGTTCACGGGCAAGGTCGAGTTCGAGGAGATTCCGCGCCGCTACGCGGAGGCGAGCGTGGCGGTCGTGCCGTCGCTCTACGAAGGCTTCAGCTTCCCGGCCGGTGAAGCCATGGCGTGCGAGGTGCCGGTGGTGGCGAGCCGCGCCGGCGCCATTCCGGAGGTGATCGGCACCGACGGCCGCTGCGGCGTGCTGGTCGAGCCGCGCTCGGCCGAAGCGCTGGCGCGGGAGATCGCCGCCTTGCTCGACGCGCCCGAACGCTGCCGCGCCATGGGCAAGGCGGGGCGCGAGCGAGTGCTCCAGCACTTCACCTGGCGCAAGGCGGCCGAGCGCCACGTCGAGGTCTACCGCGAGGTGATCGCCCAGCGCCGGGACACGAGGCTCGCGTGCTGACGGTCGAGCTGGAGCGGCTGCGGCTCACGCCCGGGACGCGGCTGCTCGACGTCGGGTGCGGGGGCGGGCGCCACATCCGCGCCAGCCGCCACCTGCCCGGCGTCGCTGCCGTGGCGATCGATCTCGGCGCCAAGGAGGTCGAGGAGACGCGCGCCTCGCTCGAGCTGCTCGACAAGCTCCCGCCGGCCGACGGCGGCAGCCGCCCCGACGCGGGGCCGTGGGCCGTGGCGCGCGGCAGCGTCTACGAGCTGCCGTTCGCCGACGCGAGCTTCGACTGCGTCATCATCTCGGAGGTGCTCGAGCACCTCCACCGCGAGGACGACGCGCTGCGCGAGCTCTGGCGCGTGCTGAAGCCGGGCGGGGTGCTCGCCGTGTCCGTGCCGCGCACGCTGCCCGAGGCCATCTGCTGGGCCCTCTCACCGCAGTACCGCAACAGCCCGGGCGGCCACGTGCGCATCTACCTGCGCTCCCAGCTCGAGCGCCTGATCGAGTCGCACGGCTACCGCGTGACGGGCCGGCACTTCGCGCACGGGCTGCACTCGCCGTACTGGTGGCTGCGCTGCGCGCTCGGCATGGACAACGAGACGATTTGGCCGGTGGCGCTCTACCACCGGTTTCTCATGTGGGACCTGCTGCACCGGCCGGCCCTCACGCGCTGGCTGGACGCCGCGCTCAGCCCGCTGATCGGCAAGAGCGTGGTCGTCTACGCCGAAAAACAGGGAGCCGCCGCATGACCGACCGCCATCGCCACCCGCTCACCGACGCCCAGATCGCCGACACGGGCGCCTTCATCGCCGACCGCCAGACGCCGGCCGGCAAGCTGCCGTGGATTCCCGACGCCAAGTGGGATCCCTGGGATCACGTGCACGCGGCGATGGGGCTCGTGCTCGCCGGGCGTCTCCGCGAGGCGCTGCGGGCGTACGACTACCTGAAGGCCACCCAGCTTCCCGAGGGCGGCTGGCACCAGGAATGGCACGGCGACACGCTGGTGAGCGACGCGCAGGAAACCAACCACGCGGCGTACTTCGCCACTGGCCTCTGGCAGCTCTACCTGCACACCGGCGAGCGCGACTACCTGGTCGAGTACTGGCCCACGATGGAGCGCGCCATCGACTTCGTCGTCCGCCTCCAGCTGCCGAGCGGTGCGATCGCGTGGCTGCTGAACAAGGGCAAGGTCTGGGAGGCGCCGCTGCTCACCGGGTCGTCGTCCATCCACGGGAGCCTCGTCTGCGCCTTGCGCGTCGCCGAGACGCTCGGGTACGAGCGGCCGGCCTGGCGCGCCGCACGCCGGCGGCTCGCCACGGTGCTGCGCACCAACCTGGAGGCCTTCGAGGACACCGACCTGCCGGAGGGCCCGGGGCGGTTCTCGATGGACTGGTACTATCCCGTGCTCGGCGGCGCGCTGCGCGGCGTGCACGCCTGGCGCCGGCTGCTCGACCGCGAGCTGGTGGAGCGCTTTCTCGAGGAGGGCGTGGGCGCACGCTGCGAGCGCGACCGGCCGTGGTACACCACCGCGGAGACCTGCGAGCTGGTGCTCGCGCTGGACGCCTGCGGGCTCCACTCGCGCGCCCGGCAGGTGTTCAACTGGGTGAAGCACCTGCGCACGCGCGAGGGCGGGTACTACACGGGGCGGGTCCATCCGCAGAACGTGATCTGGCCGGTCGAGGAGCAGACGCTGTATACCGCCGCCACGGTGCTGATCGCCGCCGACGCGCTCACCGGGCTCTCGGCCACCAGCGGGCTCTTCCGGAGCATGGCCGGTTTGCCGAAGCCCGCCGCCGTGCGCCCGTGGCCGCGGCAGGCCGAGGACGACGAGGGCGCCGGCGACAGGGATTCCGCCCGCGGCTGAGGCGATCGTCAGGCGCATGTCGCGGCGCGCGCTCGCCACGGCCGCCCTGGCGCTGCTCGTCCTCGGCGGCATGGCCGCCGAGGTCGATCTCGACGTCTGGCATTCGATGGCCTTGGGGCGCGAAGCGCTTCGGCTGGGACGCGTGCCGATCGAAGATCGGTTTGCGTACACGCCGACGGTCTTCCCGAGCATGCACCACGAGTGGGGCATGGGGCTGCTCCTCTATGGCACAGGCGCGTTCGGCGGCGCCGGCGGTCTCGTGGCACTGCGCTTGGCCCTCGTGCTTGCCGTCTGCACCGTGGTCTGGCGGCTCGCGGTCCGCCGCGGTGCGAGCGAGGGCACCCTCATGCTGCTCGGCCCCGCGGCGGTGGCGATGAGCTGGATCGGCTGGACGCTCATTCGTGCGCACCTGGTCACCCTGCTGTTCGTGGCGCTCCTGCTGACGGCGCTCGATGCCGATCGCCGCGGCGGGCGACGCTGGATCCTGCCGTGGCTTGTTGCCTTTCCCCTGTGGGTCAACTGTCACGCCGGATTCGTGCTCGGCATCGCCATCGTGGCGCTGGACGGCATCGAGCGCGTGATGCGCCGAGAGCGGCCGTGGCACCTGCTGGCGGTCGCGCTCGGCATGCTCGCGCTCGTCTTGATCAATCCGTACGGATTGGCCTACTACCGGCACGTCTGGGACTCGATCGGCATGGATCGCTCGCTCATCCTCGAGTGGCGGCCCGTCTGGTGGGCGGGCGTGCCGCAGACGGCGCTCGTCGCCTTCGCGGTCGTGACGGCGCTCTACGGCGTGGCTCGCCTCGGGATCGCGCGGGCGGCGGGCTGGTTGCTCGTCGCGCTTGCGGCGTACGAGGCCGTGCGGCACCAGCGGCAGGTGTCGCTGTTGGCGCTCGTCTGGTTCGCCTACGTCCCGGCCTGGATCACCATGACGCCGCTCGGCACCTTGCTGGAGTGGCTCTACGCGCGCTGGGGAACGGGCATGGCGGTCGTGATGGCCGTGGCGGGGTTGATACTGCTGCAGCGCAACCAACCCTGGCGCGCGCGTGTGGACGGGACGGACGGCTCGCCGCCACGCTATGCCGTGGGTCCGGTCGAGTGGCTGCGCGAGGTTGGATTCGAGGGCAACCTATTCGTTCCGTTCCAGACCGGCGCCTACGTGAGCTGGAAGCTGCATCCGCACGTGAAGGTCAGTCTGGATAGCCGCTACGAAGCCGCCTATCCCCGCCAGGCGTTGGCCGAGCACATCGAGTTCTTCCGCGGCGGTCCGACCTGGCGCGACGTGCTCCGCCGGGCCGCCGGGACAGATCTCGTCGTCACGCCGCGGGGCGCGGCGGTTCGCGAGCTGCTCGCTCGCGAGCCGGGATGGTCGATCGTCTACGACGACGACGGGTGGGTCGTCTTCGCGCGGCCCGGGCTCACGTATCCGTACCGCGATCGCCGAGGCGAACGGATCAGCGGGGTGTTTCCCTGACCGCCGGCACCGGCTCGGAGGGCTTGCGGCGGAGCACGCCCAGCGTCTTGGTGCCCGGCAGCTCCTCGAACGCGCCGCTCGCCAGCGCCCGGCGGTAGATCGTGATCGGCGCCTGGCCGCCGTCGGCCGGGTTCGGGAAGAGATCGTGGATGGCCAGGATGCCGCCCGCGGCGACGCGCGGGGCCCAGCACTCGAGATCCGTTTCGGCCGCCTCGAACGTGTGGCCGCCGTCGATGAACACCATGCCGAACGGGCCGGGGCAGAGGCCGGCCGCGATCCGGCTGGTCGTCACCATGAGGACCGTCGAGCCCTCGAGGCCCGCGGCGCGCAGCGTGCGGCGAAGAAAGCCGAGCGAATCCATCACGCCGTCGCCCGGGTCGACGAGATCGGGATCGTGATAGAGCTCACCCGGCTGCTGCTCCTCGTTGCCGCGATGATGGTCGACGCAGACGAGCAACCCGCCGGCGGCCGCCGCGCCGCTGCCGATCCAGACCGACGACTTGCCGCAGTAGCTGCCGATCTCGACGATCGGTCCCAACCGGGCGTGGTCGAAGGCCAGCTCGTAGAGCCGCTGCCCTTCCGCCTCGTCGAGAAAGCCCTTGCAGGCGCGCGCGGCCTCCAGCGCCCGCGGCGGCATCGCGGGACGGCGCACGCTCACGTCTTCCCGCCGGAGCCGAACGCGCTGGTACGGTGTGATACCGTCTCGCCGGCCAGTACGCTGCCCGGGTCGAGGCAGAGCAGGCGCACGCGGCCGGTGGCGATCAGCCGGCCGCTGGCGTCGCGCGCCGTCGCCTCCCACACGTGCGTACGGCGCCCGCGCGTCAGCGGCACGGCCCGGACGGTGACGGTGCCCTCGCGCACCGCATGCACGAACGAGGTGTGGTTCTCGACCCCCACCACCGACTGCCCGCGGGCCAGCGCCGCCAGGCCCGCGCCGGTCGAGCAGGCGCTCTCCACGATCGCGCAGTGCACGCCGCCGTGCACGATGCCGTACGGCTGGCGGTGCTCGGGGCCGACGTCGTACTCCATCACGACCTCGTCGGCGCTGGCGTGGACGTAGCGGAAGCCCATGGCGACGTCGAAGCCCGCCCGGTGTGCGTTCAGTGCGGCGGCGGCATCTCGCGTCTCGTCGGCCATGGCGGCCCTCTGTAGCCCACGCCGCCTGCCGGAGCCAGCCGGGCCGCCGGCTCAGTCGGCGAAGCGGACGCGCCGGTGGTGCGTGTAGACGTTCAGCCGGCCCGGCCGGAGAAAGCCGATCAGCGTCTGGCCGCTCTCGTCCGCGAACGAGACGGCGAGCGACGACGGCGCGGAGACCGCCGCCACGATCGGGATGCCGGCGGCGAGCGCCTTCTGCACGATCTCGAACGACGCCCGGCCGCTCACCAAGAGCATGTGGCGCCGCCAGGGAAGGCAGCCTTCCGCGAAACCGTGGCCGATCACCTTGTCGACGGCATTGTGGCGGCCGACGTCCTCGCGCACGGCGACGAGCGTGCCGTCGACGGCGAACACGGCCGCGGCATGCAGCCCGCCGGTGCGCGCAAAGGCGGTCTGCGCCGCCGCCAGCGCCGCCGGGAGCGCGAGCAGCGTGCGGGCGTCCACCTCGACGTCGTCCGCGATCGGCGGGAAGTGGTGGCGCACGGCCTCGATCGCCGTCTTCCCGCAGAGCCCGCAGCTCGAGGAGGTGAAGACGTGACGGGTGAGCCGGTCGAGGGCGAGCCGCACGCCGGGCGCGGGCCGGACGTCGAGCAGGTTGGCGCCGGGTCCGCCCGGGCTCTGCACGACGCACTCGACGTCGGCGCGCTCCGCGAGCAGGCCCTCGCTCACCAGGAAGCCGAGCGCGAGCTCGCGATCGTGCCCGGGCGTGCGCATGGTGACGCTCACGGCCGTGCCCGCCACCCGGATCTCCAGCGGCTCCTCGACGACGACCGCATCGGTGGTCGCCGCCGGGCGCCGCCCGTCGTCGCTCCGCCAAACCGGGTGGTCGGCGACCTCGCTCACGGCGCGCCCACCTCGAGCCGCACGCGCGCGTTGTAGTCCGGCACGCCGCCGGTGGCGTCGCGCGCGCCGCGGCCGATCAGCACGTTGCCCTCCGGCCAGTGCACCTGCAGGTCGCCGCGCGCGATGGGGGCGAGAAAGACGCGGCCGGTGAACCGGCCGTGCTCGCTCGCGAGCGTGACGACGTCGCCGGCGCGCAGGCGCCGCTCGGCGGCGTCGTCGGGATTCATCAGCACGGCGTCGCGGGGCGCGCCGGTGAGCGGGTCGGTCTCCGCGTAGACGAGCGTGTTGAACTGCTTGCCGCGGCGGGTGCTGAGCGCGAACGTCCCGGGCAACGCGGAGCGCACCGGCAGCGGCACCACCCGAAAGCGCGCCTTGCCGTCGTTGGTCGGAAAGCGCCACTCGGTGCAGAGGTGCGGGCCGCCCCACTGCACCGAGTCGCCGGCGGCAGCGAGCCGCTCGATGCCCGCGTAGAAGGGCACGATGCGGGCGATCTCGGCGCGGATGGCGGCGGCGTCGGCGCAGCCGAACGTGGCGGCGGCCTCCGGCACCGCCGCGCAGGCGAGGTCGCGCAGGATCCGCCACTCGGCGCGCGCGGCGCCAACCTGCCGCGGAATCTCGGGGCTGAAGACGATGCGGCGCTCGGTCGTGGTCTCGGTCCCGCCGCCGGACTGCTCGTAGCGGGTCTGGGCCGGCAGCAGCACCACCTCGTCGGCGGGCTCGAGCAGCATCTGGTCGGTGAGCACGATGTCCTGGTGGACGCGGCAGGGCACGCGCCCGAGCGCGCTCGCGACCCAGGCCGTGTCCGGCAGCGTGTGCAGCAGGTTGCCGCCCACGCTGTAGAGGACGTCGAGCTCGCCGCGTGCGGCGGCCTCGACCATCTCGGGCGCGGTGAGGCCCGGCGTCGTGGGGACGCGAAAGCCCCAGGCGCGCTCCAGCTCCGCGGCCGCCTCCGGCGTGATCGGCCGGCCGCCGGGGAGCGCGGTCGCGTAGGCGCCCATCTCGGCGCCGCCCTGCACGCCGGAGTGGCCCCGGATGGGCATGAGCCCGCAGCGAGCGCGTCCGACGAAGCCGCGCAGCAATGCCAGGTTCACGATGGAGCGCACGGCGTCGCCGCCGTGTGCGTGCTGCGTCACCCCCATGCTCCAGACCAGCACCGCGGTGTCGGCGTCGCGCAGCAGCACTGCGAGCCGCTCCATGTCGGCGCGGGAGAGCCCCGCATCCGCCTCGAGGGCCTCCCAGCCGAGCGCGCGCACGTGGACCGCCAGCTCGGTGAAGCCCGTGGCGTGCTCGGTGACGAAGCGGGCGTCGAACCAGCCGCGCTCGATCATTACCTTGGCGACCCCGGTGAGAAAGGCGACGTCGCCGCCGGTGCGCACCGTGAACCAGTGGTCGGTGACGTCCGTGCCGAAGAGCGCGCTGCGGGCGATCGACGGCACCCAGTAGCGCTCCATTCCCGGCTCGCGATACGGGTTCACCATCGCGACCGCCGTGCCGAGCCGCTTGGCCCGCTCGAGGTACTTGATGGCGACCGGCTGGTCGTTGGCGGGGTTGGAGCCGACGAACACGATGAGATCGGTGCCGAGCCAGTCGCGGTAGCTGCAGGTGCTGGCCGCGGTCCCGAGCATCTCCGTCATCGCCGCCGTGGACGGCGAGTGGCAGAGCCGCGCCGCGTTGTCGATGTTGTTGGTGCCGAGCAGCCGCGCCGCCTTCTGGGCGACGTAGTACGTCTCGTTGGTGAGCCCGCGCGCCGTGAGATAGAAGGCGAACCGCTCAGGGCGCGTCGTGCGGATGCGCGCCGCGACGGCGGCGAGCGCATCGTCCCAGGCGATCGGGCGAAAGCCCGCCTCGCCGCGCCGGCGGCGCAGCGGCACGGGCAGCCGGCCGAGCGCGCGGAGCGCCGCGTTCGAGCGGCCGGCGAGCGGACGCACGTCGACCAGCACGGCGGGATCGAGCGCGGGCATGGTGTTGAGGCGCAGCAGGTGGAGCCGCGTCATGCAGAGGTGGATGCCGTCGATGGTCCAGTCGCGGAGTCCGGTCGTACCCAGCGCGCAGCCGTCGCACACGCCGCGCGAGAGGATCTTCCAGGCGTAGCCGAGCCGGTCGCGGTTCTCCCAGGCGACGCGTGCCATGCCGCGGAAGTGGTGCGGCTTCGTCTGGCCGAGCCCGAAGGGCAGGCGGCGCCCCGGCATGTTCCCGCCGACTAGTGCAGGCGCCTCGCGCGCCGTCAAGCCGACCCGGGACTTGCCGCCGCCGCGGCGGAGCGGGCATCCTCGCGCGGCATGTCGAGCGAGCGGTGGAGCACGGCGCTCCTGGGTATCGGCGCGCTGGCGGGGCTGGCGCTGGCCGCCGTGCAGCTCGTGTGGCGTCCCGAGGCGGCGACCGCGCTGCCGGCCGAGACGGTGGCCACCGTCAACGGCGTCCCGATCACGCGCGCCGAGTTCGAGCAGGCGCTCGCGGGCGTGGCGACGGACCGCCGGGAGGGGCTGCGCGCGAGCGACGGCCAGCGCGTGCTGGCGCGGCTGGTCGACGAGGAGCTCTTGCTGCAGCGCGCGCTGGCGCTCGGGCTCGTGCGGCGTGAGGCGCGCGTGCGCGGACAGCTGGTGCGCACCATGATCGACACCGTGCTGGCCGAGGCCGGGGCGCGCGACCCGGACGAGGCGGAGCTCCGGGCGTTCTACGACGAGCACCGCTCGTACTTCAGCCAGCCGGGACGTCTCCGCGTCATCCATCGCGCGGTGCCCGGCACGGACGCGGCGGCTCGCGAGCAGGCCGTGGCGCTCGCGGCCGCGCTCGAGCGAGGCGAGACGCCGCCGGCCGGCAACGTCGTCACCGCCCCCGAGGCGCTGCTCCCGCCGAGCAAGCTGGCGCAGTACCTGGGGCCGACCGTCCTCGACACGGCGCTGGCCCTCCCGGTGGGCGGGACGAGCCAGCCCATCGCCTCCACCGGGGGCTATCACGTCGTGCGCGTCGTCGAGCGCGAGCCGGAATCGGTGCCGCCGTTCGACGTCGTGCGCGCCGCCGTGCGGGCCGAGGTCGTGAGACGGCGGGGCGAAGCGGCGCTGCGCGAGTACCTGGACCGGCTGCGTGCGGAGGCCGACGTCGTGATCGGCGAGGGAGACGGGTGAGGGGACTCGCGTGCGCCGCCGTGGCGCTGGCGCTCCCGGCGCTGGCGCTGGCCCACGGCCGGAGCGTGTCGTACTCGCGCTGGACGCTGCAGCGCGACGGGGCAACGGTGGAACTCCGGCTCGCGCGCGGTGACCTGGCGCGCGCCGGCCTCGGCGGCCCGGGTCTCGAGTCGTACGCGGCGGCACGGCTGCGTCTTCTGCGCGCGGGCGCGCCCTGCCAGGCGCAGCCGGCGCGCCTTCTCGAAGGATCCGCCGAGTGGGTCGTGCTCGGCTGGAGCGTGCGCTGCCCGGGCGCCGGCGCGCTCACGCTCGAGAGCCGGCTCCTCGCCGAGGCGTTCCCGCAGCACCTGCACTTCGCGCGTCTCGCGGCCGGCGGTGGGCCGCCGGCGGAGATCGTGCTCCAGGCGAGCGACGGCGCGGTGCCCGTCGGCGACGGCGGCGCGCCGGAGACGGAGGCGCCGCTCGCGACGCTCGCGCGCTTCGTGGCGCTCGGCATCGAGCACATCGCCACGGGGTGGGATCACCTGGCGTTCATCATGGCGCTGCTGCTGCTCGCCGCCTCGCTGCGGGAAGTGCTGTGGCTGGCGACGGGCTTCACGATCGCGCACAGCGTGACGCTCGCGCTGGCCGTGACGGGGGTGCTGCGGCCCGACCAGCAGGCGGTCGAGGCGCTGATCGGGTTCTCGATCGCCCTGGTGGCGGCGGAGAACGTGTGGCTGCTCGCTGGCCGTCCGGCGACGGTGCCGCGCGTTGCGGCCGGCGCGCTCGTGCTGCTCGCCGCCGCCGCCTGGAGCGGTGTGGGCCGCATCGCCCCGGGAGTGCTGGCCGGGATGGCGCTGTTTACCTGGTGCCACTTCGGCTTGCTTGGGCGCGTTGCCCGCCCGGCGCGGCTCCGCGTGGCCGTGGCGTTCGCCTTCGGCTTGATCCACGGCTTCGGCTTTGCCGGGGTGCTGAGCGAGCTGGCGTTGCCGGCGGGTCACCTCGCGCTGGCACTCGGCGGCTTCAACGCGGGCGTGGAGCTGGGGCAGCTCGTGGTAGTGGCGCTCGCCTGGCCGCTGCTGCACGCGCTCGCGCGCGCGGGCTACGAGCGGCGGGTGGCGGACGTCGGATCGTCCGTCCTCTGCGGGCTCGGCGTCTTCTGGCTCGTGGTGCGCACATTCGCTAGGTAGGGCTTATGGGAGCACTCGACGGCGTCCGTGTGGTGGAGATGGCCGGGCTCGCGCCCGGTCCGTACTGCGGCATGATCCTGGCGGACTTCGGCGCCGACGTGGTGCGCGTCGATCGCGTCGGCGGGGCGACCCTCGATCTCCTCGCCCGCGGCAAACGCTCGGTGGCGCTCAACATGAAGGATCCGAAGGGTGTCGACGCGCTGCTTCGGCTCCTCGATCGCGCCGACGTGCTGATCGATCCGTTCCGGCCGGGCGTGCTCGAGCGCCTCGGCGCCGGCCCCGAGGTCGTCTGCGCGCGCAACCCGCGCCTCGTCTACGCGCGGCTCACGGGCTACGGCCAGACCGGACCGTACGCCCCGATGGCCGGCCACGACATCGACTACATCGCCATCTCGGGCGCGCTCTCGTTGATCGGCCGGCGGGGCGAGAAGCCGCTGGCGCCCGTCAACCTGCTCGGCGACTTCGCCGGGGGCGGCATGGCGTGCGCGATGGGCATCGCGTTCGCGCTCTTGGAGCGCGAGCGCTCCGGCAAGGGCCAGGTGATCGACGCGGCCATGACCGACGGCGCCGCCCACCTGGCGTCGTTTCTCTACAAGTTCCGCGCGATCGGCCACTGGAGCGACGAGCGCGGCACGAACTTCCTCGACGGCGGCGCGCCGTTCTACGACACTTACCGCACGAAGGACGGGAAGTACGTCGCGGTGGGTGCGATCGAGCCGCAGTTCTACGCGGCGCTGCTCGCCGGGCTCGGGCTCGACCCGAAGGCCATGCCCGACCAGAACGATCGCAAGCACTGGCCGGAGACGGCCAAGCGCTTCGCCGAGATCTTCGCCAGCCGCACGCGCGACGAGTGGTGCGCGGTCTTCGACGGCACCGACGCCTGCGTGGCGCCGGTGCTCGGGCTCGGCGAGGTTGCCGACCACCCGCACAACCGCGCGCGCGGGCTGCTGGTGGAGGGCGAGGGTGGGCTCGAGCCCGTGCCCGCGCCGCGGCTCTCGCGCACGCCGGGCGTCGGCGGGCGGCCGCGGCCGAAGCCAGGCCAGCACACGCGCGCGGTGCTCGCCGAGGCGGGGTTCAGCGCCGAGGCGATCGAGGCGCTGATCGCCGGCGGCGCCGCCGGGGCCGCGTAGCCGGCCGCGCCGGCCGCCGCGTCCGTCCGCTCACCAGCCCGCGAGATCGGCCGCGCGGGCGCGGTGATAGCGGGCGTCGCCGAGATGCGCGCGATCGAACATGGCGCGCCGGAACCAGAGGTGCAGGTCGAACTCCCAGGTGAAGCCGATACCGCCGTGCAGCTCGATGGCGGTCCGCACGGCGCGGTCGTAGAGGTCGGCGAGCAGCGCCTTGGCAAGCGCCGCGTGGCGCTCGCTGCGGTCGCGGATGTGGTCGTAGGCGTGCGCCGCGTACCACCAGAGCGACAGCGCGGGCTCGAGGTCGGTGGCGAGGTCGGCGAGCTGATGCTTCACGCCCTGGAAGGCGCCGATCGGCTGGCCGAACTGCTCGCGCGTGAGCGCATACTGCGCGGTCATGTCGAGGCAGCGGCGGGCCCC
>DATMAZ010000217.1:0-21755 GCA_035559675.1 Candidatus Limnocylindria bacterium
CCGAACGCCAGCACCACGACCGCCGCGCCGGCGGCGAACGCCGCCGCCGCGGGCGAGAGCCGGCGCCGGCGCTCGCGGCCGCCGGGCAGCGGCACGCTCGAGACCTCGCGATGCGCCTGGCGTACCGAGCGCGCCGTCACCCGCTGGCGCTCGGCGGCGTAGGCGGCGAGCAGCGAGCGATGCGCCAGCATGTTGAGCAGCCGGGGCACCCCGCCCGCATGGCGGTGGATCAGCGACAGCGCGCGCCGCGAGAAGAGCCGCCGGCCCGGCTCGCCGCTCGCCACGTCGATGCGGTGCTCGAGATAGGCCGCCGACTCGCGCTTGCTGAGCGGGCCGATGTGCCAGCGCAGCGTGATGCGCTGGTTCAGCTGCGTGAGATCGGGGTGCTGCAGCATGGTGCGGAGCTGCGGCTGCCCCACCAGGATGATGCGCAGGAGCTTCTCAATCGTGGTCTCGAGATTGGAGAGCAGTCTCAGCTGCTCGAGCACGTCGAGGTCGAGCGCCTGCGCCTCGTCGACCACCACGATCGCGCGCCGGCCGCGCTCGTGCTGGGCGAGCAAATGCGCGTTCAGCGCGTGCAGCAGCTCGGTCTTGCTCGTGCTGGCGGCGGCGAGCCCGAACTCGGCGTTGATGGTTTGCAGCAGCTCGAGCGAGGTGAGCGCGGGATTGAAGACGTAGGCGGTGGAGACGTCGGGCCCGAGCGTCGAGAGGAAGTGGCGCAGCAGCGTGGTCTTGCCGGTGCCGACGTCGCCGGTGATGCACACGAAGCCGCTCGACTCGGTGAGGCCGAGCTTCAAGTGCGCGAGCGCATCGGCGTGGCGCTTCGACAGGAAGAGATAGCGAGGGTCGGGTGTGAGCCGAAACGGCGTGTCGGCGAGCCCGAAGAAGCGCTCATACACGGCTCGCGACCTCCCTCATGCCGAGGCGGGCGAGCAGCGCGTCCATGGCATCGTTGGCGCGCCGGTTGGCCTCGCCGCGCCACTCGACCTGGAAGGCGTGCGGCGCGCCCTCGAGCAGCAGGAGGTCGCTCGCCTTGCCGGCGGCCGTGAGCGCGGCGTGCATGCGCTCGGACTCGCGGTACGAGACCACCTCGTCGGCCGTGCCGTGGATCAGCAGCACCGGCGCGTCGGCGGCGCTCGCGTGCATGACGGGCGACGCCAGGCGGATCCACTCCGGATCGCCGGCGCGTTCGCCGAGGAGGTCGCCGATGGGATCCCAGCCTGGCAGCGGCCGGCGGCGGGCGAGGTCGTAGGGCCCGTAGTGGGCGATCACCGCCAGCACGTCCTCGGAGACGCCGGCCAGCTCGGCGGGCAGGTCGGGCTCGAGCGCCGGCACCCCCCGCGCCAGGTGCGCGAGCATGGCCAGATGCGCCCCGGCGGACAGCCCGAGGAGGACCAGCCGGCTGGCGTCGATGCCGAGCTCCTCGGCGTGGCGGCGGACGTAGCGCAGTCCCCGCCGGACGTCGTCGAGCTGGGCCGGAAAGCGGTGTGTTGGGGCCAGGCGGTAGGAGAGCGAGACGGTGGCGATGCCCGCGCGCGCGAAGTGCATGCCGTTGCCCGCCGCCTGGCTGGGGTCGCCGAAGGCCCAGCCGCCCCCGTGGATGAAGACGACGGCGGGAGCCAAACCGTTGACCCGCCGGGGGCGGTAGAGGTCGTAGCGCAGCGGCTCTCCGGCGACCTCGTCGTAGACGACGTCGGTTGCGAGGACGTGATGCTCGGACTGCTTCGGGATGTCGGGGACCTGGCGTGGAAACGCCATGGGCTCACATGCGTAGCACAGGCAGTGGTACGCTGGAACATGACGCGTCCGGTCGTTACTCTGGAACCGTGAGGCCGCTGATCGGCATCTCGACCTATGCGCGAGCGGGCACCCGCCCCTGCTTCTCCGTGCCGTGTACGTACGTCGATGCGGTGGTGGCGGCGGGCGGCATCCCCGTCCTCTTGCCGCCGGTGGCGTGCCCGTCCACGGTGCTCGAGGGGTTGAGCGGTCTCCTGCTTCCCGGCGGCGGCGACGTCACGCCGGATCACTACGGCGGTGCGCCGCACGCGACCAACTACGACGTGTGCAGCGAGCGCGACGCCTTCGAGCTGGCGCTGGTGCGTGCCGCGCTCGGCCGCGACGGCTTTCCGATCCTCGGCATCTGTCGCGGCATGCAGATCCTCAACGTGGCGCTCGGCGGCGATCTGATCCCCCACCTGCCCGAGCAGTACGGCGACGGCGTGGCGCACCGCACGCCCGACGTGAAGCCGGTGCAGCACCCGGTGACGATCGAGGTGCGGAGCGTGCTCGGCGAGGTGCACGGCGAGACCGAGATCGTGGTGCACTCGATTCATCATCAAGCGGTGGGCCGCTTGGGCCGCGGGCTGCGCGCCGTCGCCTGGAGTCCCGACGGCGTGATCGAGGCCATCGAGTCGCCCGCGCACGTCGTGATGGCGGTGCAGTGGCACCCCGAGCTCGACGTGCCCGAGCACCCGGCGCGCCGCGTGTTCACGGCGCTGATCGAGCGCGCGCGCGACTACGCGCGCGGCATCATGCAGCCCGTGCGAGCGGCGGCCGGTACGGCGACGCTCCGTCCGGCGCTGCCCTGAGCGCTCAGCTCGCCGCGGCCTCGACGCGGCGAAGCGCTTCCTCGCGCGTGACGCGCACGAACCGATCGGCGGGCTCGTGGCCCGCCAGTGCGCGCGCCAACGTCGGCAGCGAGCGCAGCACCACGCCGGGGTCGGTGACGAGCCGCTGCGGCGCGTCGAGCATGTGGAACGTGCGGAGCAGCGCGCGGAAGACGACCGGGTCGACGCGCGTCGCCGGCAGGATGCCACGCTCGAGGAGCCGTCCGATCGCCTCCTCCGCGAGCCCGGCCAGGGTGCCGAGCGCGCCGGGTCTCGTTTCGGTCGTCTCGCGCTGCATGCGCCGGTCGGACGCCACTGCCGCCTCCCACCACGGCCGCAGCTCGCGTTCGGAGAGCCGGTGGAGGTGGCGGGCGGCCGCGATCGGGTCGCGCGGATGGAGTGCCAGCGCCTCGTCGAGGAAGGTGGCGGCCATGAGCGCCATCGGGCAGCCGCGACCGTAGATCGGGTTGGAATGGTAGGCGGAGTCGCCGATGGCGAAGAACCCGGGGGCGAGCGGCCCCTCGCGGTCGACGAAGTGCCGCAGCCGATTGCGGAGCTGGCCCATGACGCGCACGGGCGTGGACGGCCCGTCGAGCGGGCGCGACACCCCGCGGGCGCGCCACGGCGCCACCGACGGGAGCGCGGCGAGGAAGCGCTCGAAGCGCCGCGGGTCGGCGAGGCGCCGCAGCTCCTGGTCGTCGACCGGCGTGCCGACGGTGATCGAGAAGGTGTCGTGATCGCCCGGGAAGATCGCCAGCTTCACCCAGCCGAGATCGCCCGCCACCACGCCGCCGCTGCCGCG
Source organism: Candidatus Limnocylindria bacterium (assembly GCA_035559675.1). Classification (GTDB taxonomy): domain Bacteria; phylum Desulfobacterota; class Binatia; order DP-6; family DP-6; genus DATMAZ01. The sequence goes on from DATMAZ010000217.1 coordinate 3,409, forward strand.
CGGCAGTCGATCGGGGCGCCCGTGATAGAAGCGGGTGTAGTACAGGATCCCGGAATCCGAGCTCTTCTCGCGCGGCATCGGCGCGCCGAGCGCCGTGAGCCAGGCCGCCGCCGGCGAGCGGCGCCCGAGCGCGTCCACGACCACCGAGGCGGCGAGCACGCTGCCATCCTCGAGCCGCACGCCGGTCACCGTGGGCCGCTTGCCGTCGAGCGGCCGCCCGACCAGGCCGGCCACCAGCACGCCCTCGCGCAGCTCGACGTTCGGGACGGCCCGGACGCTCTCGCGCAGCGCCCACTCGAAGGTGGCGCGCCGGCAGGCCAGCAGCACGACGTCCTCGTCGTCGTCGCGCGGCGGCAGCACCATGCCGGGCGGGACCATCTCGGCGAGCGCGATCTCGCGCACGCCGATGGCGCGCAGCCGCTCGAGCACGTCCGGGAAGTGGGCCAGCAGCGCCAGGCGGAGCCGGGCGAGAAAGGCGTGCGAGTGCAAGAACTGCGGCACGCCGCTGCGCTCCCACGAGCGGAACGCATCGTCGGCCGTGCCCTCCGGGCGCACGTCGCGCTCGATCACCACCACCCGGGGAAAGTGTCGGGCGAGCAGCCGCGCCGCCGCCAGCCCGGCGATCCCGCCGCCGAGGACGACGGCGGGCGGATCGATTGGGGTGCTCGGATCGAACATGGCGGGTGCGCGAGCGAGCCGGCGCTCACGAGATCGCGCCGGCCTCCTTCAGCGCGGCGAGCTGGTCCCAGTCGAACCCGAGCGACAGCAGCACCTCCTCGGTGTGCTGGCCCATCTCCGGCGCCGGAGCGAGCGTGGGCGGGCTCTCGTCGAACTGCACCGGGCTCGCCACCAGGGTGAAGGTCGTGCCGTCGCCGCGGTCGACCACCGGGAGATAGCCGTTCGCCTGCGCCTGGATGTCGTCGTGGACCTCGCGGGCGCTCTGCATCGGGGCCCACACGCCTTCGGCGTCGGCGAGCGCCACGCGCCACTCCGCCAGCGTGCGCTCGGCGAACGTGTGGTCGATCTCGGCCACGCACGCCTTGCGGTTCTGGAAGCGCGCGACGCCGTCGGCGAAGCGCGGATCGGCGATCATGTCCTCGCGGCCGATCCGGCGGCAGAAGTCCGCCCAGTAGCGGTCGGGCTGCAGCATGTTGAGGAAGATCCAGCGGCCGTCCTTCGTCTTGTAGCTGTTGACGATCGGGTTCGGCGCCTCGCTGCGGTCGAACACCGGCATCTCCTGATCGGTGAGCTTGGTCATGACGATGTCGGGGGCGAGCACCCACATCGCGGCGCCGAGCAGCGAGACGTCCACCACCGACGCCTCGCCCGTGCGCTCGCGATGGAAGAGCGCCGCCGCGATGCCGCCCGCGACGGTCATGCCGCCCACCGAGTCGCCGAAGGCGGCACGCTGCATGATCGGCCGCTCGGCCCCGGGCGGCGTGAGCGCGTGGGCGATCCCGCCGCGCGACCAGAACGAGGCGGCGTCGTAGCCGCCCTTCTCGACGTCGGGGCCGCGCACGCCGTGGCCGTGGCCTCGCGCGTAGATGATGCGCGGGTTCACGCGGCGCACGTGCTCCACGTCGATCTCGAGCCGCCGGCGCGCGGCCGGCAGGAAGTTGGTGAGGAACACGTCGGCGCTCTCGATGAGCTTGTAGAGCACGGCGCGGCCCTTCGGGTTGCCGAGGTCGATGCCGATGCTGCGCTTGCCGCGGTTCGACTGCTCCATCATGAAATTCACGCCGCCGGTGGACGGGAAGAACCCCGACGTCATCAGCCCGCGCTGGGGGTCTCCGGTCACGGGATGCTCGATCTTGATGACGTCGGCGCCCCAATCGGCCAGCACGGCCCCGCCCGACGGCACGAACCACCACTGCGCGACTTCGACCACGCGCACGCCTGCGAGCATCTGGCTCATGAGCCGAGTCGCTAGCACGGCCTCGCCGGCCGTCGCCAGCGGGTGGGCCGGCGCTTCGCCGGTGTCGCGCTTGCCCGCGACGGGGTCGTAGCAGTATCACGACCCGTGGCCAACGGCGCACCGACCCGACATGGGATTCGTTTGCTCGGGGCGCTGGCGCTCCTGCTGGCGGGTGCCAGCGCGTCGCCGGCGGCCGAGGGCGCCATCCTGTACCGCGATCATTGCGCGCGCTGTCACGGCCCGCAGGGCCGCGGCGACGGGCCGGAGGCGGCGACGCTCGCACACCCGCCGCGGAGCCTCCGCGACGGCTTCCTCACCCGCCATGCGACCGACGACCTGGTGGCCCGCATCCGCAGCGGGCGTCAGCTGCCGCTCACCCTGGACCCGGTGGCGCTCGGCAAGGCGCTCCGCGCCATCGATGCCGTCACGGCGCACATCCGGCGCATCCCGGAGATCGACTGGACCGAGGCCGGGCGCGGGCGGGACCTCTTCCTGCGGCGGTGCGCGGGCTGCCACGGGCCGAGCGGCGAGGGGGCACTCCCGGACGTGGCGCTCGAGCGCGTCCCGCCCGATCTCGGGGCTCCCGACGTGCGGGCGCGGCTGGTCGGCGACCGGCGGCTGACGGCGGTGCGGCACCAGCTGCCGGGCATGCTCGGGCTGGAGCAGGTCCCGAACGAGACCGACGCGAAGGCGCTCGCCGCGTGGGTCGCCGTGCTGTCGCCCGGCTACCGCACGTACACGTCGTACTGTGCCGGCTGCCACGGCGAGGCGGGACGCCCGCCGGACGGGTTGCCGGCGGCCGAGCGGCCGAAGGTGACGTTCGATCGGGCCTACCTCGCGTCGCTCGAGCCCGGCGAGCTCGAGAACGCGGCCAGCCACATGGTGCTCGCGAAGCAGCCGCGCATGCCGCACCTCGCCAGCGAGCTGAGCGAGGCCGAGACGCGCGCGATCGTCGAGTACCTACGCGCCTTGCCCTGACGCCCGAGCGGCGCCGGGAGGCGGCGCGCTCAGCCCTTCGGCCGGAACACGAAGTAGGCGGCGGCCAGCACGCAGAGCGCCGCGTACGCATAGTCGCGGGACACGGGCTGGCGCATGTACAAGATGGAAAACGGCACGAAGACGGTGAGCGTCAGCAGCTCCTGGAGGATCTTCAGCTGCGGCAGCGTGAGCCCGCCCGGCTGGCCGAGATTGTAGCCCACGCGGTTGGCCGGGACCTGGAGCAGGTACTCGAACAGCGCCACGCTCCAGGCCGCGATCGCGGCCACGTACCACGGCCTCGAGCCCAGGCTCTTCAAGTGGCCGTACCACGCGAACGTCATGAACACGTTGGACAGCGTGAGCAGCAGCGTCGTGCGCAGCAGGATCGATGGGTCGATGGACGTCATGGGACGACGAAGCTTGCGCCTTCCGTGCCGGGCGTCACCCGAAAGGACGGCCGCGCCGCGCTCGCGGGATGGCAGAGCATCTCCGCGGTCACCTGGAAGGGGCCCACCCGAAACGTGCCGCCCGCGAGATCGTGCAGCACGAGATTCGGCACGTCGCGCAGATGGACGGGAAAGAGCGGCGGCGAGAGATAGCGCATGAGCCGCTGCCGCAGCGGCTGTGCGGGCGTGCCCGGCCCCCACACGTGGACCTCGACCTCCGGATCGAACAGCGGCGCGAAGAATTCGAGCCCCTGCAAGTCGACGAGGAACACCGGGGTGGCGAGTTGGCTCGCGAGCTGGCGGGTGAAGATGAGCTCGATCGGGTACCGCGCCATGTCCACCCCCTAGGCGCAAAGCCGGGGCTGCGGCAAGCGACGGCGGCGTGCGCCTCAGTCGGGACACAGCGCCGGCGAGCGCCGGTACGGCGTCACGGCGCCGGCCTGCCAGCCCCGCTCCCGGGCCAGGCGCTCGAGCGCTTCCACGCGCTGCCGGGACGCGGGATGCGTGCCGAACCAGCCGCCGGCATCGTCGAGTGCAGGGTGGGACAGGAAGTCCGTCAGGCCCCCCGCGTGGCCGTAGGCCCGCTGGACCAGCTCGGCGGCGTAGCGATCGGCGGCCAGCTCCTGGCGCTGGCTGAAGCGGTGGCTCACCGCGACGGCCGAGCGCGCCACGAGGCTGGCGGCAAAATCGCCGCCCGTGCCGACCGCCGTCAGCACCGCGACCAACACGAGCCCGCGGCCGAGCGCGCGCAGGTGGTCGCGGTGGTGGAAGTGTCCCAGCTCGTGCGCCAGCACGAAGGCCAGCTCGTTCTCGCTGCGTACCGCGTCGAGCAGCGGATCCAGCACGACGAGCCGTCCCCCGGGGACCGCAAACGCATTCGCGTCGTCCGCGCCGCAGACGACGCGCAGCTCGAAGCGAGCCGGCTCGTACGGGGTGTGCGCGAGCAGCGCGTCCAGCACCTCGCGCTCGCGCCCGCTCACCGGCCGCCCGACGTCGGCCAGCGGGAAGCGCTCGCCGATGGCGGCCTCGAGCTCCGGGCTCGTGCGCACCGCCAGCCGCTCGGCCGCGAGACCCAGGACCCAGAAGAGCCCGACCGCCACCGCGACCAGCGCGCCCGCCAAGAGCGCCATCTCGGCCAGCACGTTGGTGCGCGGGGCGTTGATGCCTTCGGGCAGCTCCTTCGGGACGTACTTCACCGAATCGTGAGCGCCGTGCCGTAGGCGATGACCTCGGCGGCGCGCGCTGCTCCGTAGCCGCCGGCGTCGAAGCCGCTCACCGAGGCGATCTCGAGCCGGACGTTCAGGACGACGGTCGCGCCGCGCGCGCGGGCGGCGTCCTTCATGCGCAGCACGGCCTCGCGCCGCGCCCGGTCGAGCAGCGTCTCGTACGTGGCGAGCCGGCCGCCGAAGAAGTTGCGCAGCGAGGCGGCGACCAGCTTGAGGTAGTCGATCGAGACGACCGCGATGCCGGTGACCAGCGCCGCGTCCGCGACGTCCCAGCTCGGATCGACGTGGCGCGCCGTCAGCACGGGCAGTCCGAGCGACGACCGCTCGCGCTCTCTGAGCTCCGTGAAGTGCCGGGCCTCGATGCGGCGGCCGACCACGTAGCCGATCGACACCAGCACCGCGAACGCGAGCAGGTCGCGGAGCTCCCAGAGGGTCTGCCACGACATCACGCCACCCGCACGGCGGTGCCGTAGACGTACAGCTCGGCGGCGCCGGCGGCGACCGACGACGTGGAGAAGCGCACGTTCACCACCGCGTTGGCGCCGAGCGCCCGGGCCTGCGCGCACATCCGCTCGACGGCCTCGTTGCGCGCCTCCTCGAGCAGCTCGGTGTAGGCCTTGAGCTCGCCGCCGAACACGTTGCGGAACGAGGCCAGGAGGTCGCGTCCGACGTGCTTCGAGCGCACCGTGCTGCCCGAGACGAGCCCGTAGTGCTCGACGATGGCGCGGCCGGGGACGGTCTCGATAGTGGTGAGGACGAGTCCGTGGGTGCGGTCAGGTCCCGCCATGCGCCGCCGATAGCACCAGCGGCCGCACCTCGCCAGAACCGTAGAGCTCGGCCGACGAGGCCGCGCGCACGAAGTCGAAGTCGAGGCCGAACAGCCGGCGGCAGAGCGCGGTGAGCGCGCCGCCCAGGAGCGCGCCGGCACGGCTCTCCAGGAACGCCGCCATGGCCTGGAACTCGCGCACGGCGGGATTGGCCGCCACGCTCGCCCGGTCGTAGAACCGCCTGAGCCGCCGCATGACCTCGCGCATCTGCGCTTGCGACGGGTCGAAGCGCTGCATCGGACGGAAGAACACCTCGGCAAAGAAGCCCGGCGCCCAGGCGAGCACGCTCCACCAGTTCGGATCGAGCCACGGGTTTCCGCCGCCGTGCCCCGGCCGGGCGAAGTACTCGGTCATGTACATGTCGATCGCGAGATGGCGCGACTCGTCCTGGTTGATCCGGTCGACCACGGCGCGGCAGAGCGGGTCGTCGACGTAGGCGTCGAGCCCGCGCAGCAGCGCCATGTCCAGGATGAGCTCGCCGCCGAGGATGAAGTTGTTCGCATACGCCGGGCCGACGCTTTCGATCAGGCCGACGAAGGCGGGGATGAAGCGGAGCATCGGGATGTTCGGCGTGTAGACCTGGTAGTGATGGATGTCGAAGTAGTCGGCGAGCCGGGCCGCTGCGTGGCTGTGGCGCAGCTCGTCGGCGTGGAAGGTGGCGAAGATGGCCGCGAGCGTCGGATCGTCGACCCGCTTGGCGAGCGCCAGGAAGAGCGCGCCGGCCAGGCGCTCGATGTACGACATGTTGACGAAGTACGTGCAGATCTCGCGCTCGCGCTCGGGCGCGAGCGCGAGCGGCCGGCCGCTCCAGTCGAAGTCGTTCACCGACCACTGCTCGCGCCGGCAGCGCTCGAGCATCTTCTCCAGGTTGACGCCCATCGGAGGCTCCGCAGGGTCCGTGGCGTGTAGCAGCGTCCGTGCCACGCGATACGTCGCATTCGCGCGGGCGGTGCGCCCGGGCGAGCGGCGAGAAATTGACGCTCGGGTGCCGGCGGCGCATCCTCGGGACGGTGTCGAGCGAGCCGGAGACCCGCTACGCGAAGAGCGGCGACGTCTACATCGCCTACCAGACGCTCGGGACCGGCCCGCTGGACCTGGTGGTCGTGCAGGGCTTCACCTCGCACCTCGCCGCCATGGCCGGTCCAGGGGAGGTGCTGGTCTCCAGCACGGTGAAGGATCTCGTCACCGGCTCGGGCCTCGGCTTCGCCGAGCGCGGCAGCCACGTGCTGCGCGGCGTGCCGGGCGAATGGCGGCTCTACGCCGCCGCGCGCTGAGCCGGGCGATGGACGCGCGTCGCTACGCCGCCGCCACCGAGCGCAACCGCGCTCCCATCCTCGACGTGCTGCGGCGCGTGCTGCCCGAACGGGGGCTGGTCCTCGAGGTGGCCAGCGGCACCGGCGAGCACGCCCGCGCCTTCGCCGCGGCGCTCCCGGCGCTGCGCTGGCAGCCGAGCGACTGCGATCCCGAGGCGCGCGCCAGCATCGCGGCCTGGTGCGCCAAGCTGCCGAACGTGGCGCCGCCGCTGGCGCTCGACGCCACCGACGAGCCGTGGCCGGTCGAGCGTGCCGACGCCGTCGTCTGCATCAACATGATCCACATCGCGCCGTGGGCCGCCTGCGAGGGATTGATGCGCGGGGCCGGACGCGTGCTGCCGCCGGGCGGGGTGCTCTACCTCTACGGCCCGTTCCGGCTGGGCGGCGCGCACACCGCGCCCAGCAACGCCGCATTCGATGCGCAGCTGCGCGCGCAGCATCCCGCCTGGGGCGTGCGCGATCTCGAGGACGTGGTGGCGTGCGCCGAGGCCCACGGCCTGCGTCTGCGCGCGCGGGTGGCGATGCCCGCCAACAACCAGTCGGTGATCTTCAGCCGGACGGCCTGAGCCCGCCGGGCGGTGCCGCGGCCGGCGCGTCCGTCACGGCGTCCGCGGCCAGCTCGCCGCTGCGGATGCAATCGGGAATCCCGACGCCCCGATAGGCGGCGCCGGCGAGCGCCAGGCCCGGCAGCCGCTCGGTGAGGCGCTCGATCGCTGCCACGCGGTCGAGATGGCCCACGGCGTACTGCGGCATGGCGCGGCGCTGCCGCCCGACCCGGACCAGCACCGGCTCGGCCGTGATGCCGACGAGCGAGCGAAGCTCCTCGCGCACGGCGGCCACGAGCTGCTCGTCGGAGCGCTCGACGAGCTCGGGACGGCGCGCCCCGCCGAGAAACGCGCGCAAGAGCTCGAAACCCTCGGGCGCCCGGCCGGGATACTTGCGGCTCGCGTAGGTGCAGGCAAGCAACGGGCGGTTCTCGACGTGCGGCACCACGAATCCGAAGCCATGCAGCCGCCCCGCCACGTCGGCCGCGCGATAGCCGAGGGTCACGGTGGCCGCGGAGGCGTACTCGATGCCGTCGAGCGCGCGCGCCAGCTCGGGGTCGGTGGGCGCCAGCAAGCGGGCGGCGGCGAACGCCGGCACGCTCACCACCACGGCGTCGGCCGCGAGCGGCGTGCCGCCGGCCACGAGCTGCCAGCGCCCACCCTCGCGCACGAGCGCGTCGACCAGCGTCCCGAGCCGGAGCGCGCCCGGCGGCAGCCGCTGCACCATTTCGCCCACGAAGGCGCCCATGCCGTCGCGATGGCTCGCGAACAGCCCGTAGCGGGCGCCCGCCCCGTGGCGCACGACCGCCGGCGTGCCGGCGCGGAGACCGCGAATCACGCTGCGGTGCTTGCGCTCCAGGTCGAGGAAGCGCGGCATGCTGGCGGCGAGCGACAGGCGCTCCGGATCGGCGGTGTAGATGCCGCCGACCAGCGGATCGGCGGCGCGCTCGAGCGCCTCGCGACCGAGGCGGCGGCGCACGAACGAGGCGAGACTCTCGTCGCCGCCGCCGCGGGCGCGCGGCAGCACGAGATCGAGCGCCATGCGGAGCTTGCCGCGGATGCTGAACAGCGGCGAGGCGACGAGCGGGCCGAGCGCCGTCGGCGCCAGCATGAGGAAGCCCTCGGGCAAGGGATGGAGCCGGCCCGCGTGGACCACGTAGGTGCGCCGCTCGCCCTCCTTGGTGGAGATCAGCCGATCGGCGAAGCCGTGGCGCTCGGCCAGGGCCACCGCCCAGGGCTTCTCCGTGATCACGGAGTCGGCGCCCAGCTCCACGACGAAGCCCTCGCGGTGCTCGGTCGCCACGGTGCCGCCGGCGCGGGCGGCCGCTTCGAGCACGACCAGCTCGGCGCTCGGGTCGCGCTCGGCCACCCGCAGCGCCGCCGCCAGGCCGGCCACGCCCGCGCCGATCACCGCCACGCGCCGGGTGCTCATGGCTCAACGCGACGACAGCTCGTGCACGGCGTCGACCAGCGCGCGCACGTGCTCGACCGGCGTTTCCGGCAGCACGCCGTGTCCCAGGTTGAAGACGTGTCCCGGGCGGCCCGCGGCCTGCCCGAGGATCGCCTGCGCGTGGCGGCGGATCTCCGCCGGCGGGGCGAGCAGCACGGTGGGATCGAGGTTGCCCTGCACCGCGACGTCGTGTCCGACGCGGACCCAGGCGGCGTCCAGGTCGACGCGCCAATCGAGCCCGATCACGTCGCCGCCGGCGGCGCGCATCGCCTCCAGCAGGCCGGCGGTCCCGGTGCCGAAATGGATCACCGGCACGCCGGGACGCAGCGCCGTCACCAGCGCGCGGGTGTGCGGCAGCACGTGGGCGCGGTAGTCGGCCGGCGGCAGCGTGCCGACCCAGCTGTCGAAGAGCTGCACCGCCTGCGCGCCGGCGTCGATCTGCGCGGTGAGATAGGCGGCGAGCGCCGCCACCAGGCGCTCCATCAGCGCACCCCAGAGGGCGGGATCGCGTCTGAGAAACGCCTTGGTCTGCGCGAAGCTCTGCGAGGCGCCCCCCTCGATCATGTACGTGGCGAGCGTGAACGGCGCGGCCGCGAAGCCGATGAGCGGCTGGCTGGGCGGGAGCGCCGCCCGCGCCAGCCGGATCGTCTCGTAGACGTAGCCGAGCGAGTCCGGCGCGAACGCCGGCAGCCGCTCGACGTCGGCCGGGCCCCGAAGCGGTCGCTCGATGCGTGGGCCGTCGCCGCTGCCATAGCGCAGCCCGAGCCCCAGCGGCTCGAGCACGAGCAGGATGTCGGCGAACACGATGGCCGCGTCCACGCCGAGCACGCGGGCGGCCGTCACGGTGACTTCGGCTGCCGCCTCGGGCCGCTTGCAGAGCTCGAGGAATCCCAGCCGATCGCGCACGGCGCGGTACTCCGGCAGGAACCGGCCGGCCTGCCGCATGAGCCAGATCGGGGTGAACGGCGTCGGCTCGCGCCGGCACGCCGCGAGGAACGCGGGCTCGGACACACCGCTCCGCTATGCGAAGGGGTCCGGGGAATCAAACCTCCCGGCGGGTGGCGGCTCCGGGCGCCAGTGGGTAGGATCGAGGCGTGCGTAGCGCTCCGTGTCCGACGTGCCGCCGTCCGACGTCGTGGCAGGACAATCCGTTCCGGCCGTTCTGCTCGGACCGCTGTCGCGTGCTGGACCTGGCCGCCTGGGCGAGCGAGAAATACCGGATCCCCGGCGAGCCGATTCCCCAGTACGCCGAGGCCGGGCACGACGACGAGCAGGACTGAGGCGGCCGCGGCATGCCCATCCATCCGACGGCCATCGTCGACCGCCGCGCCGACATCGACGCCAGCGCCGAGATCGGCCCGTACGTCGTGATCGACGGACCCGTGCGGATCGGGTCGCGCACCCGGGTGCTCTCGCACGTCACGATCGCCGGCGACACCGTGCTCGGCGCCGACAACGTCCTCTATCCGGGGGTGCACGTGGGCCACGAGCCGCAGGACCTGAGCTACCGCGGCGCGCCCACGCGCGTGCGCATCGGCGACCGCAACGTGCTGCGCGAAGGCGTGGTCGTGCATCGCGCCACGCAGCCCGACGGCGAGACCACGATCGGCTCGGACACCTTCCTCATGTCGAACGCGCACGTGGCGCACGAGTGCCGCGTCGGCGACCACGTCATCCTGGCGAGCGGCGCGCTGCTCGGCGGGCACGTGCAGGTGGGCGCGCGGGCCTTCATCTCCGGGAACTGCGTGGTGCACCAGTTCGTGCGCGTCGGCCGCCTCGCCATCATGCGCGGGCTCTCCCGCACGAGCCGCGACGTGCCGCCGTTCGCGTTGCTCGACCACACCCACGAGGTGCGCGGCATCAACCGCGTGGGACTGCGCCGTGCCGGGCTCGAGCCGGTCACCATTCGCGCCATCGCGCGCGCCTTCCGCCTGCTCTTCGGTGCGCGGGTGAACCTGTCGCAGGCCGCCGCGCGGGTGGAGCAGGAGCTCGGCGGCGTGCCCGAGGTGGCCGAGCTACTGGCCTTCATCCGCGCCTCCAAGCGCGGGGTCGCCATGGGGCCCGCGGCGGGCGCGGCCCGCGACGCCGCGGACGACTGACCGTCGTGCGCGGCTCAGCCGCGCGCCGTGAAGAGATACAGGAGCCGCTCGGAGCCTGCGATCGGCACGCGCCGGCGAAGCTCGAACTCGGCGCCGAACGCCCGCTCGAGTCCCTCCGCCGTGTCGTCCGGAAAGATGTCCTCGCGGCTGGCGAGCAGCCGCTGCACCTGGCCGTCGCGCTTGGGCACGAACTCGAGGACGACATGGCGGCCGAGACGCCGACAGACGCGCGCGATCCGGTCGAGCGGGACGTTGTTGCCGATGGCGAGGTGGTGCACGAGCGCCAGTGCCAGCACCAGGTCGACGGGGCCGCGGCCGGCGAGCGACAGCCGCTCGCTCTCGTCCCAGCCGAGCGCGGGGCTCGGGTTGGTGAGATCCATCACCAGCGGAAGGAGATGCGGGTCGCGCTCGTCGCGCCCCTGCCGGTAGTTGCGCTCGACCGCGGCGGGATCGACGTCGAAGGCCTCGGTCGGGATCCCGCGCGCGGAGGCGAGGCGGCTCATGACGCCGGTGTTCGCGCCGAGGTCCCACACCGAGCTCGGTTGGAGCTCGTCGATCATGCCGGCCACCAGCGCCTGCTTCGCCGCGGCGACCTGCGGCGAATAGTTGGTCTGCTCGTAGTAGTCGGCCCATTCGGTGCCCGCCGGCGTCCACTGGGGGCGTCGCACCGTGCCGGCCAGGTGCTCGACGAGGCCGAGGAGCCCCGCCCGGCTCGGACCAGCAGGAACTCGGGCGTGCGCGCGAGGAGATCGAACACCGGCTGTGCGATCGCGAAGGCCGAGAGGGCGAACAGGTGGAGGGCGAGGGTCCGGAGCCCCAGCGCGGAGAGGGGTCGGCGCACCGCTCAGCGCTCCCGCCGCCGTGACGGCGGCAGGCGATCCCGCGGCAGCGCGTCGTAGTCGCCCATGAGGACGGGAGCGCACCCCGGTTGCAAGCACCAGCGGCGTTCCATAGGGTCACGGGGGTTCGACCCTGGCAGTGTCATGCTGAACCGACGTCGTTTCGTGGTGGGCGCCGCCCTGATCGCGCTCGCCGTCTCGTACCTGGTGTGGGCCGGCATCCGGACCACGTCGGTGTACTACTTCGAGCTGGACGAGTACCTGGCGGCGCGCGCCGAGCACGCGGGCGAGCCGATGCGCGTGAAGGGCTGGGTGCGCACCGGCACGATGCAATGGGACCCCGCGACCAACCAGCTGGCGTTCGAGCTGGCGCGCCAGGACGGCAGCGGCGGCATCCCCGTCCGGTTTCAGGGGATTCTGCCCGACATGTTCGCCGAGGGGCGCGAGGTGGTGGTGGAGGGCCGCGACGAAGGCACCGTCTTCCGCGCGCGGCAGGTGATGACCAGCTGCCCGTCAAAGTACGAGCCCGAACGGAAGGGAGCCTAGCATGATCGAGCTCGGGCGGCTCGCCGTGTGCCTGGCGCTGGTCTGCTCGCTGTTCGCCGTGGCCGCGTCCATCGCGGGCGTGGGGTGGCGGCGCGCGGACCTCGTGCGATCGGGCGAGAACGCGGCGTTCGCCTGCTGGGCGCTCGTCGCGCTCGCCACCGGAATCCTGCTGCAGGCGCTGCTCGCGCGCGACTTCTCGGTCGAGTACGTCGCGTCCTACTCGTCGAGCACGCTGCCCACGCACTACACGGTGGCGGCGCTCTGGGGCGGGCAGAAGGGCTCGCTGCTCTTCTGGGCGTTCATGCTCACGAGCTTCACCGCCATCGTCGAGTGGCAGAACCGCCAGCGCAACCGCGATCTCATGCCGTACGTGACGGCCGTGCTCATGGTGGTCGCGGCCTTTTTCCTCGGCCTCGTGACGTTCGTCACGGATCCGTTCGAGCGTCTCGCCCGCCCCGCCGCCGAGGGCGCCGATCTGAACCCGCTGCTGCAGAACTACTGGATGATGATCCACCCGCCGTCGCTTTACACCGGGTACGTGAGCGCGTCGGTGCCCTTCGCCTTCGCGATCGCCGCGCTCGCCACCGGGCGGCTCGGCGACCGGTGGATCCGCACCACCCGGCGGTGGGCGCTGTTCTCCTGGTTCTTCCTCTCGCTCGGCAACCTCTTCGGCGCCATGTGGGCCTACGAGGTGCTCGGCTGGGGCGGGTACTGGGCGTGGGATCCGGTCGAGAACGCCGCCTTCATGCCCTGGCTCGTGTCCACCGCCTACCTCCACTCGGTCATGATCCAGGAGAAGAAGGACATGCTGCGGGTGTGGAACATGGTGCTGGTGCTGCTCACCTTCGCGCTCACCATCTTCGGGACGTTCCTCACGCGCAGTGGGGTCATCTCGTCGGTGCACTCGTTCACGCAGTCCGGCCTCGGGCCGTTCTTCATCGCGTTTTTGCTGCTCGTGCTGCTGGTCTCCGGCGGGCTCATCGCCTACCGGCTGCCCGAGCTGCGCACGCGCGGTACGATCGAGTCGTTCCTCTCGCGCGAGGCGGCGTTTTTGTTCAACAACCTGATCCTGGTCGGCATCGCCTTCGCGGTCTTCTGGGGCACGGTGTTCCCGGTGATCTCCGAATGGGTGCGGGGCGTGAAGATCACGGTGGGGCCGCCCTTCTTCAACCGGGTGAACGCGCCGCTCGGCGTGGCGCTGCTGTTCCTCATGGGAGTCGGCCCCGTGATCGCCTGGCGCCGCGCCACGGCGCGCAACCTCTACCGCGCGTTCGCCGGCCCGGTGGCGGCCGGGCTGGTCGCCTGGCTCGTGCTGCTTTTGGGCGGCATGCCGCTGGGCCTCGCGCAGGCCACCTTCGCGCTCGGGGTCTTCGTGCTCGGCACTGTCGTGCAGGAGTTCTGGCGGGGGATGCGGGCGCGGCAAACGCTGCTGCACGAGCGCGCGCCGACGGCGCTCGCCCGCGTGGTCGGCAAGAACCGCCGGCGCTACGGCGGCTACGTGATCCACGTCGGCATCGTCATGATGTTCGTCGGCATCGCGGCCTCGAGCGCGTTCCGCATCGAGGCGCAGCGCACGCTGAAGCCTGGCGACGTCACCGCGGTCGGCCGCTACACGCTCCGCTACGCTCGCATCGAGCGCGCCGAGGACGGGCATCTCTCCACGCTGGCCGCCGTGCTCGACGTCTCGACGAACGGCCAGCCGCTCACGGTGCTCCGCCCGGAGAAGCGCTTCTACAAGAAGCCGCAGCAGCCGACCACCGAGGTCGCCAACCGCTCGACGCTGCGCGAGGACCTCTACGTCGTGCTGGGCTCGTACGACGAGAAGACCCAGCTCATCACCATCCTCGCCTACGTGAACCCGCTCGTGGTCTGGATCTGGATCGGCGGGCTCGTGCTCACCATCGGCACCGCGATCACTGTCTGGCCGAGCGCGGTGGAGCGTCGCGCCCCGCTCGCCGCCGGGGCGCTGGAGGCCGAGCGCGCGTGACCCGGTTCGCGGTCACGCTCGTGCTGGCGCTGCTCGTTGCCCCGCTCGCCACGCCCGGTGCCGCCGAGGAGCCGCCCACGCAGAGCGAGATCGAGGAGGCGCTCACCTGCCAGTGCGGATGCGGGCTCACGGTCCACTCCTGTAACCACCTGCAGTGCCCGTCCGGCGAGCCCATGAAGGACGAGATCCGCCGCCGGCTCGCGCTGGGCGAGTCCCGCGAAACCATTCTCGCGGCGTTCGCCGCCAAGTATGGCGAGAAGGTGCTGTCGTCGCCCACCATGCGCGGCTTCAACTGGCTCGCCTGGATCACGCCGTTCGCGGTCCTGCTGGTGGCCGGCACGGTGGTGGTGATCGTGGTGCGCGGTCGGCTCCGGCACGCGCCCGCGCCGGCGCCGGCCGGGACGCCCGCGCCGATGGATCCCGGGGCGCGCGCCCGGCTCGAGCGGGCGCTCTCGGAGCTGGATCCCGACGCATGACGCCCGCCGTCCTCGCGGTCTTCGCGCTCGGCGTCGGCATCGTGATCGCCGTCGCCGCCTTCGTCGCCGCGCCGCTCTGGGCCGGCGGCGCGCCGCTCGAGGCGCTGGAGGGCGTCGGCGAGCGCGAGCGGTGGGAGCGGCAGAAGCGGCAAGCGCTCATGGCGATCCGCGAGACCGAGCTGGATCACCAGATGGGCAAGCTCTCCGACGAGGATCTGCAGCGCATGCGGGCGCGCTTCGAGCAGCAGGCCCTCGAAGCCATCGACGCGCTCGAGCGCGAGCAAGCGAGGCGATCGCGATGATCACCATCGATCAGTTCAAGGACGTCGAGCTCCGTGTGGCCACCGTGGTGGCGGCCGAGCCGCATCCCAACGCCGACCGTCTGGTGGTGCTGCGGGTCGATCTCGGCACCGAGCAGCGGCAGCTCGTGGCCGGCATCCGCGCCGTCTACGATCCCGCCACGCTGGTTGGTCGCCAGATCGTGGTGGTGGCGAACCTCCAGCCGGCGGTGCTCCGCGGGGTGGAGAGCCAGGGCATGCTGCTCGCCGCGGCGGGTGAGCGGGGCCCGGTGCTGGTCTCGCCGGAGCAGCCGGTGCCGGCGGGCGCGGTCGTCCGTTAGTGGCGGCGGCGCTCGAGGCTCGCGCCATCGCCCACGACTTCGGCGGGCGGCCCGTGCTGCGCGGCATCGACCTCACGGTCGGCGCCGGCGAAACGGTGGCGCTGCTCGGCCCGAACGGCGCCGGCAAGAGCACGCTGCTGCGCATCCTGGCGCTGCTGCTCGGTCCGCGGTCGGGCACGGTGACCGTGCAGGGGCACGACGGACGCGCCGCCCGGGCCGAGGCGCTCCGTCAGCTCGGCTACCTCGGCCACGAGAGCGCCTGCTATCCCGACCTCACCGCCCGCGAGAACCTCGCCTTCTATGGCGAGCTGTTCGGCGTGCGCGACGCCGGCCGCATCGACGACCTGCTGGCGTGGACCGGCCTCGCCGACGCGGCCGACCGGCCGCTTCGCACGTGCTCGCGCGGTATGGTGCAGCGCGTGGGGCTGGCGCGCGCGCTGCTGCACCGCCCGAGCGTCGTGCTGCTCGACGAGCCGTTCACGGGCCTCGATCCCGCGGCGTCCGACGCGCTCGAGCAGTGGCTGCGCGCTCTGCGCGCCGAGGGCTGCGCCGTGCTCGCCGCGGTGCACGACGTGGCGCGGGCGGCGGCGCTCGCCACGTGCGTCGTCGTGCTGCACGGCGGGCGCCTCGCCTGGACGTCCCCCGGCCCGGTGCCCGACGCGGCGGCGCTGGCCGAGCGGTATCGCGCGGCCACGGAGAGGCTCGGGTGAGCATGCGGGCGGCGCTCGCCATCGTCCGCAAGGACCTGCGCATCGAGTGGCGCACGCGCGAGACGGCCACCACGCTCGCCGTGCTCGGCGTGCTGCTGGTGACCGTGCTGGCCTTCGCGCACGACCCCGAGCCCGAGGCGGCGCCGTTGCTCGTGCCGGCGGTGGTCTGGTCGGCGATGGTCTTCACCGGTCTCCTCGGCGTCGAGCGCGGCTTCCTCGTCGAGCGGGAGCAGGACTGTCTGGCGGGGCTCCGCGGCGCGCCGATCGACCCGACCGCGCTCTACCTCGCCAAGCTCGTCGTCAACGTGCTGCTGCTCGGCGCCACCCACGCGGTGGTGGTGCCGTTGAGTGGGCTCTTCCTGCACGTCGAGCTGTGGAGCGTGCTGCCGGCGCTGGCGCTCGTGCTGTTCCTCGGCACGCTCGGCTTCGCGGCCGTCGCCACCCTGTTCGCGTTCGTCACCGTGCGGCTCCGCACCCGCCAGGTCATGCTGCCGCTGCTGGTGCTGCCGCTGCTCATGCCGCTGCTCATCGCCGCGGTGAAGGCGACCGAGGCCGTGCTCGGCGGCACCCTGGCCGTGGCCGGGGAGGCGCTCGGCGTGCTGGTCGCCTTCGACGTGATCTTCGTCACGGCCGGGGCGCTGCTGTTCCCGGCGATGATCAACGACTAGGATGCGCGCCATGGAAGCGTGGCTCGGGCTCGTCGGATGCGCGGCGCTGGCGGCGGCCGTCGTCGTGGCGCTGCTGGTGGCGCCGGCGGCGGTCGGCGAGAGCGTGGCGCAGCGCATCCTCTATTTGCATGCGCCGTCCGCGTTCGCCGCGTACGGCTGCATCGCGGTGGTGGCGATCGCGAGCGCCGTCTACCTGTGGAAGCGCTCGGCCGCGGCCGATCGGCTGGCCGTCGCCGCCGCCGAGGTGGGCGTGCTCATGTGCACGCTCGTGCTGGTCACCGGCTCGATCTGGGGCCGCGCCCGCTGGGGAGCCTGGTGGACGCCCGACCCGCGGCTCACGCTCACGCTCATCCTGTGGGCGATCTACCTCTCGTACGTGCTGCTGCGCGCGTTCGGCGGCGACGACGAGGAGATCGCGCCGTACGCCGCCGTGCTCGGCATCGTCGGCGTGCTCGCTATCCCCGCGATTCGCGTCTCCGCGAGGCTGATGAAAGGTATGCACCCGTCGGTGCTGGCGCCGCGCGAGGGCGGCAGCGGGCTCACCGATCCGTCCATGCGGCTCGCGTTCTGGGGCGGCACCGTGGCACTGCTGCTGGTCGCGGCCTGCCTCGTGCTGCTGCGCGCGCGGCTCGAGCGGATCGAACGACAGGCGTCGGCGCTGCGCCGGCTGGCCGACGCCGCGGAGGGCGCATGATGCACCTGGGGTATCTGGCCGCCGCCTATGCCGTCGTGATCGGCGGCATCGCGCTCTACCTGCGTCGCCTGGTCGCGCGTCTGGCGGCGGTCGACCGCGAGCTGTCCCAGCTGCGCAGCCGGCTCGACGCCGCGGATCGCCGCTGAGCCGTGCGCATCCTCGTCTGCGTCAAGTGGGTGCCGGTGCTGGCGGCGCTGCGCTTCGATCCCGCCACGCGGCGGCTCGTGCGCGACGGCGTGCCCGGCGAGCCCAGCGCCTTCGATCTCCGCGCGCTCGGCTGCGCCACGGCGCTCAGCGCCGCGCACGGCGGCGAGGTCGTGGTGCTCACCATGGGCGCGCCCGGGGCGCGCGCGGCGCTGCTGGAGTGCCTGGCGCTCGGCGCCGACCGCGCGCTGCATCTCCTCGATCCGGCGCTCGCCGGCTCCGACACGCTCGCCACCGCGCGGGCGCTCGCCGCCGTCGTGCGCCGCGAGCGCCCGGACCTGGTGCTCCTCGGGCGCGCCAGCACCGACGCCGAGACGGGACAGGTCGGCCCCGAGCTGGCCGAGCTGCTCGACTGGCCGCTCGTCACCGAGGTCCGGCGCCTCTCGCTCGCGGCCGCGGCGTTCGAGGCCGAGCGGCAGGTCGACGACGGCTTCGAGACGGTGGCCGGTCCGCTCCCGGCGGTGGTGACCGTGGCCGAAGACATCGCCGCCGAGCGCTTTCCGTCCAAGGCCGAGCGCGAGGCGGCCGCCGCCAAGCGCATCGACACGCTCGACGTGGCCGCCCTCGGCCTTGCGCCCGGCGAGGTGGGTGCGGCGGGCTCGCCCACCTGGGTCGCCGAGGTGCGGGAGGTCGCGGTCGCGCGGCGCGGCGAGCTGATTGCGGGAGAGACGCCGGCGGCGATGGCCGAGGCGCTCCACCGCCGGCTTCGCGAGCTCGGCGCGCTCGCCGGCGCCGACGCGGACGCCACGGAGCTCCCCGCGCTCGCGCTCCGTCCCGGTGCGCCCGTGTGGGTCGTGGCCGAGGC
>DATMAZ010000218.1:0-5666 GCA_035559675.1 Candidatus Limnocylindria bacterium
CTCGAAGAGCTGGTCGAAGACGCCGCGGTCCTGCTCGTCCTTCACCAGCGTGGCGGCGAGCGCTTCGCGCAGCGGCTCACGCTCGACGCCGGCCACGGCGACCGCCGCCATGGCATCGAGCGCCTCGGCAACCGAGACCGGGACGTCCGCGGCGCGCAGCGCGCCGACGAATCCGTGGAGGCGCGCGCGCACGCGCGCATGCTAGCGGCTCACGCCCAGGCGAGCGAGAGGAGCCGCGCCATCCACGGCACGAACGAGAGGCCGAAGTACGCTCCCGCCCCCGCCGCCAGCACCGTGCCGGCGACCACCGGCCTTGCGAGCCGCCGCACGAGCACCAGCGATCCGCAGGCCTGCGCCTTGGCAAGTGCCAGCGCTTGGGTCGGCCCGAGCGTCTCGATGCCCGCCCGGATCAGGGGATTCCCCTCGTTCCAGCAGCAGAGCCCGTGCAGCGTTGCCACCCCGTCGAAGACCTGCAAGGCGATGTTGAGGACGAGCAGCTCGTGCAGGCCGGGGCCGCGCATACCTCCCCCCGAGCAAGGGGAATGCCGCCACACCCGCCGCGCCGGCACGACGCGGACCGCCGCCGGCCGCGTCACGGAACCGACACGACCGGCGTTTTCAGGACCGTCCGGCGCCGCTCAGCAAGGCGCTCACCTTGCCCTCCGCCTTGCGGAGGTCGTCCTCGTGCTTGCAGACGAGCGACAGCGTCTGTCGGACCGCGGCGGCGTCGAGCTCGCGGATCCCGAGCGCACAGAGACCGCGTGCCCAGTCGAGCGTCTCGGCGATGCTCGGCGGCTTCGCGAGATCGAGCTTCCGCAGCCCGGCCATGAAGCGCGCCACCTGCGCGCGCAACCGCTCGTCGAGATCCGGCACCTTGAGGGCGATGATCTCCGCCTCCTTCTCGGGCCCGGGGAAGTCCACCCACAGGTGCAGGCAGCGTCGCAGCAGCGCCTCGGACAGCTCGCGGGTCCGGTTGGAGGTGAGCACGACCACCGGCCGGTGGCGGGCGGTGATGGTGCCGAGCTCCGGCACCGTCACCTGGAAATCGGACAGGACCTCGAGCAGAAACGCCTCGAACTCCGGGTCGGCCTTGTCGACCTCGTCGATCAGCAGCACGACCTTCGACGGCGCCGTGATGGCCCGCAAGAGCGGTCGCGCCAGCAGATAGGCGGGCGAGTAGATCTCGTGTGCCACCTCGTCCCAGGCGCCGGACTCGCGGCGGTCGGCCTGGATGCGAAGCAGCTGCTTCTGGTAGTTCCACTCGAACAGCGCGCGCGACTCGTCGAGGCCCTCGTAGCACTGCAGCCGGATCAGCTCCGTTCCGAGCATGCCGGCCAGCACCTTGCCGAGCTCGGTCTTCCCCGCCCCGGCGGGTCCTTCGGCCAGGAGCGGCTTCTCGAGCCGCAACGCCAGAAAGAGCGCCATCTCGACCCGAGGAGTCGTCACGTACTTGGCGGCCCGCAAGCGGGCGCGAACGCTCTCGAGTGTCCACTCCACGCCGGCGGTTAGAGCCATTCCGCGCGCTCGGTGCAAAGGCGGCGCTCGCTACCTACGACCTACGCCTCAAGCGGCCTGCGGCTCGAGCGCCGGCCGACGGCTCGAGGGCGGACGACCGCACCTGTGCACGACCGGGGGGCGCGAGCCGGGGATTGACCGAAAGCCGCCGCCCCCCCTGAGCGACGACCTTCGGCCGGCCCCTTACGCAGGAAGCGCAGCACGTGACGCCGCAGGAACGACCGGAGCCACGTGCTAAGGTCCACGCCCCCAATCCACATCAAGTTCCATGCCGTCCCGGAGCGTCGTGAAGCCCTGATGGCGCCAGGTGAAACGCCGGCTTGCCACGAAGCGTTGTTCCTAGCCCCATGAAGCCCCGTTCGTAGCGTCGTCGCCGGCCACGCCCGCACGCGCGTGCCAAGCGAGCGCGGCGTCACGTGACCTGGTGTGACACGGCGGTCCCGGCGGCGCCCCCCATACCCCTAACTTGGAGGATGCCCGAGTCGTCGCTTCTGCTTGACAGTCCCCCGACCGCTGCCGATGCTGCGCGCGGTGGCGACGGCGCCCGAGCATCGTGACACGCCGGTGCTCGTCGTGGACGACGAGCCCGACGTCCTGCAAGTCGCCACGGTCACCTGCGCCCGGCACTGCCGGCTGTTCACCGCCTCGGACGGCGTCGAAGCGCTCGCCACCATCGAGCGCGAGCCCATCGTGGTGCTGGTGACCGACCAGCGCATGCCCGGCATGACGGGGCTCGAGCTCATTCGTGCCGCGCGCGCGCGCCGGCCCGACCTGATCCCCATCCTGTTCACCGGCTATGACGACCAGGACATTCTCGCCGAGGCCATCGACGTCGGCGGGATCGGGCGCTTCATCCGCAAGCCCTTCGATCCGCACGAGCTGCGCGAGGCGATCCTGCAGGCGATCGAATCGCACCATCTCACCGCGCACAACGACCGGCTGCACGCCGAGAACGCCCGCCTGGTGGAGGAGCTGCGCATCGCCAACGAGCGGCTCGCGAGCGAGAACCGCTACCTGCAGGAGCAGGCGATCGACGGCGCCGGCTTCGCGCGCATCGTCGGCGACAGCCCCGTCATGCAGCAGGTGATCATGCGCGCCCGCCGCGTGGTCGACACCGACACCACGGTGCTGCTCGAGGGGCCGACCGGATCCGGGAAGGAGCTGTTCGCGCGCGCGCTGCATCACGAAAGCCGGCGGCGCGACAAGCTGTTCGTGGCGGTGAACTGCGGCACCATGAACGAAGGCCTGCTCGCGAGCACGCTGTTCGGCCATCGTCGGGGCGCGTTTACCGGCGCCACCACCGATCAACCCGGTCTCTTCGAGCTGGCGCACCGCGGGACGCTCTTTCTGGACGAGGTCGGGGAGACGAGCCCGACCATGCAGGTGCACCTGCTGCGCGTGCTGCAGGAGGGGGAGATCATGCCGCTCGGCGCGCGGCGGCCCGTCTACGTCGACGTGCGCATCATCGCGGCCACCAACCGCGATCTCCGCGATCGCGTGCGGCGCGGCACGTTCCGCGCCGACCTGCTGCACCGCCTGCGCGTCTTCCCGATCGAGATTCCGTCGCTCGCCGCCCGGCGCGAGGACATCCCGGCTTTGGCCGAGCACCTGCTCGCCCGCCTCAACACCAAGCTGAAGAAGCCGGTGACCGGCTTCACGCCGCGCGCCATCGAGGCGCTCAAGCGCCATACCTACGAAGGCAACGTACGCGAGCTCGCGAACCTCATCGAGCGCGCGCTGATCCTCTGTCCGGCCGGCGAGGCGATCACCGAGGACGACCTCTTCGAGCCGTTTCCTCCGCCGAGCCCGAACGCGACGCACTCGACGACGCTGCGCGACGCCGTCTGCCGCTTCGAGCAGGACTGCATCCGCGAGGCCATCGCGGCCTGCAACGGCAACAAAACGCACGCCGCGCAGCGGCTCGGGCTCACCTACCGCGGGCTGCTCATGAAGATGCAGCGCTACGGCATGGCGAACGCCGCCGAGCAACCGGCCGGCAACTGACGTCGCCGGCCGCCGCCCGCGTCCCTCGTCCGTCGAGAAGCGATACTGCGCACCGAGCACCGTCCACGTCGGACATGAGATGCACCCAGCTGCCGCCCACGCCGCCCACGGCGTACGGCTGGACGCGGCCGGTGAGCATGTAAATCTTCAGGTTCGCGGTGCCGCTCAACGTCTCGCAGTCGAGGCTCCCGGCCTCGAGGTCGTCGCCGTTATCGTGCAGGTAGGTGACCTGCGCCTCCACGGCGAGATGCTCGTGGAAGCGGTAGCCGCCGCGGCCCTCGACGCCGAGGCGGTCGCGAACGTCGTCGTCGAAGTCGGTTGCGTTGAGCGCGCCGACCCCGCCGCCGCTGATCAAGCCCCCGCGGCGGTCCCAATCGTCCTCGTCGTGGTCGTAGTACCCGGAGCGTCCGTATCCGGCGCGGGCCCAGGATCGGGACGACCAGGGGAACTACCGGCGCGGCGACTGCCCCCGGCGAGCTCAAGGCCCACGAGCACGAGCAACGCTGGTACGCGCATGTAGCCTCCTTACGCTGCGCGACGTGACGTGTGACGGACCGTGTACGGTACCGGACACTTCGATTCTTGGGACGGCTCGCCGATGCCGTCAACGAGCAATCTGCGGCGCAATCAGGGGGCCTGCAGGCGGGGGATGCGCCAGCGGTCGAGCAGCCGGTGGGGCCGCTTCACCTCGCGCAGCCACTGCACGTAGGCGTCGAAGTCGGCGGTGAGCCGCTCGACGTCGATCCCGAACGCCGCCGGCTTCCAGTCCTCGAGCGTGATCAGCGCGCGCACGAGCAGGTGCTCGGCGCCCTTGAGCGCGCCGCGGCGCGTGCGCAGATGCATGCCCGCCGCCAGCTGCACCAGCGCCTCGAGAAACCCCCGCTCGGGGCCGGTCGTTTCCTGCCAGGTCGCCTCGAAGACCTGCTGCGCCGTGAAGTAGCGGCCCCGGTTGAACAGCCGCACGCCCCGGCGGACCGCGGCGGCGACGTCGGGGCCGTCGCTCATGGTCGGTCCACGCGCGGCACGGCCTCGGCGAGCCGCGCCGCGAAGTGCTCGGGTGAGACGCTCGCGGCGAGGTCGAGATCGAAGTCGTCGATCGCGGGCGCGGCCGTGAGCTTCTCGCGCAGCTCGTCGGCCTCGCGCTTGGCGAGCCCGAGCGCCACCAGCTCGGCGGCCGAGAGCCGCTTCGCCGTGCCGACGAGGTCCTCGCCCGCCACGCCGACCAGCGTGCGCAGCGCCGCCAGCTCGGCGCGCGAGAGGTGCGCCCCGCCATACTCGTAGTCGAACCACGCCTCGAAGCTGAGCGGCGCCACGCGCTTCACCATACCGGCGATCAAGCGCGCGTAGACCCGGATCTCGTACTGCGCGTGCGGGTCGGCGCGCAGCGACAGGAAATGGAAGAGGTTGTGCAGATCGATCTTCCAGTACCACTGGGTATAGGTCGACAGCGGCAGATCGATGCGCGCCAGCTCGCGCGCCACGTCCTCGCCGACCAGCCACTCGTAGGTGGCGGCGGCCTGCTCGCGCAGCCGCGTCCAGCGTTCGACTGCCTGCGGATGCAGCGCGGTGAGCGCGGCGCCGCCGCGACCCTGGCGGTTCGTCTGGCTCTGGGCCTGCAGGTGCTCGGCCGCCGGCAGGTAGAAGAGCTGCGGGATGAGCGAGTAGCGGCCGGAGTACTCGTTCACCGAGCTCATGCGGTGGCGGATCCACTGGCGGGCCACGAACATGGGCATGGCGCAGTGGAACTTGAGCTCCACCATCTCGCTCGGCGTGGTGTGGCGGTGGCGGCGCAGATAGCGGATCAGCCCGCGCGTCTCCTGCGAGCGGCGGGTGCCGTAGCCGTAGGACACGCGCGCGGCCCGCTCGACGTCCTCGTCCGACCCCATGTAGTCGACGAGCGCCACGAAGCCGTGGTCGAGCGCGGGAAAGTAGCGGCCGAGGATCTCCTCGGCGGCCGGATTGGTCGGGCGTCTGGTCTCCACCTCCTCACCTCCACGGCGGGCCAACCAGGTCGATCACCAGGCCGTCCGCGAGCTTCGGATGGAAGTACGTCGACTTCTCGGGCATCACCTCGCCGGCGAGGCACACGGCGCGCACGCTCTCCATCGACGGCGGGCTCACCAGGAACGCCGCGGTGGCCTCCCCCG
>DATMAZ010000219.1:0-7319 GCA_035559675.1 Candidatus Limnocylindria bacterium
GGTGAGCTGCAGGCGGCGCTCGACCGGCTGGTAGCAATCGGTGTTCCCCGAGAGCGCCACCACCTCGCCCCGCCAGCTCGGGCAGGCGAACGCCGCGCGCAGCAGGGCCGGCGCGTCGGTCTTCACCATGATGCGCCGCTCGAAGTCGAGCCCGGCGCTGAAGCCGAGATACTCGTGCGAGGGACGGGCGTAGCAATACGTGCAGCCGTGCTCGCAGCCGCGGTAGGGATTGAGGCTGTAGCGGAAGCCCACGTCCGGGCTGTCGTTCTCCGCGAGCACGCTGCGGCTCGTGTCGCGGTAGTAGCGCGTGGGCTCGGCCTCGGCGCGCGCCTCCTCGTCGAGATCGACGTGCAGCTCCTCGAAGCGGTTGGGCGGATTGGTGCTGCTCCCCCGACCGCGCATGCGCCTCCCTAAGGCCGGCAGTCGAGCGTGAGCGCGTCGGAGTCGCCGGCGCCGTCGCTCGTCTTGGCCTTGAGCTTGAGCTTCTGCTTGACCGGCACCGCGAGCAGCACGGGGGCCGTACACGGCGAGCCGGCGTCGAGCGGCGGCGTGAAGGTAACCGTGGTCTCCGACTCCGTGCCGCCGAGCGCCGCCACCGCATCGAGCAGCGCGCCGGCGGCGGAGCCGGCGTCGAGCGGCGGCTTCTTCAGCTCCCAGGTCGCCACCGTCCCGGCGCTGCAGGTGGGCAGCCGCGCGTCGGCCAGCCGGAAGCACACCGCCACCCGGAACGTGCAGGTCGTCGGGTCGGCGTCGAAGTCGCATCCCGGGTCGCCCTGCGTGCACTTCTGCGTGGTCTTGGCCTTGCCGTCGGCGCCCGGCTTCTGGCCCGCGTTCTCGATCAGCCACTCGGCGAGGCAGTCGTGCTTCTTGGGGCCCTTGCCCGGGACGTAGAAGGTGGGCGAGCAGCCGGCGGTGTCGAACTTGCACTTCTCCGTGCACGCCAGCGTACCGCCCGTGAAGCCGAGCGCGGTGCATTCGGTGTCGTCGAGATCGGTGCCGTCGCATTGCTCGCCGTCGTTCAGCTCGTCGTTCCCGCAGAACGTGCACTTGTTGGTGTTGTACTGACACTGCGAGCAGCGCAGCTTGCCGCGCACGTAGCCGAGCGACTGGCAGGTGGCCCCATCGAGGTCGTCGCCGTCGCAGTCCTCGCCGAGGTCGATGGCGCCGTTGCCGCACTGCGTGACGAGCACCACCCCCGTGCCGTCGTTGCGGCGGGCGGTCGGGCGAAGCTGGCCCTCCCAGTCGGTGCGGTTGATACCGGTGTAGCGCACGCGGTCGAGCGAGCGGTTGGTGGGCGCGGCGCGCACCGGGGAGCCGAAGGTGCCGTTGCCGCCCGAGTAGCTCCCGTAGGCGAGGCAGTCGATGGTCGAGAATTCGCCGAGGGCGTTGGCCGCGCGGTAGCACACCCGACCGCCGGACGGGGACAGCATGCCCGTCGGCAGCACCAGATCGGGCACGAGCTGCGCGAACTCGCCGAACCGGGCGGTGGCCACGAGAATCGACGCGCCGAGCACGCCGATGGGCATGTCCTTGGTGAACAGAAACGTCTGCTGGGTGCTGCCCGTGGCGTCCTGGAACACGAGCGCGGCGCGGCCGGCCGTCGCGTTCTGCAAGTCGTCCACCATCACCAGCTCGATGAACTGCAGGGTCTCGTCGGCCCGCCAGCTCCCGAGCACCTCCTGCAGCACGATCTGCTGCTGCGCGCCGGCGGTGGCTGCCGTGCCGACCACCATCCCCAACACGATGCCCCACGCCGCTCGCTTCATGCCGGCCTCCGTTTCGGGGCCCGAGCATCCGCACGTGCGGCGCGGAGTCAAGGGCGGCCGCCCGGCTCCGCCCGGGCGACGAGCGCATAAAGCGCGGGCAGCACGAAGAGCGTGAGCGCGGTGCTGGAGACGAGGCCGCCGATCACGACCGTGGCGAGCGGTCGCTGCACCTCCGCGCCGGTCGCCGTGGCGAGCGCCATCGGGACGAAGCCGAGCGAGGCGACGAGCGCCGTCATGAGCACGGGGCGGAGCCGCGTCACCGCCCCGCGCACGATGGCGTCCGCGACCGCCGCGCCGCCGGCGCGCAGCTGCTCGATGAAGGTGACCAGCACCAGCCCGTTCAGCACGGCGACGCCGGAGAGCGCGATGAAACCCACGGCCGCAGAGATGGAGAAGGGCATGTCGCGCAGCCAGAGCGCCGCGACGCCCCCCGGGAGCGCCAGCGGCACGCCCGAGAACACGATCGCCGCCGGGAGGACGGCGCCGAAGCTCGAATACAAGAGCAGCCCGATCACCAGGAAGCAGACCGGGACCACGAACGCGAGCCGGCGCTGCGCGCGCTCCAGATTCTCGTACTGCCCGCCCCAGCCGAGCCAGGTGCCCGCGGGCAACGTCACCTCGGCCGCCACGCGGCGGCGCGCTTCCTCGACATAGGAGCCGAGATCCCGGCCGCGGACGTTCGTCTGCACCACGATGCGGCGCTTGCCGTTCTCGCGGCTCACCTGATTCGGCCCCTCGGCGACCGTGAACTTCGCGATGGCCGAGAGCGGGACGGCGTGCCGTCGATCCTCCTCGAAGTCGTCCGCATCGAGCGCGACCTTCACGAGCGGCGCGTCGGTATGGGAGAGCGGGATGGGCAGGTTCTGGAGCGCCACCGGATCGGCGCGCGTCGTCTCGGCCAGCCGCAGCACGAGGTCGAACCGCCGATCCCCCTCGAAGACCTCGCCAGCGGTGCGCCCGCCGATCGCCATGGCGACCACGTCCTGCACGTCGGCGACCGTGAGGCCGTAGCGCGCGGCCGCGGCACGATCGACCTCGATCCCGAGCACCGGCGCGCCGGCTACCTGTTCGACCTGCACGCCGCTCGCCCCGGGGATGTCGCCGAGCACGCGGGCGATGCGACGCGCCACCGGCAACAGCGTGTCGAAGTCGTCGCCGAAGACCTTCACGGCGAGATCGCTGCGAACGCCCGCCAGCAGCTCGTTGAAGCGCATCTCGATGGGCTGGGTGATCTCGTAGGCGTGTCCGGGCACCTCGGCGATCGCCCGTTCGACGCGGCGCTCGACGTCCGCCTTGGTCTCGCTCGGGTCGGGCCACTCCGCGCGCGGCTTCAAGATGAGGAAGGTGTCGGACGAATAGGGCGGCATGGGGTCGGCCGCCATCTCGGGCGTCCCGGTGCGCGAGAAGACGAGCGCCACCTCGGGCAAGGCGCTCAACCGCCGCTCCAGCGTCCGCTGCATCTCGGTGGACTGCGTGAGACTCGTGCTGGGGATCCGGGTGGCCATCACCACGATGTCGAGCTCGCTCAGCGTCGGAACGAATTCGCGGCCGAGGCCGCGGAAGAGCAGCACCGAGGCCGCGAACAGCCCCACCGCGACACCCACCACGGCGCCGCGATGGCCGAGCGCGAGCCGCAGCGCCGGCTCGTAGACGCGCTTGGCCCAGAT
Organism: Candidatus Limnocylindria bacterium; assembly: GCA_035559675.1. Lineage (GTDB taxonomy): Bacteria > Desulfobacterota > Binatia > DP-6 > DP-6 > DATMAZ01. The sequence continues at coordinate 3,434 of DATMAZ010000219.1, forward strand.
CACGGCCGGGTTCTCGCGCTCCGCCACCGGCCCGCGCACCCAGAGCGCCACCATGGCCGGCACGAAGGTGAGCGAGAGCACGAACGCCGCGGTGAGCGCGAAGATCACCGTGAGCGCCATCGGCTGGAACATCTTCCCCTCCACCCCGGTGAGCGCCAGGATGGGTACGTAGACCGTGATGATGATCGCTTCGCCGAAGGCGGCGGCGGTCCGGACCTGCTTGGTGGCGGCGAACACCACCTCCAGACGCTCGCGGGTCGTGAGCGCGCGCCCCAGCTCCTGCTGCCGTTCGGCCAGCCGCCGCAGGCAGTTCTCGACGATGATCACGGCGCCGTCGACGATGAGCCCGAAGTCGATGGCGCCGAGGCTCATCAGGTTCCCGCTGGTGCGCGTCTGGACCATGCCGATGGCCGTGAGCAGCATCGAGAGCGGGATCGCGAGCGCCGTGATGAGGGCCGCCCGGACGTTGCCCAGCATGAGGAAGAGCACGACGATCACCAGCACCGCCCCCTCGGCGAGGTTCGTCGCGACCGTGGCAATGGTGGCGTCCACCAGCGTCATGCGGTTCAGCACGGTGCGCGCGCGCACGTCCGGCGGTAGGCTGCGGGCGACCTCGGCCATCTTGGCGTCGACCGCCGCCGCGACCGTGCGGCTGTTGGCCCCGAGCAGCATGAGCGCGGTGCCCAGCACGATCTCCTCGCCGTTCTCGGTGGCGCTCCCCGTGCGCAGCTCGCCGCCGATGTGCACGCGGGCCACGTCGGTCACGCGGATCGGCGTGCCCCGGCGTTCGCGCACCACGACCGCGCGGATGTCGTCCTGGCTGCGGAGCCGTCCGGCGGTGCGCACCACGTAGCTTTCGCCGTTGTGCTCGATGTAGCCCGCGCCCGTGCTGACGTTGTTGCGTTCGAGCGCTTCGAGCAGGTCGTGGAACGTGAGGCCGTAGGCGGCAAGGCGCCGCGGATCCGGCTCGACGTGGTATTGCTTGACGAACCCGCCGTTCGCGTCGATGCCGGCGACGCCGGGAAGCCCGACGAGCTGCGGACGGATGATCCAGTCCTGCACGGTCCGGAGGTAGGCCGCGCGCTCGAGGTCGGTCGTGAGCCGCTCGCCCTCGGGCGTGAGATAGGAGCCGTCCGACTGCCATCCGGGCGCACCGTCCTTCACCGGCGCGCCCGCTCCGTGGGGATGCTCGAACTCGACGGTCCACATGTACACTTCGCCGAGCCCCGTGGAGATCGGGCCCATCACCGTCTCGACGTCCGGGGGGAGCTTCCCTTGCACGGCGGCGAGCCGCTCGCTCACCTGCTGGCGGGCGAAGTAGACGTCCACGCGATCGTCGAACACGGCCGTCACCTGCGCGAAGCCGCTGCGCGAGAACGACCGGGTGTAGGCGAGCCCCGGAATCCCGGCGAGCGCCGTCTCGATCGGGAAGGTCACCTGCACCTCGACCTCGGCGGGCGAGAGCGCCGGCGCGCTCGCGTTCACCTGCACCTGGCGGTTGGTCACGTCGGGCACGGCGTCGATCGGCAGGACCGTGAGGGCACGCGCGCCCAGCACGGCGGCGGCGAGTGTCGCCAGCACCACGAAGCTGCGGTGCTCGATGGAGAAGCGGAGAATGCGTTCGAGCATGATCGGCGCCTCAGTGGTCGTGCCCGCCCTCGCCCTTGGCGAGCTCGGCTTTCACCAGAAACGAGTTCTCGTCGGCGATCCGCTCGCCCGCCGCGAGCCCCCGCCGCACCTCGACGCGGGTGCGTCCCGTCGCCCCGAGCGTGACGGTGCGCGGCTCGAAGTGATCGCCGTCGACGACGAAGACGACCGACCGGCCCTCGAGCGTGTGCACCGCCCGCCGCGGGATCACCACCAGCGCATCGATCGGATCGAACACCATCGCCGTGACGAACAGGCCCGGCCGCCATCGCCCGTCGGTATTCGGCAGCACCACGCGAGCCTGCGCCGTGCGGGTCGTCTCTTCGACGACCGGCGCCACGTAGGCCACCGTGCCCTCCGCTTCGAGCTGCCCGGGGCTCACCACGATGTGCACGGGGCGCCCGGGCTCCACGAGCGGCAGCGCCTCCTGATAGACGTCGATCGTTACCCACACCGTCGACAGATCGGCGATGATGAACACGGTGTGATCGGGCCCGATGGCCTCGCCGGGGGCGATGTGCTTGTCGATCACCGTGCCGTCGAACGCCGCCCGCAGCTCGAACGGCGCCAGGTGCTCGCTCTCGACGACGGCGAGCACGCTCCCGGCGCGCACCCGGTCTCCGGTGTTCACGCGCACCTCGCGGACGAGCCCGGGAAAGCGCGGCTCCACGTGGGCGAGCCGGTCGGCGTTCGGACGCACCTCACCCGGCAGCTCGATGCCCCGGTCGACCGTGCCGGGCCCGGCCACGGCCAGGGTCACGCCGTACCGGGCGAACTCCTCGACGGTGAACGCGTGCTCGCCCTCGCCGTCGTGTCCGTCCTCGTGGCCCGCTTCGTGGTGGGCCTCGTCGGCGTCCCCGGCGCCGCACGCCGGCACCGCGAACGCAATCGAGGCCACGAGCATCGCAACCATCAGCCTCATCGGGCACCTCCTCCGGGCGGAAGCGAGAGCGGCGCCGCGGTGAACCGTGCGAGCTCGGCGGCGGCGACGTGGACGCGTTCGAGCGCGTCGAGCCGCTCCTCCTCGAGCTCGACGAGCGTGCGGCGCGCCTCGAGGACGTCCATCGGCCGCAGCGCGCCCTGACGGTACGCCGCGAGCGCGTCCCGCGCCGCGCGCCGCGCCTCGGGCAGCACCCGCGTCGTGAGCGCGGTGGCGGTGGCATGCGCCTCGGCAAGCTCCAGCCGGGTCTCGACCAGGGCGGCGCGGGCTGCGGCGCGCGCCGCGGCCGCCTCGTCGCGAGCCTGCGCCAGGCGCTCGCGCGCCGCCGCCACGGCCTGGGTGTTCCGATCGAACACCGGCAGCGGCAGGCTCACCTCGAAGACCAGCGCGTTGTCGCCGTTGTCGCTGAAGTGCCGGCCGCCGGCCCCGATGGTGACGTCCGGGATGCGACGCGCGCGTTCGAGCGCGACGTCGCCCTCGCGTGCCCGCTCCTCGGTGCTCCAGCGAGCGATTGCGGGCGCGCGCTCGAGGGCCTCCAGGAGATCGGCTTCCACCGGAACGGGCGGCAGCCGGTCGAGCTCGCCAGCGACGCGCGCGAACGACGCGTGCGTTCCGCCCCAGGTGGCGGCGAGCAGCGTCCGCTTCGCCGCGAGCACGCGCTCCGCCTGCTCGCGCGCCACGGCCGCCCGGGCGACCGCGACCCGCGCCCAGGCGGCATTCACCGGCGACGCCGCGCCCGCGGCGACGCTCTTCGTGAACGCCGTCGCCGTCTCGTCGGCCAGGCGCTCCATCTCGCGCGCCAGCCGCACGCGTTCCTGTGCCGCCAGCACGCCGACGAAGGCCTTGGTCGTGTCGGCCACGACGGCGAGCCGCGCCGCCTCGAGATCCCACACGGTCCGCTGCCGCTCCCCCTCCGCCACGCGCATCCGCGCCGCGCGGTCCCCGCCCAGCTCGAAGCGCTGCAGCACGCTGACGGTGCTCTCCGTCTGTTCGAAGCCCTCGCGGTTCCCGGATCCGCCGACGTTCTCCACCTCGCTGTGCAGCTCGGGGTTCGGCAGGGCGCCGGCCTGCGCGGCGAGCGCCTCGTGCACCCGCACGCCACGCACCGCGGCCTGCACGGCCGGGCTCGCGGCCAACGCGCGCGCCACGGCCGCTTCGAGCGTGAGCACGCCAGCCGGCGCGTCGGCTGGCGGCCCCTTCTCGGCCTGCGCGGGCGCACCGAGAGCCAGCGCAACGCAGGCGAACGGCAGTAGTCTCATGGCAGTCTCCTCCCCATGACGAACGACGTCTCTGCGGCGG